>NZ_JBHIQP010000006.1:0-56409 GCF_042196625.1 Bartonella sp. AC535YNZD | reverse complement strand
TCCAATACAAGATCACCAGAGTTGGTGGCAAGTTGAATGATGCGTTCCATTAATCGCTCGGGCTTAGGAGTTGTAAAAACATTATAAGAATTAAAGGCTTTGACTTCTTTTTTGGCATCTTGGTTGTGCCCTACTTCCTCATAAAGCCAAATGGTCATTGAAACCATGCCATTCTTTACTTCTGATAAAAAACGCTTCAAAGAAGGAACATTACTTCCTGCGGGGCCAAACCAAATACGATTATCTTGCAATAATTCAGAGAATTTTTTTTCACTCATCGCCCAACTTCTACCATTAGGAGGCATAACTTTGCGTCCAGAAGGTGTGATGATTTCATAAATGTCCTTAGGTGTTACTCTTTTCACGGATAAATCTCCCGATTTCCAAGGACCGCGAGGATCATTATCAGGATTTTTATAGCGCGCATCCATATCGTTTGAACGAGGAAGCAATTGAGGGCGCCAAATCGTTTTATCTTTGGCATAAACCATTATAAAATCATGGTTATCGGAAAGCCACTTTGTATCATTCTGTGGGGCATATTTCTTTTGCCAAATAATATTGTTGATGAAATTTTGGCGACCAAAAATTTCATCCATCATCACTTTTAGATAGGCTTGTTCATCATCATCAATGGAAATCCAAATACTTCCATCTTCCGCCAGTAAACGATGTAACAATTCTAGCCTGTCTCTCATAAGACTGAGCCATAGGGAATGCTCCAAACCATCTTCATAATGTTCAAAGACATTGCCTGTATTATAAGGCGGATCGATATAGATACACTTTACCTTCCCCATATATTCTTGTTCCAGCGCTTTGAGCGCGAACAAATTATCACCAAAAATGAGTTTATTATCAAAAATATCTTGGGTAGATACTTGGTGCGGAGCGTGATAAGATTTTTCAAGATCTTCCAATAAAATACGAGGTTCCAGTTTGGGGCGTTTTTCTTTTCCAATCCAAGTGAGTTCTAATTTTTGTTTATTATAACTCATGCGATCGCCCTTAAATTTAAACGCTTGTGAAAAGTAAACAGCTTATTCATGAATGGCTAGATTAGAGTCTCTTAACAATACTTTTAGTACCATCCGACAGCAATTTGAGCTTCTTCTGACATACAATCAGGTGTCCATGGTGGATCAAAAGTCATAGTGACTTCAACATACGAAACCCCTTCAACTGCACTAACTGCATTTTCTACCCACCCCGGCATTTCACCTGCAACAGGACATCCCGGTGCTGTAAGAGTCATTTCAATTTTTACTGAACGATCATCTTCAATATCAATACGATAAATCAGTCCTAGCTCATAAATATCAGCAGGAATCTCTGGGTCATAAACTGTTTTGAGAGCAGCAATAATATCATTTGTCATACGATCAATTTCGTCTGCTGGAATTGCTGATATGTAAGATTTTTTATTTTCGCTTACAGTTTCAACGGATTCTGTAGAATGACGCTCTTCAATTGATTCAGCCATTAAAAAATGTCCTTGTTTCTTGCAATGCTTCTACTAATTGATCTATATCCTCTTGAGTGTTATACATGGCTAACGATACGCGGCAAATAGATGCTAGACCAAAGCGCTGTAATAAAGGCTGAGCACAATGAGTTCCGGCGCGGATTGCAACTCCTCTTCTATCAATAAACATAGCGATATCATGGGCGTGAATCCCTTCAATTGTAAATGATATAATAGCTCCTTTATTGGGAGAATGACCATAAATACGCAATGACTCAACCATTTTAAGTTTTTCCTGCGCATAAGCTAAAAGGGACCTCTCATGGGCATGAATCGTGCTACAACCTTTCTCTTGTATATAATCAATAGCCGCTGCTAATCCAATAGATTCAACGATAGGAGGAGTGCCTGCTTCAAAACGGTAAGGAGGAGCATTATAAAAAACCTTATCGGTTGTTACCTCCTCGATCATTTCCCCTCCCCCTTGAAAAGGACGCATTTCTTCTAATCTATCTTCTTTACCATACAGAACACCAATACCAGTGGGTCCATAAAGCTTATGACCTGTAAAGACATACCAATCACAATCGAGATCTTGCACATCAACGGTTAAATGTACTGCCCCTTGAGAACCATCAACAAGAACCGGAATAGAATTTTGATGTGCTCGCTTAATAATCTCTTTAACAGGAGGCACAGTTCCTAATATATTGGACATATGCGTTATAGCAACAAGCCGCGTTTTTTCGCTTAAAGACTTTTGGAAATCTTCAATGTGCAGAACACCATTTTCATCGACAGGAACAAAAATAAGTTTAACACCTTTTTGTTCCCGAAGAAAATGCCAAGGAATAATATTTGAATGATGTTCCATAATCGTTAGAACAATCTCATCACCTTCCTTGAGTTTAGGCATAGCCCAACCATAAGCAACAGTATTAATAGCTTCTGTTGCATTTTTCGTAAAAACAATCTCCTCCGCTTTTTGTGCATTTAGAAAAACACGAACGGTTTCACGAGAATTTTCATAGGATTGCGTTGCTGCATTGGCTAAAAAGTACATTCCCCTATGCACATTAGCATAACTATAGTGATAATAATTATTCATTGCACTGAGTACTGATTGTGGTTTTTGGGCAGAAGCAGCACTATCAAGATAGGCTAATCGCTTTCCATAAACTTGATGGTGCAAAAGAGGAAAATCACGCCGAATTTCTTCTACATTATAAGTAAATGTTTGTACGTTATTTTCCATTTTTTCCACCTTAAACATTTTTTTCAAGCCATTTACCAATGATATTCTCCAAAATAATCTGAATATTATCTTGCTTGATGTCATCAATAAGCTCAGAGATAAATCCTTTAATTAAAAGTGCACGAGCCGTTTTAAATGGAATACCGCGCGCCATGAGATAAAAAAGATAATCATGATTAATATTAGCAACTGTTGCACCATGACCGCATGCAACATCATCAGCAAAAATCTCTAATTCAGGCTTTGCATTAAATTCTGCATCATCTGAAAGAATAAGGCTATTACAAGCCATGCGTGCATCTGTTTTTTGCGCTTTTTGAGAAACACGTATTATTCCTTGGAAAACACCAACAGCCTTATCTGTAACCACATTGCGTATAATTTCGGTTGATGTTGATTTTTCTTCCACGTGACGAACAGTCATTGTAAGATCACTATGTGTTTGTCCTGATAATAAATTTATGACGCGTAATTGAAAGTCAGATTCTTCTCCCTGTAATTCAATATCGATTTCTTGGCGATTTAATTGACTCCCTATATTAATGACATAAAGTGATAACTTCGCTCTTTGATCAAGAACAGCACAAAATCGACCAAATTGTGTAGAATTAAAATCACGATTGCGAATGAGAATCCACGTAACATCACTATCAGCAGCAACATTTAATGAAAATATTGAACTGACAAAGGTATCTTTATCATTGCCAACCTGATGTTCAATAAACATAACTTGACTATTTTTATCAACTTTTATATCCGAAAAAATATGAGATTGTCCCCCCATTTGTATATTTTGTAACTCAATGGGGATATTTAACTTTGTATTTTCAGGGATGTGAAAAAGCCAACCATCTGTAACAAAAGCTGTATTTAACTGTCCAATAAAATCTTCATCAGAAATGTTTTGATTTATCTGTACAGAATTATCTTCTAATGCATCTGAAAGGCGTTTTACTGCAATATTGTCTATCTTTGACTCTATCGATGTTTTTCCATTGTTTATGGAGAAAACAGCACTTTCTGAAAGCAATGCATCAACCAATTGATTGTCTTGAACTTTTGAAAAATTGCTAATAGACTTCAGTAAGGTACGCAGATTGGTATAATGCCAACTTTCGATTTTACGGGAAGGAAGCCGTGTCGTTTGAAACTGCTCAATAGTTTTCTTGCGGATTTCCTGTACAGCTTTATCACCAGGTAAGTGGTTTACATACTGATTAAAATTACTGAGTATATTTTCTTCAACCGCTAACAAGTTTTGCTGTGCATTCATATTTAATAACCTCAAACCGCTTCCCTAATAAGATCAGCATACCCATTTTGCTCTAAATAAAGTGCTAAGGATTTATCACCGCTTTTGATAATTTGTCCTTTATAAAGAACATGTACCGTATCAGGAATAATATAATTAAGCAGCCGTTGATAATGGGTAATCACCAAAAATGAACGTTTTGAATCGCGAAGTTTATTAACACCATCTGCAACAATTTTTAGCGCATCAATATCTAAACCAGAATCCGTTTCATCTAAAATGCAAAGTGTAGGCTCAAGAAGTGCCATTTGTAAAATTTCAGCGCGTTTTTTTTCTCCACCTGAAAAACCTACATTTAATGGACGCTTTAGCATATCCATATCTATTTCAAGTTTGGCTGAAACTTCTTTAACACATTTTATAAATTCAGGAATTTTAAGTTCTTCGTCACCTCGCGCTTTGCGTTGAGAATTCATCGCAACTTTTAAAAATTCCATTGTTGCTACCCCTGGTATTTCCATTGGATATTGAAATGCAAGAAAAACACCATATGCAGCACGTTCTGCTGGATCCATTTCTAAAAGTGATTGTCCATTATAGAGAATATCTCCTTCTGTTATTTGATAATCATCACGACCAGCAAGCAAATAAGATAAAGTTGATTTTCCGGCTCCATTTTGTCCCATGATAGCGGCAACTTCTCCGTCTTGAACTGTCAAGTTTAAACCACGAATAATTTCTGTATCGGTTTCAGCAATACGGGCGTGCAAATTTTTGATCTCTAACATCATTTAATCCTGTTTTGGCTGTTTTTCAGATATCAATGCGTATTATTTTACCTTAGCATCCATCTACTTTTGTAATTACCATAGAGGTCATTTTTAGCATTATGTGCTACCGTTACAGCCTTGTTACATAAAGTCTTCTATTTATCTCATTAAATAAAATTATCCAACACTACCTTCAAGGCTAATACCAATAAGCTTTTGCGCTTCGACAGCAAATTCCATGGGAAGTTTTTGAATGACCTCTTTTACAAAACCATTTACAATTAATGCGATAGCTTCTTCTTCAGGAATTCCTCTTTGCATAACATAAAAAAGTTGGTCATCGGAAATTTTTGATGTTGTGGCTTCATGTTCAAACTGAGCTGTTGCATTTTTTGCTTCAATATAAGGAACTGTATGCGCACCACAATCATTCCCGATTAACAAACTATCACATTGCGTAAAGTTACGCGCATTTTGTGCTTTTCTATGCGCTGTAACTTGTCCTCGATACGTGTTATTTGAAAAACCAGCAGAAATGCCTTTGGAAATAATACGACTGGATGTATTTTTTCCTAAATGAATCATTTTTGTACCGGAATCAATTTGTTGATGACCGTTTGCAACAGCAATAGAATAAAATTCTCCACGCGCGTTCTCACCGCGCAGTAAGCAGGATGGATATTTCCAAGTAATCGCAGAACCAGTCTCAACTTGTGTCCATGAAATCTTAGAGTTATCACCTCGACAATCTCCACGCTTCGTCACAAAATTATAAATACCGCCCTTTCCATCTTTATCGCCAGGATACCAGTTTTGTACTGTAGAATATTTAATCTCTGCATTTTCAAGCGCAATAAGCTCAACAACAGCAGCATGAAGTTGGTTTTCATCACGTTGGGGTGCTGTACACCCTTCAAGATAAGAAACATAGGAATCTTCAGCGGCGATAATCAATGTTCGTTCAAATTGGCCAGTGTTGCGTTCATTAATCCTAAAATAAGTTGAAAGCTCCATAGGACAACGAACCCCTTTGGGAATATAAACAAATGAACCATCTGTAAAGACAGCTGCATTTAAAGCCGCATAATAATTATCACTTATAGGTACAACTGTTCCTAAATATTCTTTAATAAGCTCAGAATGTTCAATAATCGCCTCTGAAATAGAACAAAAAATCACACCAGCACGTGCCAGCTCTTTTTTGAATGTTGTTACAACAGAAACAGAATCAAAGACTGCATCAACAGCCACCTGCCCCGATACAGACATACTGTCATCAAAAGTGGAGGGATCAGACTGTTTTCTTACTCCTGCCAAAATCTCTTGTTCTTTAAGAGGAATGCCAAGTTTTTCGTACGTTGCTAATAACTCAGGATCCACTTCATCCAAAGATTTTGGTCCTGTATGATTTTTTGGAGCAGCATAATAATAAAGCTCCTGAAAATCAATTTTAGGATATTCAAGACGCGCCCAATGAGGCTCTTGCATTGTCAGCCAACGGCGGTAAGCTTTTAAGCGCCATGTTAGCATCCATTCAGGCTCATTTTTTTTAACGGAAATAAATTTGATAATATCCTCATTTAAGCCTTTTGGAGCTTTATCGGTTTCAATATTGGTTTCAAAACCATATTTATATTGGTCAACATCTATTTCACGTACTTGGCGTATCGTTTCTTGTACTGCCGGCATAAATTTTCTCCATTTTTTGGCGTCAAAAACCGGTAACTAAAGTCTTGTTTTTTACAAGATTAAAGTAAGCAAGTTATCTCCTAGGCTATAGGTAAAGTGCAAAAATTTCAATCAAACTTATTTTATTTTTAAAATAATTCTAATTTTTATAACTTTCTGATGATAAATCTTCTCCTTTTTTCCTGCTTATAATTTGAGAAAAAAACGACAGAAAATCATCAATATCTTCAGAAGTTGTACCACGCCCTAGCGAAATGCGAATGGCACCATTTGGAACATGATACCCCATTGCCTCCAACACTTTGCTTTGTTTTACTTTTCCCGAAGAACAGGCAGAACCAGCTGATACAGAAAACCCTTCTAAATCAAAAGCAATTTGCATCGTTTCAGCTTTTATATTTTTCACGGTAAAGTAAGTTGTATTTGGCAAACGTTGAACTCTTTTACCAAAAATTTCAACATTTTTACTTATTTTTTGTAGTCCATCTTCTAATTTATTGCGTAAATATATTAATTGTTTTCTTTCTTCTTGCGTGAAACAATCAGCCATTGCTGCTCCAAAAGCAGCTATAAGAGGCAATGCTTCTGTTCCTCCCCGTAAACCTTTTTCCTGTCCTCCCCCGACAATAAGAGGATGTGGAGTGAGAAGATTACCACATGAAACAAAAGCACCTATCCCTTTAGGACCGCCAATTTTATGGGCAGACAGTATAAAAAAGTCTCCTCCTAGCTGATGAATATCAACAAAATTTTTATCTACATATTGTGTCAAATCAACAACAAGAGTGCCTCCTAAATCGCGAACAACAGCAGCTATTTCTTTTAATGGTTGAACAACACCAGTTTCACTATTTGCAGCTTGAATAGCAACAAGAGGTAAACCTTTTGTTTTATCGTGAGCCGCTAAGAGTGATGTTAATTTATCTTGTTGAATGAGCCCATCTTGATCAACAGCAATGACGCTTATCAACTCTTTAGAAAAACGCCCTCCCTCTGCAACAGAGGGATGTTCAGTCGCTCCAAGGTAAAGATGAGAAAATTTAACTTTTGCTTTCCCAATATTGTAAAAGGGTGTTAACAAAGTCATTGCAGCTTCACTCGCACCAGAGGTAAATATCACGTGATCTGGATCTGTTTTAAGATTTTCAGCGATTTGCCGACGGGCCTTTTGCAACAAAGTTTTAGCCGCACGCCCTTCCTTATGAACCGATGATGGATTACCAAATATCTCTAAAGATTCTAGTAGCGCCATCCGTGCCACTTTTTTGAGTGGTGTTGTTGCGTTATGATCAAAATATCGGCGTTTTATAACCATTTTACATCGCAATCATTAATCTTATGAATTGATTAAAAAAATAGCGCAATTTTCTTGAAAAGTGCACTAAAAAAAGAATATCTAATAATTATTTAAGAGATTCTATGGTAAAAGTCGACCAGGGTCAAAAAGAGCCTTTTATTGCATTAAGGAGCATTTTATGCCAGAAATTATTTTTAACGGTCCTGCGGGTCGGCTCGAAGGGCGTTATCAACCTTCACAACAAAAAAATGCACCCATTGCGATCATTTTGCATCCTCATCCCCAATTTGGTGGAACTATGAATCATAAAATTGTCTATGACCTCTTTTATATGTTCCAACAACGTGGCTTTACAACTTTACGTTTTAACTTTCGTGGTATTGGTCGTAGTCAGGGTGAATTTGATTATGGAATAGGAGAACTTTCAGATGCTGCTGCTGCTCTGGATTGGGTGCAAACACAACATCCAGACTCTAAAAATTGTTGGGTAGCAGGATACTCATTTGGAGCATGGATTGGTATGCAGCTTTTAATGCGCCGACCGGAAATTGAGGGATTTATCTCAGTTGCTCCTCAGCCTAATGTTTATGACTTTTCATTTCTTGCACCTTGTCCATCTTCTGGACTTATCATTCATGGCGGTATCGATAAAGTTGCCCCTCCAAAAGATGTTCAAATACTTGTCGATAAATTAAAAACACAAAAAGGTATCATCATCACACAAGAAATATTGGAAGAGGCTAATCACTTTTTCAGTGGATGTCATGAAGAACTTATTGAGCGATGTGCCCACTATTTGGATAACCATATCTCCAATGAACTTCTCGCTCCTCCTTCTGAAGTACTTTCACTAACTTAGGAAAATACGATAGATTTATAAAAAATTAGCAAAAATCGTCCCTGATCATAACAAAGTATTTTTTCAGTCTATATTAAAACTTTTCTAAATTTTATTTCAGGATAGAAATGAGAGTAACAGAATACCTTTTTTCTATTACTAAGAAGGCTCTTTTTTAGCGTAAAAAAGAAATAATACCTGTGTTATTATCTTTATACTACCAATATGTCTCTTTCTCTTGTGAGGTGTGCGTCAGTTATGATAGATAACACATTAATAACTTATTATATAATCGCCTGTTATATACAATAAATGCACTCTTAAATTAGGAAATTAAATCTGTGTTTGCCTTTAAATCTGATTTTTTACATATTATGAGCGAACGTGGTTTTATCCACCAAATTTCAGATGAAAAAGGCTTAGATGATCTTTTTTCAAAAGAAACTGTAAGCGCTTATACTGGATTTGATCCAACAGCATCGAGTTTACATGCTGGAAGTCTTCTTCAGATTATGATGCTTTATTGGTTACAAAAAACGGGTCATCGCCCCATTGCTTTAATGGGTGGAGGGACCGGATTGATTGGTGATCCTTCCTTCAAAGACGAAGCGCGACGCCTTCTGACACAAGATGATATTGCTGCAAATATTGATGGTATTAAAAAGGTATTTGCTAACTATTTGACATTCGGTGACCGAGAAACCGATGCTTGTATTGTGAATAATGCTGAATGGTTATGCAATTTAAACTACTTAGAATTTTTGCGTGATGTAGGAAAGCATTTTTCTGTCAACCGTATGTTGTCATTTGATTCTGTCAGACTCAGACTTGAGCGTGAGCACTCTTTGTCATTCTTAGAGTTTAATTATATGATTCTGCAAGCTTATGACTTTGTTGAACTTTATAAACGTTATGGGTTGCGTATGCAAATGGGGGGCTCTGATCAGTGGGGCAATATTATTAACGGAATCGAATTAGGGCATCGTTTAGGAACACCGCAATTATATGCGTTAACATCACCATTGCTGACAACCTCTTCCGGTGCCAAAATGGGTAAATCATTGAATGGGGCTGTATGGCTGAATGCGGATAAGCTTTCACCTTATCAATTTTGGCAATACTGGCGCAATACAGAAGATGCTGATGTAACACGATTTCTAAAACTCTATACTCCATTACCGATGGATGAGATTCTTAAACTTTCTCTATTACAAGGAACTGAAATTAACGAAGCAAAAAAAATTCTTGCAACAGAAATTACAGCAATGTTGCATGGACGTGTTCTTGCTGATGAAGCTGCAGAAACGGCTCGCAAAACGTTTGAAGAAAAAACTCTGGGAGAAAATCTTCCAACTGTTGAAATTAATTCCTCAAAATTAAAAAAAGGTGTTGGATTGCTCACTCTTTTAGTACAAGCAGGACTTGCTAAATCTAATAGTGAGGCACGCCGACACGTTCAAGGTGGGGGCGTACGTGTAAATGATCAAATTATTGAGGATGAAACACACCTTATTATTGAAAAAGATGTGACAGCAGAAGGAATCATTAAACTTTCTTTCGGAAAGAAAAAACATATTTTGATCAAACCGCTATAATCTATTGATTTCTCATTCATTCTATATTTATATCCATGATATTGATCTTTCTTACGCTTTCTTCCCTCATTTTTTAATTTAATTCTTATGACAGAATAATTTTATATGATGGCGAAAAAGTCTTTAAAATAATTCTATTTTAGAGAGTTGAAACTTTATTCCTTCTCTGTATGCTAGTGATTGATCTTTGCGCTTAAAAAGAAAGATAAAAAAATGATAAACTCAATGAAAGGTACTCTTGCTCCTGATTTTAATTTACCACGCGATGGAGGAGAGACGGTATGTCTTTCTGACTTTAAAGAAAAACCTGTTGTTTTATATTTTTATCCCAAAGATGATACCAGTGGATGCACAAGCGAAGCGCTTGATTTTACAAAATTAAAGACGAAATTTGATGAAATTGGTGTTGTTGTTATTGGAATCTCTCCAGATAATGTAAAAAAACATGATAAATTTAAAGTAAAACATGAACTTGATGTCATCTTGGTTTCTGATGAAGAAAAAAGGACCCTTGAAGCTTATGGTGTTTGGGTGGAGAAAAGTATGTATGGACGCAAATATATGGGTGTTGAACGGAGCACTTTTTTAATTGATGCACATGGAATAATAACAGAAGAATGGCGCAAAGTAAGTGTATCTGGACATGCTGAGAATGTTTTAGCTGCTGCAACACTTTTACATAGTAATGGTGACTTGTAAAGAGAATGCTTGATTTATCTTAAAAAGCAAAAGTTTTCCTTCCCAATTGATATTAATTTTTCCAATGGTTTCAATTTTTATAATATATTGCTTTATAAGAACAACTGATTATTCTACATTTAAATTATCCTCCTGAATATCGTAAATTCTTCTTATTTTGAATGAATCAAAATCAATTACTTGCATCCGTCATAGTGTAGCAGCATGTTTGAGACAACGATTGAAACGAAATGAGAGCTTTGTAAGCAGCGCCAGCTTTTGTATGCCAAATAAGAGCAAGATATTGTGTATCTCTGTTTGTGTAATCTCTGAAACAGAAATACAGCCTAATTGTGGGAGAATTAAAGCCGTAAAGATAAAAACCATTTGCCACCTTTGCCATCATTCTTTAGTTCGGTTTTACAACTTTCAAAAGTCTCTAGAGCAATATCTTTTAAATAATGGAGATTGCTTATTATCTCACGCTTTTGTTTATTGCGTTCTTTAATAGGATCACGCCCCTCACGTAAAACAGAAGCGCCATTAGGGTGCACATTCACAAGCTTGTTTTAAAGAGACATCTGCCTCCAAAATCCATTTCACGACGACACCTCGTGAATGGTATAATGATAAATCTCCCATGAAATAATAAAAAATCCATTGAGCACCCCCATCTTTACGCTTGTGAAGAAACAAGCCGGCACCATCACACACTTTTCCAGCTCGTGGATGATTGAGACCGCTCCTAGTACTTAAGACAGTTCATAAGAGCCATTTTGAGTCCTTTTTTCTATAATTTTTATCCACACACTCATCCCGTTTGTTATGTGCAAGTAGTGATTTTGCTTGATTCAACATAAACAAGTTTGAAATGAAAGAATCTTACGATATGCGGGATTCTCATTCAATAGGCAAAACAGTGAATTATCATTATAAATCAATTCGTTTATATAGCAGGATTGGCGTGTGAGAAAAAACTTGAAGAAAGGAAAAAAGAGAATATCTCTTTGAACCTCTCAAGTATCAAGAGCTACCGTAAATCACAACCTCAGTAAAATGAACAACTTAAGAAACAAATTTGCATCCTTGAAGGATGATATATAATTAATTAATATCTTCAATTTTTTTATCTTGTCCATAAATGCGTCGAGCAAGCGCTGCTTCTATAAATACATCTAAGTTACCATTAAGTACAGATTGTGGATCAGTATTTTCAATTCCTGTACGCAAATCTTTGACAAGCTGATAGGGTTGAAGAACATAAGATCTAATTTGATGTCCCCATCCGATTTCTGTTTTAGAAGATTCAGCAGCATTGGTTTCTTCTTCTCTTTTTTTAAGCTCTTCTTCATAAAGCCGTGCACGCAACATCGACCAAGCCGTAGCGCGATTTTTATGTTGAGAACGCTCTGTTTGACATTGAACAACAATACCCGTTTTTATATGTGTGATGCGAACGGCAGAATCTGTCGTATTAACATGTTGCCCTCCTGCTCCTGATGCACGATATGTATCAATCCGCACATCTGCCTCTGAAACATCAACCTCAATATTATCATCAATAACCGGATAAACCCAAATGCTTGCAAAAGAGGTATGGCGCTTTGCATTCGAATCAAACGGGGAAATCCGCACTAAGCGATGAACGCCTGATTCTGTTTTTAACATTCCATAAGCATTATGCCCTTTTACAAGAATAGTCGCTGACTTTATTCCTGCTTCTTCTCCATCATGAATTTCTAAAACTTCAACCTTCATTGCATGCTGTTCAGCCCAGCGCATATACATGCGTAAGAGCATAGAAGCCCAATCTTGGCTCTCAGTTCCCCCTGCCCCAGCATGAACTTCTAAATAGGTATCATTTGGATCCGCCTCTCCTGAAAGAAGCACATCAATTTGCTTTTTATCTATCTCACTTTTAAGATTACGTATTGAATTTTCTGCTTCAGCGATAATTTCAACATCACTTTCTTCTTCGCCCATCGCGATAAGCTCAATGCATTCTTCAAGAGTTTTTGTAAATGATAAAAGGCCATTAATTGAATCATCAAGACGTTGACGCTCACGCATCATATCCTGTGCTCGTTGCGCATCATCCCATAAGGATGGATCTTCCGCTTTTTGATTAAGATATTCGAGACGTTTTAGTGATTGATCCCAGTCAAAGATGCCCCCTTAGCAATTGAATTGCTTTCTGGATTTCATCAACTAATGTTTCTATTTCTGCTCGCATAATTTAACACCGTATTTTTTAATACTCTTTCTGGTTATGTCTCTTAGCATTTTATACAAATTTAAAAGCAGCTATCAGAAAATGGTAGGGTTTTATCATTCTATTTACGGAACCGACATTGTAAAAAATAGATAAAAACCATAACTCATGGCAAAAAAATTTATCGATTAATACAGCCCACCCGTCCCACTTTCAAGAGCTTTATTGACTTGTGGAGAAGTGGTTACTGCAGGAACACCTTCTTGAAAAGAATTCGTACTCCCAATGACTTGATAGATATCAGCAGGACCAGTCCCTGGTTTAAATGCTTCTATAATGACATCTTGATCTCCTCTTTCGGCAAGCATTCCTGTTTTTCGATTAATTGGCATTAAAATCATACCCTTTGGCATCTTAAAGGGAACATCTGGCTTCCCTTTAAGAGCATCTACCATAAAATCACCAAAAATAGGTGCAGCTAATGAACTTCCTGTTCCATTATATCCTAACGGAGCTGGTTGATCATAACCGACAAAAATACCAACGACAATGTCAGGAGTAAATCCCATAAACCAGACATCCTTAGAGTCATTGGTTGTTCCTGTTTTAGCGGCAATATGTCGATTAAGATAACGTAAACGTGCCGCAGTACCACGCTGAACAACCCCTTCCATCATCGATGTAATTTGATAAGCCGTCATAGGGTCAAGAACTTGATCTCGCTCATCAATCAATGTGGGCTCACTTTGATTATTCCATGAATTCGTATTACAATTTTCGCAAATACGATCATCATGACGATAAATTGTCTTCCCATAACGATCTTGAATTCTGTCTATCAGAGAAGGTTTAATAGAGCGTCCGCCATTGGCAATAACGGAATAAGCTGTAACCATCCGTAATACTGTTGTTTCACCAGCCCCTAAAGCCATGGGAAGATAAGGCTGCAATTTATCTACCACCCCAAAACGTTCTGCATATTCAGCGACAAGAGGCATTCCCATATCATTGGCAAGCCGTATTGTCATAAGATTACGAGAATGCTCAATACCGTAACGCAACGTTGAAGGTCCTGCAAAGGTACCACCATAATTTTTGGGTTGCCAAACTTCACCATTATATTGACGAACTTCTATGGGGCCATCTAAAACAACGGATGCTGGTGTATATCCGTTATCAAGAGCTGCTGCATAAACAAAAGGCTTAAAAGCAGACCCCGGTTGGCGGTAAGCTTGGGTTGCACGATTGAATTCAGATTCGGCAAAAGAAAATCCTCCCACCATAGCAAGAACACGCCCTGTATGAGGTTCCATAGCAACAATTGCACCTTCAACCTTTGGAATTTGTTGTAAACGATAAGTGTTGTTTGTATTGGATAGTTTTTCAACAAAAATGACATCCCCAACTTGCAGAACATGAGATAAGTTCTGAACAGTTTTTCGATAACCATTTTCTTTTACAACATGGAGAGCCCATTTTGAATCAGCTTCAGATAAAACAGCAATTTCCCGTTTTTGGGATAATATACCTGAAGCTTCGTGCTGTGGCTGTAAACCAATCTCTACTTTGTTGGGATTAGTAGAAAGAACAACAGCTAAACGCCATTCAGGAACATCACTTAGCCCTGTGATATTTGCAAGTTCTGTCCCCCAATCACCTTTCTCATCAATATGCGCATAAGCTCCACGCCATCCTTGCGCATGATCAAATCTAATTAATCCATTGTGCAAAGCACGTCGTGCAATAAGTTGTAAATGCGGATCAAGCGTTGTACGAATGGAAAGCCCACCTTCATAAAGTGTTTTAGCCCCATAGCGATGTATTAAACGACGCCGCACTTCTTCAGTAAAATAATCAGCCGCAAAAACATAGCTATCACTCCCACGTATTGTCGCTCCTAAAGGTTTAGCTTTCGCTTTTTCACCTTGTTCACGCGTTACATATCCATTTGCAATCATACGGTCTATAACCCAATTACGCCGTTCAATAGCACGTTGTGTATTCTTAAATGGATCATAATTTGCTGGTCCTTTTGGAAGAGCAGCCAAATAAGCACATTGTTCTAACGTCAGATCATTAACGGATTTATTAAAATAAGTCAAAGAAGCCGCTGCTATACCATAAGTGCCACGACCCAGATAAATTTCATTGAGGTAAAGCTCGAGAATATGATCTTTTGAATAAGTTTTCTCAATACGCATTGCTAAAATAGCTTCCTTAAATTTACGTTCTAACGTTGTTTCTGAACTTAAAAGGAAGTTTTTAGCGACTTGTTGCGTTATAGTTGATGCACCCTCTGGACGTCTTCCAGAACCAATATTACGAATATTATTGATCAAAGCGCGAGAAAGCCCTTCGGGATCTAAACCAAAATGATGATAAAAATTCTTGTCTTCAGCCGAAACAAAAGCATCTATAACAAGCTTTGGTATTGATTGAATCGGCAAATAAAGACGGTGTTTTGTTGCAAACTCTGCCATAAGACGACCATCAGAAGCATGGACGCGGGTCATTACTGGCGGCTCATAAAGTGAAAGAACTTCATAATCAGGAAGCGCATTTGCTTGACCACTGGTCATAACACCCCACATTATTGCACCACAAAGTCCAATAGCAACAAAAAAACGAAGAAGATATCTTAAAAAAATCATCATAAAAACGGCTATCGCTTTCTTAAGAATTAATCAAAGAAAAAATACGTTATACTTCAAACACACCAAGTGGATAACACCACAAGATTGAGATCAAGAGAAATTGTTTTCTATCTTTTATTTATACTAGGGTACACTAGAAGCCCCTATTGATACTCTATTTTCTCACAAATTTAAAGAGGCTGTATCATTTTCTGCCTATAATCAGCAAATTGACGAATAGAATGAGCAATAGAGGCTGCCATTTGTTTTCTCCAATGAGGATCATTTAATAACTTTTCGTCCTCTTTATTGGATAAATAACCTATCTCTATCAAGACTGAGGGTATATCTGAAGCTCTTAAAACTTGAAAATTAGCGTACCGATGTGGGTTATTAATCAAGTTAATATGATTCTTTGATAAACTTGAAATAACACTATTTGCAAAATTAACCGAAAATGTATGTGTTTCACGTCGTGTAAGATCCATCAAAATATCTGTAACTTCGAGCGTTTCATCTGCAGGCAAACCATCAAGCAAATCAACTTTATTTTCATTTTCAGCTAAAGATTTTGCAATGGCATCAGAGGCTTTGTCTGATATGGTATACACTGTGGCACCGCGAAGAGAATGTAGATCAATCGTATCCGCGTGAATAGATATAAAAAGATCAGCATCAAACTCTTGCGCTTTTTTAACTCTTTCACTTAGTCTTAAAAAAATATTGGAATCTCGTGTTAAAGCAACGGTAATATGAGAATCCTTTTGTAATTCGTCTCGCAATGCACGCGCAAAGTCTAAAGTCACATCTTTTTCTAAAATTCCAGTAACACCCCGTGCACCACCATCAATACCACCATGACCAGGATCAAGAACAACACGGAAATTATATGCTGGCATTAACTGTGTTTTTGTATCAAAATTGCTTCTTTGCTGTTTTTTTAATATCTCATCAAATTTTTCTTGTGTACTTTTACGAATATCAATCAGCAACTGCCATAAACCATTATTTAATTTTTTTACGACATTTTTTTCAACCACAAAAGCCGTTTTACTTGTCAAAATAATGCGTGAAGTCTGTATGTCAGAGAAAGCATAACGCACATCTGAAAGCATAACGGATAATGTATTCCGTTTCTTTAAAGGCGTATTTTGCATCGAAAAGTCAATTGTAGGTAAATTGATAACCAAACGTGCGGGCCTGTCCAAAATCTGTAAACGAACATTTGGTTTTGAATTAAAAACCGCAATAATACGCGTATGAACACTATCACCAATGGTTCGAAAATTAATAAGTCTCAGAGGATCTGCGGCTTGAACACTAGTTTGGAGTAGCAAAAAAGATAATAAAAAGTATGTGACGAGCACAATAACATCCCCATAAGCTGTTTTCAGCTTTTTGGTAAAAAAAACTTTTATCATAAGCAAAATACTCTACATTACCTTTGTAATAATTTATCTTGGTTACATAAAACGATACACCAATTTATCTCTATTTTTCAATAAAAGCTAAATAAACACCTCAAAATGGAATTAAGGTCATAAAGATATTATAATTATACATGATTTACATTGTTACTTGCCAAATTTACATTGTTACTTGCCAAACGCATGATATCAACATAAAAGAATATTTATGCTTCCTAGCTGATAATAGTCATCTAAATTATCTACAACTCATATTAAGTTGTCTTTAGGGGTTTTTTGTCTATTATGCGTTGAGACTTTTTTATGGATGAAAAATTTCTATGTTGTAACATTAGGATTGCATTACTTAAGATTCGTTGGTTCGGATATCCGAACTGTTTTAAAGATTATTTTACCGGAGACTTTTAAGAAATATGAGTCATAAAAAACAGATGGAAATAATGATGAGAAATGGTGTAAATGCAGTCATGCCTTTGCACGTGGTGTTCCGTCCTGTTTTTCTGGTACCTCCCTTTTATGGCAGACAGCCTTTTATGTTTACGAATAGTTATAGCATTCGTTTGAATAAAATTGTGCATGTCGCCTTCAGGATATTAACTTATGTCAAACAAAATGCTTATAGATGCCTCCCATCCGGAGGAAACACGTGTTGTTGTTGTTCACGGCAACAAAATTGAAGAACTTGATTTTGAATCAGAACATAGAAAACAGCTCAAGGGGAATATTTATCTCGCACGTATTACGCGTGTAGAACCGTCTCTCCAAGCAGCTTTTGTTGAATATGGTGGAAACCGACATGGTTTTTTAACATTTTCTGAAATTCATCCTGATTATTATCAAATTCCTATTGCTGATCGCCTTGCTCTTCTTGAAGAAGAAGAAAAAGAAGCTGTAGGAGAAAATTCTATAGATACCTTTACGGAAGAAGCAACTAAAAATAAAAAACGCTCCAGAAGAACAAAAAAAAGTGAAAAAAACAATGTTATAGCAGCCGATATTGAAAATGATATCACATCTGAAGCGACAATAATTGATAATACAGAAGAAGCATTAAATGCCAATATCTCTTACGATGAGATTGAAATGGTCGGTGCTGAGGACATCCGTGAAGAGCTCCCGA
The DNA here is from genome assembly GCF_042196625.1 of Bartonella sp. AC535YNZD. Classification (NCBI taxonomy): domain Bacteria; kingdom Pseudomonadati; phylum Pseudomonadota; class Alphaproteobacteria; order Hyphomicrobiales; family Bartonellaceae; genus Bartonella; species Bartonella sp. AC535YNZD. The sequence continues at coordinate 38,178 of NZ_JBHIQP010000006.1, read as the reverse complement.
TTTATCAAAGAAAACAAGGGCGCCAGTATAAAATTCAAGAAGTCATTAAACGACGTCAAATTTTGTTGGTACAAGTTATCAAAGAAGAGCGTGGTAATAAAGGTGCTGCCCTTACAACATATCTATCTCTAGCTGGTCGTTACTCTGTTCTAATGCCCAACACAGCACGTGGTGGTGGTATTTCACGAAAAATTACGAACGTACAAGACCGTAAGCGTCTTAAAGAAATCGTAAAAGAATTAGCCGTTCCAAAAGGTATGGGAGTTATCTTACGAACCGCTGGTGCCAATAGAACAAAAGCTGAAATTAAACGTGATTATGAATATCTTATGCGGTTATGGGATACTATTCGCACTTTGACACTCGAGTCAACGGCGCCATGCCTTGTCCATGAAGAAAGCAATCTCATCAAGCGTTCTATACGAGATCTTTACAATAAGAACATTAGTGAAATTCTTGTATCTGGAGACCAAGGATATCGTGAAGCGAAAGACTTTATGCGTATGCTCATGCCAAGTCATGCAAAAGTTGTGCAACCTTACCGTGATCCTACGCCCATTTTTGCAAGAAATAATATTGAAATTCAACTTGATAAAATGTTGCAACCACAAGTTTCTTTAAAATCTGGTGGTTATCTTGTTATTAATCAAACAGAAGCACTTGTTGCTATTGACGTAAATTCTGGCCGCTCTACAAAAGAATTCTCTGTCGAAAAGACAGCCTTACAAACTAACCTTGAAGCTGCTGAAGAAGTCGCGCGTCAATTACGCTTGCGTGACCTTGCTGGTTTAATTGTGATTGATTTTATCGATATGCTTGAAGAACGTAATGTGAAGCTTGTCGAAAAAAAATTAAAAGATTGTTTAAAAAACGATCGTGCTCGTATTCAAGTTGGTCATATTTCACACTTCGGCCTTTTAGAAATGAGTCGTCAACGTATTCGCATATCGGTTTTAGAAAGTACGACACAGCCATGCCCACATTGCGCAGGAACAGGAACTATACGTTCTGAATCATCAATTGCGTTACATGTCATGCGCTCAATTGAAGAATATCTTCTTCATAATTCGCAACATAATATTATCGTGCGCACTCCCGTAGCAACTGCGCTTTATGTATTAAATCATAAACGCAATATTCTTGTTAATTTAGAAGCTCGCTTTAAACTTAATATTAGTATTGAAGCAGATGATAGTATTGGAACACAACATCTTGTTATTTCTAAAGGCTCAATAGCAGAGAGAATTTCTCAATCTTCATTGGAAGGTGACAATAAGCAAGAAATTGAAGATTCTGTTTTCATAAAGAGTGAATCTATTGAAAATCCATCTCCCATTGAAACAAACCAAAAGCGTCGGCGCAAAAATCGTCACGGTGAAATTACTGATCATTCTCTCTCCAACGTTCATAAAAAAGAAGATACCTTGAATGATGATTCTTATCATCGAGGACGTCGTCGAGGACGTCGTGGTGGTCGACGCAATCAAGATAATAGTTTTCATCAGATTCGCGTTCCTTATGCAGAACCAGTGGGAGATTTTGCTAAGCAAGCTTTAGCAGAAATTAAAGCAGCGCATCGCAAACGTCGTGTTTCATCTGCTAAATCTTTTGAACTTGAAGAAACAAAAAATAATACACAAGCTCTAGGTATACAACAACAGAGTGAATCTGAAAAAAATGATACAAGTATTAAACCTAAAAAACGTAAAACACGTTCTTCAAAAGTAATAGAAAATCAACTTTCTTTAGAGAATGATCAAAATATTGCAGAACAAAAATCTCTTGAAGAAAAACCTACAACCAGTTCGGTGCGTAAAACTAAAACAAAAAAAGCAGACAAATCTATTCATGAGGTAGAAGATAAAGCTCTTGAAAAGAGTAAAAAATCAACACGTGGAACACGTAAAAAATCATCTTCTAAAGAGACAACGCAAGTACAAAAAATATTAGAGCAAGAAACTGTAATCGAGATGGAGGAAATTATCGAAACCTCTCCTTCCCAAATTGAAGAAACAATTAATCAACCCGTTGTTATTTCATCAACGCCTAATGATTCTTCCAAAACTGAACGTATTGGTTGGTGGAAACGCAGAATTCTTTCGAAAAATTAAGGATTTTAAAAAACCGCCACAGAAAACTGTGGCGGTTCAAATAAACAATTATAGAAAACGTTTTGACCAAATTTTATGGTGTGGTTTTATTACTTTTGTTTTGCTTTTTCTTGCTCAGCACGCATACGCTCTTCAATTTCTTTTTGTTTTGATTGAATAGCTTGCTGCAGCTTTATTTGTTCTTGTTGAAAATCTTTTTCTTCCATACCAGGACCGGTATAGGCTGCTGTAAATCCATTCAGAGAAAATTCAATAGGATTAGCTGAACCACGGAAATTAACTGTGGTTACAACCATTTTTGTACCACTTTTCATAGCTGCTATAAGCTTATCATCTAAAACATCATTGGCAATACAACTTGGTCCATTACAAATCACATAAGGGATTTTTTTAGAGAAATCATCACCAATTTTAATATGAACACCTTCTGGCAAAAAACGACCTGTCGGCACTTGAATGCCTATACGTTTTTCATTTTGCTTCCCTTTTATTTCAACAAGATTAAAAGCCGTTAAAGGTTGTCCCGTATTCGATAATACAGTATTCATTGTATTACAAATATCAACATCATGCTGCTTACTGCAAACTTTGTACCAACCTTGTGATAAAGTTTGCGCATTTGCAGAAATACCAGCTATAAGAAAAAGGGCAGCGGCTCCAACTAATACTGAAACAGCAGAATAAACATTTTTATGCGACATGATTAAGTTAATCCTTTCAACGCGCTTTTAAGTAACTTCAAAAAAATATTAAATATAATTCCAACTTAATTTATTAACTTATAATGAAATAACAATTAATTTTACTATTTTTACTTCAATATAAAAAAAAAAGTCAAATTTAGAGAAAAAATACGACGAGCCATTCTAATTTTATACACTCATATCATTTCCCCTCTTCATCACATTGGTATTTGATGCAATCTATCCATAAAACACCTCTGTGCATTTAAACTAAGATTACACAAACGAATCAATATTGCAATATTAATTAAAATAAACTCTAATACTACTCTAAAAAACTTACTAATTAAACTTTTTACATTTATTACTCTTCGTGTTAAGCTCATAGAATCTTAGAAACAGGTGTTGCAATGCATGAAGCTCCAAAATATCAGATAAATTTTACTGTTTTCCTTATGTGCCTTGTATGATACACAAAAACAAAATCATCTATGATATTATTGAAACATTTGATGAATTAAACCACTGATTGTCTAAAATTTCTGCCCTTGTTTACAAAACAATGGTGATACGCTTTTGTAATAAAAAATTTTATATTCTATAGCGTTTAACTAAACAGTTTAGTTTAAAAATACGCTACTAAAGAAGCGCTTTTTCTTAATTAAACAACACATTTTCTTAGAGAAAAAATCTATGACTACTGAAAATATTTTATTTATAATAAACTTCCTTAAAATATAATAACATATTAATTTATAATAATAATTTATCTTTTTTCTATATTGTGTGAAAGATCCTAATAGCGCGAATCTCTCTTATTATTGAATCAATAAAATTTCTCCACTTGTACATCATAAGCGGAATTAGTTTTATAGATAAAACTACTAAACAAAAGAATAAAAATACCCCCTATGAATTATCTTACGTGCCCAAAGCCATAATAAATTTATGCTCATATATTAAACACCCATTATTGTACCTCTGTACAAATATCATCTCTCAGCTTTACAACGTGAATAAAAATATAGCTTTTATCAATTTATTTTAAGTTATTTCTCAAATAAAAGAAGCTGCTAAATTGTAAATTCTTTTCATCTTTCACAACATCAAAGATATAAATCGTTAATGATTTAAGTTTTTAAAAAAATGAATTCAAAATATCATTTTGTTTCTGTATATAACACAACTTAGAGCTATAAATATTTCTCTTATCGTATTAATGAAACAAGATTTATGATATGAGATGTATCGTCATTAAAATAATTAATCAGATAAAAATAAAAAACTACAAACACAAAAAATTATGCATAAAAAGAAAACATAAAAAAGATATATGAGTTTATTATTTATATATTAAATCTTATATGATAATAACAATATATAATATCTTATATACATAAAATTACTTTATTATAAATTAATATTAAAAACAAAAAATTAAAATATATTTTACTAACATATTTTAAATATTATTTATTATATAATCTTAATTTATCTGTATTTATATGAGAAAATTTTTAATTGGATATTCTTATGGCATTATTTTTTATGAATTTTCTAAATTATACTGTTAAGAAAAATTAAGTATTTTTCTATTTTGAATATAATTCAACATAAATCAAACAATACTTTTTAATTGAATAATTCTTTAACATGAGAACGCATACGATCTATAATATTCTTTTTCTTGTTTGGCAGCATTATATTATGTACTTCTTTAATGGTTCTACAAAGCTCAGGTGCATTTTTAACAAACCAATTATCTTTTGTAAGACTATTTTTTATATCGTCAAATATTTGTTTTTCATAACTATAAGAGCCATCTGTTAGTAATTCTTTAATATCCCTGACTAAACTAGGACTTATTGAATTATTTGCGCCTTTAGCCCAACTAAAATCTTTATCTTTCCAATCAAAATCTTTGCGCAAAATAGCACCTATATCACTCTGCAATATATCCGCTAACGTGTTGCAAGCAATAATAAACATGAGATAATTTTTCATTATCTCATCATCACCTCCACTTTTCTCATTCATTCCCCATTCATTAAATATTTGAGTTTTTTTTAAATAATCTTTTGCTTTAATCAACTTTTCTTCATACTCCCCTACTTCGTACTCTCTCGCTATATGTATTCTAAAGATAATTTTTTGTTTTTTTTCAGCTAGATCCTGTAATTTCGAACCAAGATTATAATATTCATTCTTCAGAGTTTTCAGTTTTTTGTATAGCTTATTCCGTTCCTGCAAACGCTCATAGTACTCTGCTTTAGAAATATTTTTTTCCCAAATGTTCAAATGAGACATACTTTCTTCAATAAATTGTATGCTCTCTTTAATATTCTTTCTTTTGTTTTTTAAATGTTGGTATTGTTCATCAGAAGATAACTCAGCGTGAGCGTTTTTTACGCCATATATCAAAGTGAGTAATAAAAAAACGATAGTTAGACACTTTTGTAATGAAGAAAGCATGTTATCTTTACCAAATTTTTTCTTTCTAAAAAATTTATAGAAGCTTATTAGCTTATTATATGATAAGTGCTATTTATTGGGGTTAAACAATCTAATCTATTTTCTTAATTATATCAATACGTGTATAATAAAAACCAAATAAATATATAAATGATTCTTTATTATAAACTTAAATTTTATTCTTATATAAAATCAATAAATAATTGTTTTTATATAAGAATTTTATAAAAATAAGTAATAGTTCTGAAATAATAAAGATATTTTTTAAACAGAATGTTGTTCTGCCATTTCGACAAGCTGTGTCATAATATTCGCTGCTCCAACAAGCCTTTCATCCGCTGTGGACCAATCACGAATAAGAGCGATACTTTGATCTGGACGAATTTTTGCCATCGAACCTTGTTTTCCAACCCACTGAACAAGAGCAACACTATTTGCGAAATAGTTATTACGAAACTGTATAACAATCCCCTTTGGTCCTGTATCTAATTTCTCTACATGCGCTTTTCGACACAATGTTTTGATATAAAAGACTTTAAGAAGGTGTTGAACCTCAATGGGTAAAGGACCAAAGCGATCAATTAACTCCGCTGCAAATTCATCAATTTGTTCTAAATCATCAAGTTCTGTTAAACGACGATAAAGTCCCATACGTAATGATAAGTCAGGCACGAAACTTTCTGGTATCATCACTGTTGTACCAAGAGAAATTTGAGGAGACCATTGCTTATCTTCATTTAGCTCTCCATCTTTTAATTCAGCAATAGCTTCTTCAAGCATTTTTTGATAGAGTTCAAATCCAACTTCTTTGATATGCCCCGATTGCTCTTCACCTAAAAAATTGCCTGAACCGCGGATATCCATGTCATGGCTTGCCAATTGAAAACCGGCCCCTAAGGTGTCAAGAGATTGTAAAACTTTAAGACGGCGATCGGCAGCAGCTGTTAAGACTTTACCAGCAGGAAATGTAAAGAGAGCATAAGCACGTTGTTTTGAACGCCCTACCCTACCACGTAACTGATAAAGGGCAGAAAGGCCAAACATCTCAGCACGATGCACAATTAGAGTATTGGCTGTTGGAATATCAAGCCCCGATTCAATAATGGTTGTTGAGAGTAGCACATCATATTGCCCATCATAAAATGCATTCATGATATCATCAAGTTGTCCAGCCGGCATTTGTCCATGAGCCACAACGAATTTCAGTTCTGGCACATGTGTTTTGAGATATTCTTCTACAAAAGCCAGATCAGAAATACGAGGACAAACATAGAAACTTTGTCCACCACGATAATATTCTCGAAGCAGGGTCTCTCGTATAACAAGTGCATCAAATGGTGAAATAAAAGTACGAACCGCCATTCTATCAATGGGGGGGGTTGTTATCAATGAAAGTTCACGTACACCCGATAAAGCTAACCCTAAAGTGCGTGGTATGGGAGTTGCTGAAAGTGTGAGAACATGAATATCACTTTTAAGCTCTTTTAAACGCTCTTTGTGTTTGACACCAAAATGCTGTTCCTCATCAATGATAAGAAGGCCTAACCGTAAAAAATTAACTGCACCACTTAATAATGCATGGGTTCCAATGACAATATCGATTGTACCATCTGAAACACCTTTTTTTACTCGTGCAAGTTCTTTCGCTTTTACAAGCCTCGAAGCATGTCCAATTTTAACTGGTAATCCTTGAAAACGCGAAATAAATGTTTTGTAATGTTGACGTGAAAGCAAAGTTGTTGGTACAACAACCGCAACCTGATATCCATTTAATGCTGCAACAAAAGCACTTCGAATGGCTACTTCAGTTTTTCCAAAACCAACATCACCGCATATCAAGCGATCCATCGGCTTGCCTGAGGCTAGATCATCCAGAACAGCATCAATTGCATTCATTTGATCTTCCGTTTCTTCATAGGGAAAGCAAGCAACAAACTCATCAAATGGTCCAATTGGTGGAAGTAAAGCAGGCGCAGCACGAGTCATACGCTCTGCAGCTATACGGATTAATTGCCCTGCCATTTCCAATAAATGTTTTTTAAGCCGCGCTTTACGTGCTTGCCAAGCAACACCCCCTAATTTATCTAAAGTTACCTCTGTTCCTTCTGAGCCATAACGTGAGAGAAGCTCAATATTTTCAACAGGTAAAAAGAGGAGATCTCCTCCAGCATATTTAATTTCAAGGCAATCTCGTAAAATTCCAGTGGTTGTGATGGTTTTAAGACCAACAAATTGGCCAATACCATGGTCGATATGCACAACAATATCACCAGAATTTAAAGCAGAAATTTCAGAAATAAAATTTGTATTATTCTTACGCCGCTTTGGTGATCTGATGAAGCGATCACCTAGGATATCCTGCTCTGCTATAATAGCTAAATCTTCAGCCTCAAAACCATGTTCTATCATGATAACAGCTGCTAATATATGATCTCGTGGTGTTGCTTTGACAGTTTGCAAGGATTTTACAACATCTATTTTTTTCAATCCATGCTCATCAAGAACTTGTATCAAACGATTGAGAGACCCTTCACTCCAACACGCTAAAAGTACTTTTTTGCCAGCATTGCGTAAAGAGGCGATATGATCAATAACATTTGAAAAAACATTTTTTTCTTGCGCATTACGCTCTTTTACAAAATCATATCCCTGTTTAACATTGGTGTGAATAACTGTTTGTTCCAAACTTTGTGGAATATTAAAAGGTGAAAAATCAATACGCTGTGAAGATTGTTGCACACATTCCAAAACACGCTCTGGCGTTAAATAAAGAAGACTAGGGTCTATTGGATGATAAGAAGTAGAAATTTCTTTATCATTTTCGCGCTCTTTACGCGCATTATAATAGTCTTCAATAAGGCGATAGCGCTCAATGAAAACTTCTTCTATAAGATGCTCAAAAACAAGCGGTAGGTTGCCACAATGGTCAAAAAAAGTGTCAAGGTTTTCATAAAAAAAAGGAAGCCAATGTTCCATACCGGCAAAACGCCGTCCTTGAGCAATTGCTTCATAAAGCATGTTATTTTTTTGTGATACACCAAATGTACGGGTATAATTGCTTTTAAATCGGCTGATTCGTTCTGGTGTAAGAACAACCTCACTCATTGCCTGTAATAAAAGTTCAGTTTTTTGACGTGTTGTCCTTTGACTTTCTGGATCAAATACGCGGATACTTTCTAGGGTATCTCCAAAAAAATCAAGGCGTAAAGGTTCAACATCCATCGGAGAAAAGATATCAAGTATTCCTCCTCTTACAGCAAACTCACCAACATCACGGACAACTGTAACGCGTTCAAAACCATTGGTTTCTAGGAATTGAATAAGATTTCCCATGTTATTGCGTTGGCCAACACATGCGTGAATAAGCTGAGCTTCTATCATTTCACGAGGAGGCAACTTTTGCATAATTGCATTTGCTGTTGTTAATATAATTGCAGGATGTGGATCTTTCCGTAAATTTGCTATGTGTGCCAATGTTGATAGTCGACGTGCCATAACAGCAATTCCTGGTGACACACGATCATAAGGCAAACAATCCCATGCAGGAAATTGAAGTACGGGTAAATTGGGTTCAATAAAATTTAAAACTTGTTGTAAATGCGCAATTTTTGTTCCGTCACGGATAACATAGATGAGCGGTTTACCTTGTGCAATTTCTGAACTTAATTTAGCAAGCGCAAAGGCTTCAAATCCATCAGTAACGCCATCTAAAATCATACGAACAGAATTATTTTTGGGAATAACAATTTTTTTAAATATAGGCATCGGGATTAATAACTTAAGCAAGTACGATAATTGGCAATATCACGGAAAAGTGGACTATCAACTTCAGAGGGGGGCAAAATTTCTCCAGTAATCCATGTGAGTAAATCACGATCATCAAAAGACATAATATACTCAAGCTCAGAGAGCGTTTTATCATTCATCTCAATGATATGAGCATCAACATAATGTCCAAAAATGAGATCCATTTCACGAATACCGCGATGCCATGCACGAAAAATCAATCGACGACGACGAGCATCTAATTGATTTTTGTCAACGGCAAAAACTGTCATAAAAAATCTCCTTGAATAAAGTAATATAAACTATTCAATTATTCGTATAAATTTTATACATTGCTTTAAGGAAGTTCTATAATTTTTTGTTCTTTAAGTGTAATTCGACGATGCATTTGCTTAGCCAAAGCGTAATTATGTGTTGCAATAAGAGCAGAAAGACCAGACTGACGAACAAGGATAGATAAAGCTTGAAAGACATAAGCTGAAGTTACTGGATCAAGATTTCCTGTAGGTTCATCAGCCAAAAGAACCGAAGGGCCATTTGCTACTGCACGTGCAATAGCAACACGTTGTTGTTCTCCTCCCGATAACTCTGAGGGACGATGGTTAGCACGATGAGAAATACGCAGATACGTTAATAATTTACGCGCACGATCTTCTGCTATGGATTTTTTTAATCCTGCTATCATTTGCGGTATCATGACATTTTCTAACGCCGTAAACTCTGGAAGTAAATGATGAAATTGATAAACAAAACCAATATCATTTCGTCTGATAGCTGTTCGCTCACTATCAGAACGCTTTGCACAAGAAACACCCCGTAACATCACATCACCAGCGGTTGGTTTTTCTAATAATCCAGCAATATGAAGAAGTGTTGATTTTCCAGCACCAGATGGTGCAACAAGTGCGACAAGCTCTCCACGATTAAGAATAAAATTCGCTTTATCTAAAACAATGAGCGGCTTATGCCCCTCGAAAAAGCGTCTTTCAATCTCTACAAGCTCTAAAATAGCTGTCATTATTCATACCTCAAAGCTTGTACGGGATCTAGCTTAGCAGCACGCCATGCCGGAATGAGAGCAGCAAGAAACGACAAAAATAAAGCCATCATAGCAACCAAGACGGTCTGTCTCCACTCAATTTGTGCAGGCAATTTTGTTAAAAAATAAAGTTGAGGATTAAAAACGTCAACATTAAATAACCAAGATATAAAATCTTGGATATGATTAATATTCGCGGTCGCGATAACACCTAAAACTAACCCCAATATCGTTCCAATAAAACCAATCATCATTCCTGTAATGATAAATATACGCAAAATCGCACTCTGTTGCGCCCCCATCGTGCGTAAAATTGCAATATCATGACTTTTATCTTTTACAAGCATAATCAGCCCTGAAATAATATTTAAAGCAGCAACAAGAACGATCAGAGAAAGAATAAAAAACATAACATTTCGTTCAATTTGTAAAGCTGAAAAAAAAGCCTGATTGCGTGTACGCCAATCAATTAAATAAACCTGTTGATCAACTGCTTTTTCTACAACGGGTTTTATTTGATCAACTGCATCAGGATTATTTAGAAATAACTCTAAAGACTGAACCTTATCTCCTAAATTAAAAAACATTTGTGCTTCATGAAGAGGCATAAAGATAAATATTGAATCATATTCAGACATACCAACTTCAAAAATAGCAACGACTTTATAAGCTTTCACGCGCGGAGTAACGCCAAAAGGAGTCTCATCACCATCTGGAGTAATAATACGAATATCTCTTCCAACTGTCAGTCCTAATTTTTCTGCTAAGCCACTTCCAATTGCAACACCTTCTTGTTGATCAAACCGAGAAATCGATCCTAATTTAATGTTTTGAGAGACTGTTTTAAGCTTTTCTAGATCTTGTTTGCGCATACCACGAACTAACGCGCCAGAGCCACCTTGAACTTCACCTTGAACAAGCGCTTGACCTTCAATAACAGGTAAAGCAAACTTCACACCGTTTGTAGTTTCTAAAGAAGAAATAAGAGTCTTATAATCAGAAAAACCAGAATCAACTGTTTGAACAATAAGATGTCCATTCATACCAAGAATACGATTGAGAAGTTCTGTACGAAAGCCATTCATCACCGCCATAACAACAACCAGAGCAAATACGCCCAACATAATCCCAATAAGAGAAATAATTGAAATAACAGAGGCAACGACATGTTTTTTATTCGGAATCATATAACGAAAAGCGATCATCCACTCATAAGATGAAAAGCATTTGTTTTTCAGCCTCTTCATAATATTTCCTATTAAATTATAGAAAGTTGGCTGAGTACATCTTCAACCTTTAGAGATTTTTTTACACCTGTTTTGCGATCTTTAATTTCAACTTCATTTTGTGCAATGCTGTTAGGACCAACAATGATTTGCGTTGGCAAACCAATCAAATCCATTGTTGCAAATTTTGATCCAGGACGTTCATTTCTATCATCTAATAACGGATCAAAACCAACCTTCTTTAATCCCTGATAGAGAAACTCACATGCCTGTGTGCATTTTTCATCATCAGGCTTCATATTGATAATCCCAAAATCGAACGGTGCCATCGACTTTGGCCAAATAATACCATTTTCATCATGAGAAGCCTCAATAGCGGCCGCAACAAGACGCGAAGGCCCAATACCATAAGATCCCATAGAGACCACATGCTCTTTTCCATCTTGTCCCATAACTTTTGCTCCCATTGGAGCGGAATATTTAGTACCAAAGTGGAAAATATGCCCAACCTCAATACCACGCGCTGAAAGACGATTATTCTCAGAAATTTTAGCCCATTCCTCTTCCTCATGCATTTCTTCCGTTGCTGCATAAAAAGATGTCCATTGCTTAACAATATCATCTAAAACAGCTTTATCACTGAAATCGATTGAACTATGGGGAACGGTAAGTTCAAGAAATTGTCTATCACAGAAGATAGCGCTCTCTCCCGTTTCAGCCAAAATGATAAATTCATGACTGAGCTCCCCCCCAATGGGACCTGTGTCAGCACGCATGGGAATTGCTTTTAAACCAAGACGAAAAAAAGTGCGTAAATAAGCAACAAACATACGGTTATAAGATGTTTTAGAACCTTCATAATCAAGATCAAAAGAATAAGCATCTTTCATTAAAAATTCTCGTGCCCGCATCACACCAAAACGTGGACGAATTTCATCACGAAATTTCCATTGAATATGATACAAATTAAGCGGAAGATCTTTATAAGAACGAACATAAGAGCGAAAAATATCTGTTACCATCTCTTCATTGGTTGGACCATAAAGTAAATCACGTTTTTGACGATCTTTAATGCGGAGCATTTCCAAACCATAATCATCATAGCGACCGCTTTCACGCCAAAGATCAGCAGATTGAATTGTAGGCATCAATACTTCTATTGCACCAGCGCGTTCTTGCTCCTCACGAATAATTTTACAAACTTTATCAAGCACTTTTTTTCCCAAAGGAAGCCAAGAATAAATTCCTGATGTTTGCTGTCGAATCATCCCAGCACGCAACATAAAACGATGAGAAACAATTTCTGCTTCTTTAGGATTCTCTTTTAACAGGGGAAGGAAATATTGAGAAAGACGCATTGAAATAATTAACTCCTAATCAGATCTACCATATTGAAACAATTTAACACACCCTCCATTCATCTATAGCCGCATTCTGAATACTTGCAAATATAACGATCTTATTGTTTCAAAATTTATTGTGCTCTATTCTCTATTTTTCTTATTTAGCAATAAAATAAAAATGCTTTTCTCTTTAAATAACGTAATAGGAAAATTCTTTATTTTGACCGATGCAAAAAAACTGTACAGATAGGTTTTTTTTGCCAAATCTCATGAACAGCTGCTCTTACTGCACGTCGTGTTGCCTCTCGAATAAGTTCATTATTGTTCCGTTTTAGCCGTGGGATGTTATAAACTGTATTTTCTACAATATCTAAAAGAATATCTTTCAAACTCTCCCCTTTTCCATTATTTTCAGGTAACCCGAATGTTGATAGACCGATATCCCCCAATAATTCATACTTATTATTTATATGGAGAGAAATAGTAACATGACCAGCATAACTGAGTTTGCGGCGTTCACGAATCCCTAATTCATCTTCATCCCCAATTAGGCAACCATCCTTATAGATACGTCCAACAGGAACTTGATCAACAACTTTTACAGGCTTTGGTGCGAGACGTAACATATAGCCATTTCTGATATCCATAACAGTTTGAATACCTGCTTGACGGGCTAAAGTTGCGTGAGTCTTAAGATGCATTGCTTCCCCATGTACAGGAACAAGTATCTGTGGCTTTATCCAATCATACATCTGTAAAAGTTCTGAACGACGGGGATGACCTGAAACATGAACAAGAGCATCTTCATTCGTAATAATTTCAATACCCAAATCAATGAAACGATTTTGTACCTCAAGAATAGATTTTTCGTTTCCTGGAATACTTCGTGATGAATAAATAACGGTATCACCAGCGGAGAGTGCAATATTCCTCATTCCATCACGTGAAAGTTTAGCCAAAGCAGCACACGGCTCACCTTGGCTTCCTGTGACGATTAAAACAAGATCTTTTCGCGGGATGTAACCATAATCATCTTCTGTTACAAATGGCGCTAAACCATTCATATAACCAAGCTCTTGTGCAACCATAATACTTCGCTTAAGGGAACGCCCAATGACAAGTACCTTACGCCCAGAAGCTTCAGCGGCAAGAGCAATAGAACGTATCCGACCAATATTAGAAGCAAAAGTTGCTATCGCAACGCGCCCTTTAGCTTTCAAAATAATTTCAGAAAGACTGGTTTGAACCTGCTGCTCTGATGGAGATATACCATCCCGACACGCATTTGTGGAATCACAAAGTAATGCTAAAACACCTTTTTTGCCTAAAGCACGAAATCTTTTTTCATCGGTTACAGCCCCGAGTGAAGGGGTATGATCGATTTTCCAATCACCAGTATGAATCACAGTCCCCAAAGAGGTTGTAATTGCTAAAGAGACAGCTTCTGGTATTGAATGGTTAACGGCTATAGCCTCTACAGCAAAGGAACCTACCTGAAAACAATCACCAGCTTGAAAAATATTGAGTGAAATTTTTTGAGATTCAAAATCTGCTTGCCTTTTACTTTCCAATAATCCTGCCGTAAAAGGCGTACAGTAAATTGGAACCTGTAACTTTGGCCATAAATCAAGAACGGCCCCATAATGATCTTCATGAGCATGTGTTAAAACAAGACCATGAATATTGTGTTTTTCACTTTCTAGAAAACGAATATCAGGCAAAACAAGATCTGCTCCCGGTAATTCAGGTCCAGCAAAACTAACTCCCATATCAACAAGCAACCATTCACGAAAATTTTCAGGACCAAATCCATAAGCAGCGAGATTCATCCCTATTTCACCTACTCCTCCTAAAGGTAAAAAAACAAATTCATTCTCGTTGGCCGCAACCATAAACATCTCCTAAATCATTAAGATAATCTGATGATGAAATAAAACTTTATCAATTAATACGATTTGCATGAGCAGAAGCAGCTGAACCAAAATGAACATCCCCAGCTGTTATAATGGCTGTTTGACCATTATTTTGTTTTATGATGCAGTTAAAATCACTATCAAGACCATCAAAAATACCCTCGATGACTTTTTCATCATTGATTATTTTGACATGTTGCCCAAGATGAGCAGAGTATAAAAGCCACTTTTCGCGAATTATATTGCGTCCTCCTGATTGTTTCCAAAGGAGATAGTTTTTAGAAAAAAACTCCGTCAGAACCGTAAATAACTGTTCTGCTTCAATATGCAAACCAATATTCTTTAAACTTGAAGTGGGATAGAGTGCGTTTTCATAATTATATTTCACATTTATTCCAATACCAATAACCAATGCATATTGTTGTGATGGCAATTTTAAAATCTCGAGCAAAATTCCAGAGCTTTTCACACCTCTGAGCAAAATATCGTTTGGCCATTTTAAGCTCACAATATTGTTTGTTTGCTTTTCATCTTTTATAAATTGTTTTATTGCCTCTGCTACACTTACTCCAGCAACAAAACCAAGTTGAGCAGCAGTTTGATGCACAATATCCTCAATTAACAAAAGACTAGAATAAAGGTTCCCTTTAGGACTAGACCAAGTTCTCCCTCTTCTCGCTCTTCCCTGTAATTGTTCTTGTGCAACAATCCAAAGATTACCTTGATGACCACTTTGCGCTTTTCGTTGCGCAATGAGATTTGTTGAATCAACACTATCGTACGCTTCAACAGTGTATCCCTGTTTTTGTGCAAAATCTGATAAAGTATAAACCATATTCGTTAAAACAATGCTGTTGCTGCTTTTTCTGCTAGCTCAGCGAACCAAACTCCAAAAAGCGCGTAAAATAAAATAAAGAATACAGAAAGACCAAGACAAAATTGAAGCTCTTTCGATAAAGCAACAAAATGCGCTTTTGCATCATCAAACCACATAATTTTAATGACTCGCAAATAGTAAAAAGCCCCAACTACAGACGCTATCATCCCAACGACAGCAAGTGGCGTAAGTCCAGCGTGGACAGCAGCAGAAAATGTATACCACTTTCCAAAAAAACCAGCCATAGGAGGTATGCTTGCTAAAGAAAAAAGCTGTATTGTCATCACAACAGCCATAAACGGATTCGTCTTTGCTAACCCTGAAAGATCATAAATATTTTCAACATTTCCATTCTGAGAGCGCATTCCAAGAATAAAGGCAAATGAACCAAGCGTCATTCCAAGATAAATAGTCATATAAAGGATAACGCTTTTTATCCCAAGCATATCTCCAGCAGATAAACCAACAAGTGCATAACCCATATGACTGATCGACGAATAAGCCATTAAGCGCTTAATATTATTCTGACCGATTGCAGCAAAAGCACCCAGTATCATTGATGCAATTGCCATGAACACCAAAATTTGTTGCCATGCAGGCATCACGTTATCAACACGTCCTAGGGGAATAAAGGTCACCACAATAATACGGATGATTAAAGCCATTGCAGCGACTTTAGGGGCACCAGCAAAAAATGCTGTAATCGGTGTGGGCGCTCCTTCATAAACATCAGGTGTCCACATATGAAACGGAACAGCAGAAATTTTGAAAGCCAAACCAGCTAAAATAAAGACAATTCCAAAAATAACCCCTAATTGTACATTCTTGCCTTTTAAAGCAAGAGCAATTTCGTGAAAACCAATTTGACCGGTAAAACCATAAAGCAAAGAAATACCATAAAGAAGCAACCCTGAAGATAATGCTCCTAAAACAAAGTATTTTATACCGGCTTCAGAAGATTTCACATTATTACGATTAATCGCTGCTAAAACATATAGAGCTAAAGATTGCAATTCTAACCCCATATAAAGCGACAGCATATTACCCGCTGAAATCATAAACATCATTCCAAGGGTTGCTAAAAGAACAAGCACTGGAAACTCAAATATATTAAACTTTTGTGCATTGGCAAAACCAACAGACATGATAAGAGAAAAGAGCGCACCAATAAGCATTAAAATTTTCATATAACGACTAAAGGAATCGATAACGAGCGCATTGGTTTGAAATGAGCCATTTTTCGGAAAAACTATAAGAATAACAATGGTTGCCACAAGAAGTGCTATGGCTAAACCTGTCACTGTTAAAGAAGCACGTGTATTGGAATAAACACCAATCATAAGCAGCACGACAGCTCCTAATGCAATTAAAAGCTCTGGAAGAATTAAGACTAATTGCGCTATTATTTCAGTTTGCATGTGCATTCTTCCCTTATCTAGTGCAGTTTATTGATGAGGGTTTCTACGGAAAACGCCGTTGCCTTAAGAATAGGCGTTGGATAGATACCAAAGAATATTGTAAGAATAACCATTGGATAAAGGAGGAATTTTTCTCTTAAAGAAAGATCTATTAATACTTTTAAATTCTCTTTATCCAAGGAACCAAAAATCACACGCCGATAAAGATAAAGAGCATAGGCTGCCGATAAGATAACACCTGTTGTTGCTAAAACAACAACCAATTTATTTACTTGAAAAACACCTATTAAGGTTAAAAATTCACCCAAAAACCCTGAGCTTCCAGGCAAACCAACATTTGCCATGGTGAAAATTAAGAAAACAACAGCATATTTAGGCATATTATTCACTAAACCACCAAACGCTGAAATTTCACGTGTATGCAAGCGATCATAGATAACACCAACACAAAGAAACAATGCTGCTGAAACAATTCCATGGGATAGCATCTGATAAATAGCCCCTTGTATCCCCTGTTCATTCGCAGCAAAAATACCCATCGTTACATATCCCATATGCGCTATTGAGGAATATGCAATAAGTTTTTTGATGTCACTTTGAACAAGTGCAACCAGTGATGTATAAATAATAGCGATAAGCGATAATGTGAAAACAAAAGGCGCAAAATCTGCTGAAGCGATAGGAAACATTGGTAAAGAAAAACGAAGAAAACCATACCCACCTAATTTAAGTAAGACACCAGCTAAAATAACAGAACCCGCCGTCGGTGCTTCTACGTGAGCATCAGGGAGCCATGTATGAACTGGCCACATTGGCATTTTAACTGCGAAAGAAGCAAAAAATGCAAGCCACAACCATATTTGCATATGAACAGGAAACTGATAATTGAGTAAAGTTGGTATATCAAGTGTCCCAGCCTCCCAATACATAACCATAAGAGCAACCAGCATAAGCACTGAACCAAGTAAAGTATATAAGAAAAACTTTATACTTGCATAAACACGACGTGCTCCTCCCCATACACCTATAATGATAAACATTGGAATGAGGCTGCCTTCAAAAAAAACATAGAATAGCATTGCATCAAGAGCACAAAAAACACCAATAATCGCAACTTCTAGAAGAAGAAACGCAATCATATAGGCTTTTAATCTCTCTTTAACATTCTCCCAACTTGCTAAAATACAGAAAGGCAAAAGAAAAGCCGAGAGAACAACAAAAAGAATAGAAATACCATCGACCCCCATATGATAGCTAATACCCCCCCCTAACCAACTGGATTTTTCAACCATTTGAAAATTTTGGTTGCTAGAATCAAATCCTATCCAAATAATTAAAGAAATAATAAAAACAAATAGAGTCGTAAAAAATGCAACATTACGTATATTATGGCGTGCTACTTCACTATCATCTTTGATAAACAAAATCAGAAGAACACCAACAAGCGGCAAAAATGTAACCGTAGAAAGAATAGGCCAATCGGTCATTAGTTTACGCCCCCGATCATCATCCATGTAATGAGCAATGCAACGCCGATAAGCATTGCAAATGCATAGTGGTAAAGATAGCCTGTTTGCATTCGAACAACTCTATTTGTAATATCAACAACACGCGCTGCAATACCATTGGGACCTAGACCATCAATAATCTTACCGTCTCCCACTTTCCAAAGAAAAGAACCAATTCTAAAGGTAGGACGAACAAATAAAAAGTTATATAATTGATCGAAATACCACTTTTGGTAAAGAAAGTGATACACTCCTGGCATAATACGCGCCATTTTCTTGGGAAGAGAGGGAGCCGCAATATAAAATAAATAAGCCAACATAAACCCAAGAATCATTGCTATAAAAGGCGACCATTTTACCCAATTAAAAACATGGTGGGCATCATGAAGGATATGATTGTGGCTGCTTGTAAACAATGCTCCCTTCCAAAAAGTATCGTATAAATCACCAAAAAAATAAGGTTGGAAAATAACACCAGCAAATATTGCTCCAATAGATAAAATAAAGAGAGGGATCAACATCACTGGGGGCGATTCATGTACATGATGCATAACATCAACAGTTGCTCGTGGTTTTCCATGGAACGTCATAAAGATAAGCCGCCATGAATAAAAGCTTGTTAATAAGGCTGCAAAAACAAGAAGATAAAAAGCATACCCTGAAGCAATATTATGGGATGCAAAAGCAGACTCTATAATCGCATCTTTTGAGAAAAAACCCGCAGTCCCGAAAAGTGTTCCAGGAACGCCAACACCGGTCAATGCAATGGTCCCGACCATCATCATCCAATAGGTGACCTTTATATGTTTGCGTAACCCGCCCATTTTTCGCATATCTTGTTCATCAGATACAGCATGAATGACAGAGCCCGCCCCAAGAAACAATAAGGCTTTAAAAAAAGCATGCGTAAAAAGATGAAAGACAGCAGCTCCATAAGCTCCAACACCTAATGCAACAAACATATAACCAAGTTGAGAACATGTAGAATAAGCAATAACACGCTTAATATCATTCTGCACTAACCCCACAGTTGCTGCAAAAAATGCCGTTGTTGCTCCAACAATAATAATCACTGTCAAAGCAGTTGAAGAAAGTTCAAAAATTGGCGACATACGCGCAACCATAAAAACACCAGCCGTTACCATTGTCGCTGCATGAATAAGTGCTGATACAGGGGTTGGCCCTTCCATTGCATCAGGAAGCCAAGTATGTAAAAGAAATTGTGCGGATTTTCCCATCGCACCAATAAATAATAAAAGACATGTAATGGTAATTGCCATCTGTCCATCAAACTGCCAACCTAAAAATGTCATATTTTGTATAAAGCTATTGTTTGCAGCTTTTGCAAAAATAGAGCTAAAATCAACCGATTGAAATAAAACAAAAATACTAAATATTCCTAAAAGAAAACCAAAGTCTCCAACACGATTGACGACAAAAGCTTTCATTGCAGCCTTATTAGCAGAATCGCGTTGAAACCAAAAACCAATTAACAGATAAGAAGCAAGTCCTACACCTTCCCATCCAAAAAACATTTGGATCAAATTATTGGAGGTCACTAACATAAGCATCATAAATGTAAACAAAGAAAGATAAGAAAAAAAACGTGACCTTGAGGGGTCATGATGCATATAACCAATTGAATAAATATGCACTAATGCCGAAACACTGTTTACAACAATAAGCATGACTGCTGTTAATGTATCAATATGTAAAGCCCAGTTAAAGCTTAAGTCACCAACAGTCATCCAATGTAGTACCAATACATCAATCACTGGAGTATGACCAAGTGCAATACTAAAAAAAGCCACCCACGACAATATGGCAACAATCACCATAAAGCTACATGTTATTAATTCACTCGCACGATCTCCTATCGTTTTCCCACCTAGTGCAGCAATGAGAAAACCCAAAAGCGGAAGAAAGACAATCGTATAATACATCACTGGTTAGCCTTTCATTACATTAACATCTTCAACCGCAATGGAACCACGATTACGGAAAAAAACGACAAGAATTGCTAAACCAATGGCAGCTTCAGCAGCTGCTACGGTTAAGACAAATAGAGCAAATATCTGCCCAACGAGATCATGAAGAAACGCTGAAAATGCAACAAAATTAAGATTAACTGAGAGTAATATAAGCTCAATAGACATCAAGATAATAATCACATTTTTTCTGTTGAGAAAAATTCCAGCAATACCAATTGTAAACATCAAAGCAGAAACTGTGAGATAATGCGTAATATCAATATACATCTATATAGCCCCCCTTAAATACCTTTTCCTGATTCAACTTGCTTGATTTCAATGGCACTTTCTACCGTTCTAGAAACTTGCTCTGCAATAGATTGCCTCTTTACTCCTAGTTTATGACGAAGTGTTAAAACAATAGCACCAATCATTGCAACCAATAAAATTATTCCAGCAATTTGAAAATAGAAAACATAATCCGTATAGAGAATATCTCCTAATGCCTGTGTATTTGTTCGCTGCGCTAAATCAGGCATTGGTTGCGTAACATGCGCTCTCAAGACTGGAGAAAAATAGCTACTTACAAAAACAACAATCAATTCTACAGCGATAATAACGCCAATAAGAGCTCCAATAGGAGCATACCGAAGAGTTCCACTCTTTAACTCAGCAAAATCGACATCAAGCATCATAACGACAAATAAAAATAAAACAGCGACAGCTCCAACATAAACAACAAGCAGAATAAGTCCTAAAAACTCTGCTCCTGCAAGTAAAAATAAAGCCGCAGCATTAAAAAATGCGAGGATTAAAAACAAAACAGAATGCACTGGATTGCGTGCTGTAATAACAATAACTGCACTTGTTAGCATAATAAAAGCAAACAAATAGAAAAATGCCGCCGCTAGATCTGTTAGCATAGGCTTCTCCTTAATTATTCAAACAATTGGTATAAACTTCATACCAGATTACAATTTATCGGAAAACTATCCGACACCTCATTTAATGATACACTTAACGATAAGGTGCATCCATCAATATATTTCGAGCAATTTCTCGCTCCCAACGATCTCCATTCATTAAAAGTTTTTCTTTATCATAATAGAGTTCTTCACGTGTTTCTGTTGCAAATTCAAAATTTGGTCCCTCAACAATAGCTTCTACCGGACACGCTTCTTGACAAAAACCGCAGTAGATACACTTAACCATATCGATATCATAACGGACAGTTCTCCGTGTACCATCATTACGTCGCGGACCTGCCTCAATTGTAATCGCTTGTGCAGGGCAAATTGCTTCACATAATTTACAAGCAATACACCGTTCTTCACCATTTGGATAGCGACGCAATGCATGCTCACCACGGAAACGGCCAGATACAAAACCTTTTTCATAAGGATAATTAATTGTGGGCTTTGGTGAAAAAAATTGACGCATAGCTAAGAAAAAAGCACTCACGAATTCCAATAGAAGAAGTGACTTTGCCGCCTGAATGAAACCTGACATCGTAAAATCTCCTCTTAAACGAAATCCGTAAATTTTAAAAAAGAAGCAGTTATCACAACCATTGCTAGTGAGAGAGGAAGAAAAACCTTCCAACCAAGCCGCATGAGCTGATCATAGCGATAACGTGGAACAAAAGCTTTAACCATAGCAAACCAAAAAAATACAAAACAGACTTTTAAAACAAACCAAATGATACCAGGAACCCAATTAAGCCACCAAACATCTAAAGGAGGCAGCCAACCGCCCAGAAATAGAATGGTTGTTAATGCGCACATTAAAACAATCGCAACATATTCACCTAGAAAGAAGAGCATGTAAGGCGTTGAAGAATATTCAACCATATGACCAGCAACAAGTTCAGATTCTGCTTCCACCAAATCGAACGGAGGACGGTTTGTCTCTGCAAGCGCAGAAATAAAAAATATAATAAACATTGGAAAAAGGACCAACCAATTCCAATCGAGAAAACTGTTAAAAGGAAGACCAAGAGTTGTACCAAGCCCGTGCGTTTGTTTAAAAACAATTGTTGTGAGATCTAACGAACCACTTATTAAAATGACACTCACAAGCACAAAACCAATGGAAACTTCATAAGAAACCATTTGTGCCGCCGAACGAAGAGCTCCTAAGAAAGGATATTTTGAATTTGATGCCCATCCCCCCATAATAACACCATAAACTTCAAGAGATGAAATGGCTAAAATATAAAGCAAGCCAACATTAATCTTTGCAACCTCCCAGCCCTCATTGACAGGAATAACAGCCCAAGTTGATAAAGCAAGTGTCGCTGAAACAAAAGGAGCTAAAAGAAAAACACCCTTATTTGCACCTGCAGGGATAATAGGCTCCTTAACAACAAATTTAATTAAATCTGCAAAAGACTGTAACAAACCCCATGGGCCAACAACGTTTGGTCCACGACGCAATTGTACCGCTGCCCAAATTTTTCTATCTGCGTAAAGAAGATAAGCAACTAAGATCAAAAGAACGACTAAAAGAAGCAGTGTTTTTCCAACGATAATAAGTAATGGCAACAGCCAAGTCATAAAGAAATCATACATCATTATTCCTTTTCCTTTGCCTTTACTCTACAGTTTGCGTAACACGGTTTTTTGCAAGAGATGAACATTCAGCCATAACGGCAGAAGCACGTGCTATCGGATTTGTCAAATAAAAGTCTTTAATCATAGAAGTAAATGTTTGACTCTCTAGAGAAACCATTTTTGAACCAAGCACCTTAAGATTACTTATATCAGAAGGCACTATATCATCAACGGCACAAAGATGTGGATAATCATTAAACAAACATTGTCTTAATTGAGAAAGAGAATCAAAAGGAAGCCTTTGTCCTAAAACATCCGATAAAGCACGTAAAATAGCCCAATCTTCTTTTGCTTCACCTGGAGCAAAACCAGCCCTATTTGTCATTTGAACACGCCCTTCTGTATTTACATAAAGCCCTGATTTTTCAGTATAAGCAGATGCAGGCAAAATAACATCAGCAGCATGCGCACCATTGTCACCATGGCTACCAATATAAACTATAAAAGCTTTTGTATCAGCTAATTCTACTTCATCAGCACCAAGTAGAAATAAAATTTCACAGGTTTTTAGAATATTGGCAACCCCAAGCTTAGAAGTAAAGCCTATATCCAACCCTCCAACAGTTGATGCTGCATTATGAAGAACTCCAAATCCATTCCATGTCTCACTAAGAGCACCTATATCATCCGCTAATTTAGCAAGATTTTTTAAAACAGGTAAACCTTCATTTCCTGAAATTGCTCCCTCTCCAATAAGAATAAGGGGCCTCTTTGCTTCTCTTAAGACATTTAAAAAAGCATCCTCTCCCCGAATAAGTGTCGTTAATGTATCACTTCCAGATCCAAGGTAAGAATAAGGATAACGTAAATCAACTTTCTCTCCAATTAATGCAATAGGAAAATTTCCTATTCGTTGGCGCTTTAAAATGCGTGCATTTAAAACAGCCGCTTCATGACGTGGATTAGATCCCACAATAAGCAGAGCATCAGCCTGTTCAATACCTGCAATTGTAGGATTAAAAATATAACTCGAACGCCCAAACTCAGGCGATAAAGCAACTCCTCTTTGGCGACAATCAAAGAGCGTTGAGCCCAACGAACTCAATAATGCCTTAAGGGCATACATTTCTTCAACAGAAGCAAGATCTCCAGCAATGGCTCCAATTTTTTCTGGAAAGATTTTAGAGATCACCATTTTAATTTTTGCAAAAGCTTCTGTCCAACTGACAGGTTGAAGCTTTCCATCTTTGCGTACATATGGCCTATCAAGCCGCTGAGTCCGTAATCCATCCCAAATAAAACGCGTTTTATCAGAGATCCATTCCTCATTTACATCTTCATTCGTGCGCGGCATAATCCGCATAACTTCACGACCGCGGCTATCAATACGGATAGCACTACCAAGCGCATCCATCACATCAATCGATTCCGTTTTGACCAATTCCCACGGACGGGCATGAAATGCATAAGGTTTTGAGGTTAAAGCCCCTACAGGACAAAGATCAATAACATTTCCCTGTAATTCAGATGTCATAGCTTTTTCAAGATACGTCGTAATTTCAGCATCTTCACCACGACCGATCAAACCAAGCTCAGAAATACCTGCTACTTCCGTTGTAAAACGAACACACCGTGTACAATGAATACACCGTGTCATAACAGTTTTGACAAGAGGCCCAATATATTTATCTTCTACAGCACGTTTATTTTCTGTATAACGAGAACAATCTCGCCCATAAAGCATTGCTTGATCTTGAAGATCACATTCTCCCCCTTGATCACATACTGGACAATCCAAAGGATGATTAATGAGAAGAAATTCCATAACACCTTCACGTGCTTTTTTTACCATCTCCGTATTGGTAAAAATCTCAGGCGCTTCACCGTTAGGTCCTAACCGTAAATCACGAACCCCCATAGCACAAGAAGCCTGAGGTTTTGGAGGACCACCCTTAACCTCAACCAAACACATGCGACAATTTCCAGCAATTGACAAAGATTCATGAAAACAAAAACGTGGTATTTCTGCCCCAGCTGCCTCGGCAGCCTGAAGCAGCGTGTAGTAATCAGGAACTTCAATCTCTTTGCCATCAACTTTGATATTTATCATCACCCATCCAACCTGCGGATAATCCACTTAAAATTTGCATTCGGTTGCTCTTTAAAAAATTTTCTATCCCACGACTTCCAAAGCAATATTTTTTCTTTGGACGACATTTCGCGTATATTCATCAATTCTACGTTCAATTTCTGGACGGAAATTACGAATCAGCCCTTGTACAGGCCACGCTGCAGCATCGCCAAGAGCACAGATAGTATGCCCTTCAACTTGTTGAGAAACCTCAAATAAAAGATCAATCTCGCGTTTTTGCGCTCTTCCCTCAACCATACGTCCTAAAAGACGCATCATCCAACCCGTCCCCTCACGACACGGTGTACACTGACCACAACTCTCGTGCTTAAAAAAAACAGCTATACGCCAAATTGCTTTGATAATATCGGTTGATTTATCCATAACAATCATTCCCCCTGTGCCAAAAGAAGACCCGACATCTCGCATCCCATCAAAATCCATAATCGCATCGATCATATCCTCACCACGGACGACTGGACAAGAAGCCCCCCCTGGAATAACTGCTAAAAGATTATTCCATCCACCACGAATACCACCCGTATGTTTTTCAATTAATTCACGGAATGAAACACCAAGAGCGTCTTCAAATGTACAAGGGGCGTTAACATGCCCTGAAACCATAAATAATTTTGTGCCAACATTATTCGCCCGCCCAATTGATGAAAACCACGAAGCTCCTCGCCGCAAAATTGTTGGAACAACGGCAATGGACTCTACATTGTTGACTGTTGTTGGACAGCCATAAATCCCCATATTAGCAGGAAATGGTGGTTTAAGCCGAGGTTGTCCCTTTTTTCCCTCAAGACTTTCAAGAAGGGCCGTTTCTTCACCACAAATATAAGCACCGGCTCCATGATGAATGATAATATCGCAAGCATGCCCATATTTTGTTTTTTTGCCAAGCAAACCTGCATCATAACATTCATCAACGGCAGCCTGTAGCGCTTCACGCTCACGAATATATTCACCACGAATATAAATAAAAGCAACATTGGCTCCCATAGCAAAAGTAGCGATTGCACATCCTTCAATCAAAGTATGGGGATCATGCCGTAAAATATCACGGTCTTTACATGTCCCAGGCTCTGATTCATCAGCATTGACAACCAAATAATGAGGACGCCCATCACTCTGCTTTGGCATAAAAGACCATTTCATTCCGGTAGGAAAACCAGCACCACCACGACCGCGTAAACCCGACGCCTTCACCTCATCAATAATCCAGTCACGACCTTTGTCAATAATCCCTTTCAGACCATTCCAATGTCCACGCGACATCGCAGCCTTTAATGATTTGTCTTTTAAACCATAAATATTGGTGAAGATACGATCTTTATCAGCTAGCATACCCCACCTTTTTTTCTATTGCCCGTAGCATTTTTAGCTTTTCCTCAAATGCAATTTAAAAAAAATCTTGAAACTTTCTACTTTTAATCAAATGTTGTTATAAATGAGTGACATAATGGAATATCTTTTCAAAAAAATTTTTACTAAGATTCCATTCCCTTATTATCCTTTTTCTTTGATCCCTTGAGAGATTTACTTTTTTCTTCATCATCAAGAAGAGATGTTAAACCACTAATTGGCTCCGATGATTTACGACTATTTTGCGGACCAACAGCTATCTCAGGACCCTTTCCCGCCTCAAATGCATCGATAATCTCTTCAAGGCGTTCCGCTGTAAGATCTTCGTAAGTATCTTTAAAAATCATAACCATGGGAGCATTAACACAAGCACCAAGACACTCCACCTCTTCCCATGACAATGTTCCATCCTGATTGGTTGTAAAAGGCTCATGATGAATTTTTTTCTGACAAACTTTAATCAATTCATCAGAACCACGTAACATACAAGGCGTTGTCCCACAAACTTGAATATGCGCTTTTGTTCCAACAGGCTTAAGCTGAAACTGAGTATAAAAAGTAGCAACTTCTAAGACACGGATATATGCCATAGAAAGAATTTGAGCGATATGTTCAATTGCAGCACGTGTCACCCAACCATCTTGCTCTTGTGCACGCATTAATAATGGAATGACAGCTGATTGCTCACGCCCGACAGGATACTTTTCTATAGTATTTTTTACCCATATTTGATTTTCTTTTGTAAAAGAAAACTCTGCGGGCTGATAGATATCATCTGCAAGACGGCGTACGGACATTAGCGATCAACCTCCCCAAAAACAATATCAATCGAACCCAGAATAGCTGTAGCATCCGCCAACATATGGCCTCGAGTTAAAAAATCCATAGCTTGGAGATGAGCAAATCCAGGAGCACGCAACTTGACACGATAAGGCTTATTGGTTCCATCAGAAACAAGATAAACACCAAACTCACCCTTTGGAGCCTCTACAGCAACATACACTTCTCCAGGGGGCGTGTGAAACCCTTCCGTATAGAGTTTAAAGTGATGAATCAGTGCCTCCATTGAGCTTTTCATTTCGCTCCGCTTTGGTGGTACAATTTTGCGATCCAAACTCGAAACTGGTCCATTCTTTTCAGTCCCCAGTAACCGTTCTACGCATTGACGCATAATTTTAGCTGATTGACGCATTTCTTCCATACGAATAAGATAGCGATCATAACAATCACTATTTTTACCTATAGGAATATCGAATTCCATTTCATCGTAACATTCATAAGGCTGACTTTTACGCAAATCCCATGGAACACCAGCTCCACGAATCATAACCCCAGAAAAACCGCGTGCCCAAGCTTCATCAATACTTACAACGCCAATATCCACATTACGCTGCTTAAAAATTCGATTTGGGGTCACAAGCGCATCAAGTTTTCCGAGAGAAACAAGAAATGGATCAATAAAATCACCAATATCCTCAACTAAAGATTCTGGTAAATCTTGATGCACGCCACCGGGGCGAAAATAATTTGCATGAAGACGAGCACCACAGGCACGCTCATAAAAAATCATCAATCTTTCACGTTGCTCAAATCCCCAAAGCGGTGGTGTTAAAGCACCAACATCCATTGCCTGTGTCGTTACATTAAGCAAATGATTAAGAATACGCCCAATTTCAGAAAACAAAACACGTATTAATTGCCCTCTTTTAGGAACTTTTATATCTAATAACTTTTCAATAGCAAGAACAAAAGCATGTTCCTGATTCATAGGAGCAACATAATCCAAACGATCTAGATAAGGACCCGCTTGGAGATAAGTCTTTGTTTCCATTAATTTTTCAGTACCGCGATGCAACAACCCAATATGTGGATCTACACGCTCAACAACTTCACCGTCCAGCTCCAGAACCATGCGCAAAACCCCATGCGCGGCAGGATGCTGCGGACCAAAATTGATATTAAAGTTTCGAACATTGACCTCAGCCACAATCAACCCCTTGCTTTTTTTAAAAACTTCATATCAAATATTAAAAAAATCTATCATATTAAAAACATTAATTATTTTAAAAATATGCTATTCTAATAGAACGCCTTATCAAAACCAATATCATTTTTTACCGTCTGCTTTTTCATCACATGGTAAAATATATTGTCCTCCTTCCCAAGGAGAAAGAAAATCAAAATTACGCATCTCTTGGCGCAAAACAACAGGCTCATAAATCACCCTCTTTGCTTCATTATCATAACGGCATTCAACAAATCCTGTCACAGGAAAGTCTTTACGTAAAGGATATCCTTCAAAACCATAATCTGTTAAAATCCGTCTTAAATCCGGATGTCCTGAAAATAAAATCCCATACATATCATACGTTTCACGTTCATACCACTCTGCACCAGGATAAACCGTACAAGCTGAAGCAACGGGAGTATTTTCATCCGTACGAACTTTTACACGTAAGCGTAAATTCTCACGAGGGGATAATAATTGGTAAGAAACATCAAAGCGCTTATCGCGGGAAGGATAATCCACACCACTAATGTCTGTGAGATTAATAAATTGACAGCGAGAATCATCACGAACAAACATTAAGACATCGATAATTGCATCAAGACGTGCCACAATAGTCAATTCACCAAAAGCAAGAACAGTCTCTTCAAGCTTATTTCCTAACTTATTTTCCAAATAAGCCGCAAGTTCAACCAATGATTCATTCATCATGACAAGAAAACTCTCTATCGCTCTATGGATCCGGTACGACGGATTTTTTTCTGTAACAATAATATGCCGTATAATAATGCCTCTGCTGTCGGTGGACACCCTGGAACATAAATATCGACAGGCACAATACGATCACAGCCACGCACCACTGAATAGGAATAATGATAATATCCCCCACCATTTGCACATGATCCCATAGAAATCACATAACGCGGCTCTGGCATCTGATCATACACTTTTCTTAAAGCAGGAGCCATCTTATTTGTTAGAGTACCTGCCACCACCATCACATCTGACTGGCGGGGTGAAGCTCGTGGTGCATATCCAAAACGCTCATTATCATAATGAGGCATTGAGCATTGCATCATTTCGATAGCACAACAAGCCAAACCAAAACTCATCCACATTAAAGAACCGGTACGTGCCCAAGTAATCAAAGCATCTGCCGAGGTAACTAAAAACCCCTTATCTGATAATTCAGCATTGATATCACGAAAAAACTTATCGTCAGATCCTATTAGCCCACCAGTATTTGGATCAATGATTCCTTTTGGTTTTGGAGCCTCAATCGTTGAATTATTAGATCTTAATTCCATTCAAGGGCTCCTTTTTTCCATTCATATATAAATCCAATAGTCAAAATCGCTAAAAACACAATCATCGACCAAAAGCCAAACATACCTATTGATTCGAATGAAACAGCCCAAGGAAAAAGAAAAGCAACTTCAAGATCAAAAATAATAAATAAAATTGATACCAAATAGAAACGAATATCAAACTTCATGCGAGCATCACTAAATGAATTAAACCCACATTCATAAGCCGATAACTTTTCAGGATCGGGGGAACGATATGCTACAATGTAAGGCATAATCAATAGAGCTCCAGCAATAACTGCCGAAACAATAATAAAGATCAAGACCGGTAAATAAGAGCTCAATAAATAAGCCATAACCCTCTTCCATCATAACGAAATGCCTGAGTTTAACACAATGATTCAATATTGCGAGACCAAACAGACAAATTTAACAATCGCTCTATTAACTCTATTCATACTGCTTCAAAGGCATACAGAGCGATACTTTTCTTATCGGCATAGGTAACGCAGAGCAAAGAAAGACGCAAGCCCTATATCTTATAAACCATATAAAAAGAAAGAAAAAATATATTTATTCCCCAATCAAATACTCCACCACATTACTCATAGCATATGGATGTTTTAATAAAGGAAACTTCATAAGGAATCATGAAATGGCGCGAGTGACGGGGCTCGAACCCGCGACCTCCGGCGTGACAGGCCAGCACTCTAACCAACTGAGCTACACCCGCGCATTTTTTTCGAACCAATGTTAATTTGGTACAAGCGGTCGTGTAAGGGGTTCATGCGTTTATGTCAAGAAGGATTATGCATTTTTAAAAAAAATTATCAAATCTCATCTTTATTCTTGCGTTTAGAAAAATTCTTCCTTAAATAGTCTCCATTCAATTGCTGATCATTGCATTGGGCGATTAGCTCAGCTGGTAGAGCGCCTCGTTTACACCGAGGATGTCGGGAGTTCGAGTCTCTCATCGCCCACCATTCTGTTTTATATTCCTATTAAATTTTTGATTCTTCATATATTTTTTTAAAGATAAGGGATGCCTAAATAAAGTTAGGGGAATAGGATTTTTCAACCTATCTCTATAGAACGCCTCTTTTTTTGCAAACTTTCTCAAGAACATCTTTTAATTCTGCTAAGTTTTGTTGTGAAAAATTCTCTAAATTTCTAACAAACTCACCAACAGCTTCACGCCTCAACGGATCAGAAGTCTTGATTGTAAAACTTTTGCGTCAAACATAAGCTTCTTTTCTTAAGAGTAAAGCCTTCTCTTAATCTAAAGCATAGAGTTCAATTATCTTTTCTTCCAGTCCTACAGGAACAGATTTTTTGCCAATTTCTACAGAAGATAAAAATGATACAGATATATCTAATTTCTTAGCCATATCTAAGAGGGGTTCTGAGTGATCAATACGAAGTTTGCATAAAGTTTTACCAAAGGGGGTAACATTTAAAAAATCCTTTAGAAAGAATAAGTATTTTATTCTGATTCTAATAAAGTTTTTCAAATTTTGGTTAGTCTTTATTTTTAGTGTGTGGAGATCTTATCCAATATCTCTATACAAAAACCGTTATCAAGCATATACAATATCTCTTATGGTGAAAAATTATTAACTTTTCATCAGGAATAGTGTGTTTAATATCATTATAAAATTTAAATATTACAACGAGATATATAAATAAAATATATTGGTGTACTTATGCTTGTCAATCTTAATGCTATAATCCGCGATCTTTCTTCATAAACGAATATCGTTACAGTTCTTAAGGAATCTATCGTTAACTCTATACAAGCTCATGCAACAAAAATTGATATTTTATTCCAACTTTATGGCAATGCAGATTTGTGGGAGAATCAACCAATTTTTTCTATAAGTGTTTTTGATAATGGAGATGGATTTACAAAAGAGAATATCAAATCTTTCTCTACTTATAAAAGTGATTATAAAATTCAAGAAGGATGTAAAGGGGTTAGACGTATTACTTACTTGAAAATATTCGAAGAAG
This sequence comes from Bartonella sp. AC535YNZD, assembly GCF_042196625.1. Lineage (NCBI taxonomy): Bacteria > Pseudomonadati > Pseudomonadota > Alphaproteobacteria > Hyphomicrobiales > Bartonellaceae > Bartonella > Bartonella sp. AC535YNZD. Next base: position 6,456 of record NZ_JBHIQP010000006.1, on the reverse strand, counting down.
TTAAAATCATTATTTTTAGCAAAGATGAACATCATGCTCAAATTTCACTCAACAGTTTACACAAGATTCTTTTAAAAAAGAAAATGGCGAAAAAGATAAATGGTGGAATACACATTTATCTTTTGAAGGATCTTATAAACAAAATGTGTTAGATATAAACCTAGTTCATAATGAAATTTACTATCATCTTCTTCCTTTACTTTTTTAAAAGAAAGATGAAAATATCCAAATTAACTTTTATGTACATAATGTAGAAAGCTTAGAGAAAAGAACAATCAATACGCAAGATTTACCTTACTTAGAAAATAAAACTCTCAAAATCGGTCTTTCAAATATTCCCTTCAGCCTTTCTTATTATTTTGAAGAGAACACAAATTCTAAAACTAAAGTAGAGGCTTACTATTGTGCTAATAATCGTACTGTTATGCCTTTTTCAAAGTTTATAAATATCAATCCAATAAACAATGTGATGATGATATTTTTATTAGAATCGCCTATTTTGGATAAGTATGTTAACGACGAAAGGAATGAGTTTGAAATTAATAAAATAGATCCTGACTTAGAAACCCAACTAACTTGGGATAATATTAATCAAACGTTAAAAACACTTTAAATAAAATATTAACAGCCAATTTCCGGAAATTAAAGAAAAAAAAGAGCACTCTTCTCAAAAAAATTGCTGAAGAATATCCTTATTTAGTAGACTTCCTAGATACAAAAGATGTAATTGGGGGCGTCTTCAAAGAAAATTCATTTATTGAAAACGCGGAAAAAAATATTCAAAAAGCACAAAAAATTGCTAGTTTAGAATTAACACAATACATTCAGTTCCGAGATGATATTTTGAATCAATTCTCTAAATTATTAACACCAAAAACTTTAGAAAAAGACATTCATAATTTATTTATTCACCAAGGAAAAACAGCTGATAAATTTATGAGTTATAACCATTTACAAAGTGAGAAAACAATACAAGAACTTCTTTCAAATGTTGATTCGTTATCTATTAATTCTGAAAGAAAAAAACAGAATTATGTAGCCGATCTGATATAGCTATCTATTTCGACTCTGAAGAAAAAAACGTGTTGTCTTAATAGAATTAAAAAAGCCCACGGCAGATTACAAAAATTCAGGCGTTGCAGAATTAAGTAATTATGCCAGATTCCTTAAAGCATATGGTGTTAATGAGATATATTTATATTTAATAGCTGAAATAGATGATGATTTTGCATATACATTGCTTGATACAAATCATTTCATAGAAGTTTTTTCTCAAGAAGGAAAATGTTATTAGGAAAGTCTTTCTAGGGGTAATGCATTTGTACAAGTTATATCTCCAAGTGCTGTTATTGGGAATATAAAAGCAAGAAATAGAACTTTTATGGATATTATTAAAAAAGATTTGTTACATCATCGATCAAAGCAAGACAGTCAAGTATTCTGTTCTTCAATTCTTTGAAAAACACTGTTTTAAATGTGAGAAGATATTATCTAGCGCATCTATAAGGCGTGCAATATCGAGAATAAACACAAATATAATCAGTAATAACCACTTCATGATGCGTGACATCATCTTTAAGCCTTGATAGGTCTCTATCATCTCGTGAAGGATAAGATCTTTATCTTTGCTGCTTCGTTTCTTGACCATCTTTCCAACCACATAAATGTGCCTCTGCTTGTTATGCTTCAAAATATCTCTTGCAAGGTTGGAACTGATGACCTCAACATCCTTATTATCCAAATAAATGGGCAACCAGCCACCACAACAAATAGATCTATTTGTTGCGCACCCAACGAGAAAGTTCAGAGCGCACACCAACATCACTTTTTCGATTAACTTCATTTTCTACCTCAAAACGGGTTGTTGCTGTCTTTAAAGCATGCTCTATTTGCTTTTGCCGTTCGCTTTGCTTGCCAAGGTTATACGCGTTCCTTTCTTCAATGTGAGTTGTTTTTTCCCTGTCGCTACAAGAAACGGTGTGGAAATTGAAAAAACCGTTAAATTGGACTGTTTCAGTAAATTGTTTACCTCTTCCGCTAGCGCTTTTGCCTGTGAAGCTACTGTATGGGCTGTTGTTGCCGTTGCTAGGGAACTCTTGATACCTCCAAGCTCTTGTTTCGTCGTATCGGCTGTTTTTTTGGCTTCTTCTGCTGTCCTTTTCGCTCTATCGGCTACTTCTTTGGCTTTTTCGGCTTCGCTCTTGGCTTGATAGGCTTGTGAATCTGCCGACTCGGCTTTTTTCTTGGCTTTTTCTACTTCATTCTTGGCTTCATACGCTCGGTCATCGGCTTTCTCCGCTATTTTCTTTGCTTCTTCGCCTGCCATTTCTGCTAATCTTGCTATAGTCTTAGCGTTATTGGCTGTTTCATTCGCGTCATAAGCTTTACTCCACGCTTCATTCGCTGTTTTTCCTGCCTTTTCTGCCTGACTACGGGCTTGCTCCGCATCATGTTTGGCATAACCTGCTGTCTGTTTGGCTTCTTTAGCTATTTTTTCGGCTTCATCCGCTACTGTCTCTACCTGTACTGCCTTCTTCTGGGCGCTTTCAGAAACCTTTTTTGCCTCTTCTGCTGTCGACTTCGCACGACCAGCTACTTGCTTTACATCATCCAAAGCATCTTTAGATTCTTGTGCAATTCTTTCTGCTTCTTCCGCTTTACGCTTCGCCTCTTGTGCTATGCCCTTCACCGCTTCCCCACTCACCTGCCCTGCCGTCTCTCCTGAACGCGCGCCGCAGACTCTGCTACCACTTTCGCTTCAGAAGCTAATTTTGTAGCCTCCTCTGCATCCTGTTGAGCTTGATGAGCCGTCGCTGTTGCTCTATCCGCTACACTCTTGGCTTCTTCTGCTGTGGTTTTCGCTGCATTAGCAACTGTCTCTACACTTTCGGCTTTCGCTTTTGCATCAGCGGCTGTCTGCTGTGAACTTACTGCTGTGCTATGAGCTGTTTCTGCTAAACTCTTAGATTCACTCGACTTCGTTAACGCTTCTAAAGCTTTTTGCCCGATCTCATCACCTGTCTGTTTAGCTGTGGTAGCGGTCGATAATGCCGTTTCTGCAATACCTTTCACTTCTTCTGAAATATTCTTGACATCATTGACTGAGGTAAGCGCATTAGTGGAAGTGTCTTTAGCTTCTGTTGCAAGTTGCTTGGCTTCTCCACAGACTCCCTTACTTGTCTGTGCAACTCTCTCGGCTTCCTCTGATTTCTTCTGAACCGCTTCTGCAACTATCTTAACAGAGGAAACGGATGCTTTAACTTCATCACACGCATCCTTTGTCTGTTCTGAAAGAGCCTTTGCCTCTTCTGACGTGCTTACCGCTGTCTCTGATTGTAACAACGCATTTAATTATAATGATAATTCACTGTTTTGTATGTTGAATGAGAGTCTCGAATAACGCAAGATTCTCTCATTTTAAGTCTGCTTATCTTGAATCAATCAAAACCACACCTTTGCACGTCACAAGCGGGATGAGTGTGTGGATCAAATTTGTATAAGAAAGGATTTTAAAATGGCTCTTATGAACCGTCTTAATGCAAGATCTGTCGCAACATTGGGGGCTGGCAAATATAATGATGGCGCCGGCCTGCTTCTTCACAAGCGTAAAGATGGTGGTGCTCAATGGCTTTATCGTTATACCATTCATGGTCGGCGCCGCGAAATGGGCTTGGGTGACTTGCGAGATGTTTCTTTAAAACAAGCCCGTGAATTGGCAACTAGGTGGCGGGCTGTTTTACGTGAGGGGCCTGACCCTATTAAAGAACGCAACAAACAAAAGCGTGAGGCAATGCGCAATCTCCATTATTTAAAAGATATTGCTCTAGATGCTTTTGAAAGCCGTAAAGCTGAATTAAAAAATGATGGTGAGGCTTGTAATTGGTTTTTACATCTACGCCTCCATATTCTCCCTAAATTAGGCTGTCTCCCCGTTTCAGAGATTACACAAACAGAGATACGTGATACCCTTGCCCCTATTTGGCATACAAAAGCTGGAACTGCTCGAACAGCACTGATGCGTCTTAATCTTTGTCTCAAACATGCGGCTGCATTAGGGTCAGATGTTGATTTACAAGTAGTAGAAAAAGCACGTGCTCTCTTAGGCAAACAACGTCATAAAAAACAAAGCTTACCAGCCATGGATTGGAGAGATGTGCCAGCTTTTTACCAATTTCTCTGCAAAACAACAACTATAAAACATTTAGCTTTGCGTCTACTTATCCTTACAGGGGTTCGTAGCAATCCTTTGCGTCATATTCGTGAAGATCAGATTGAAGATGATATCTGGACAATCCCTGCTGAGAATATGAAAGGCAAGCGTGATGCCACAACAGAGTTTCGCGTGCCCCTATCATCTGAAGCAATAAAAGTAATTGAACAAGCCCGCTGTATCTCTAAAAGTGATTTCATCTTTTCACTTACCGGTCGTGGTCCTCTTTCACATACGATGATGGCGGCGTATATGAGAAAAAATAAAATTGAAGCTTGCCCGCATGGTTTTCGCTCTAGTTTACGCGATTGGCTAGCAGAAACAACCGATGCCCCTTATGAGGTCGCTGAAACCATTCTCAGTCATACGGCCGGAGGGCAAGTAGAGCGCTCCTATCGTCGTACTGACTATCTAGAACAGCGCCGTGTCTATATGAATAAATGGGCAGCTTATGTCACTGGTCAATCCTAAGATATGGGGTGCATAACCCCATATCTGTGGATAACTTTCTCTCTCTTTTCTCTCATGCTTTCTCAATAAGATTCATCACGTATCACATCAGAAATTATATGATAAAATATTGTTTTATATAAATAAAATACCTTCAAAAATAAACAAAAATGTGCTTAATAAATACTTATGATTTGTTACCATTTTTATCGTGAAAGGATTTTAAAATGACAAAAAATGATATTCTTTTAACAGACCGTGAAAGTGCAAAATTGCTTCATATGAGTGTCTCAACTTTCCGCCGTCATGTAACCAATGGCTCTTTACCAAAACCTTTAAAATTTGGTTTTTTATCGCGTTGGTTACAATCAGATCTTTTGAATGTCATCGAGCAAGCAAAACAGCAACGTTATAACGACGCGGCATAAAAAGAAAACCTTGTCACGTAAGAACGGACAAGGCTTTCTCAAGCTCATCAACCTGGAGCTTTATTTGGTGTAAATTCAAAGCTTTCTCTGCTGAAGCAAGACCTAAGGTTTGCATTCAAGTTGTTCTGAATGCTTTTTACAATAAGGGCTATTTAAGCGTCTCTCAACACTTCGTTGAGGCGTGATAGAACCACTAAGAGGATACACCGGAATCCTATCATCTTGACAATTTTCACACCACTTTCCATTTTCACTTCTATAGTGGAAGCCAGATTGAAGCATACAAGTATGAATTATTGCCCATTCACCGAAACCTAATCCACTATTTTCTGTATCGGCATTATAAGGAGTTGGCTTACCACACTCTAACAATGCTTTTGCTACTTCAGTAGAATCTGCATCTGGCTTTTGCCATATAACAAAGTATCTTGAAGGAGGCTTTGAGTCACATCCAGCGATACTTAACAGAATAAGCCCGCTGAATAATTTAAACCGTGTATTCATTTTTTTCTCCATAAATTACCTAAACCTAAATTATCTAAAATTGCATGAGGTGCATAAACTGCTATTGTATGATATGTTCCATAGCGCCCACTACACTCTTTACTTGCATCACCATAACAATTATGGGTACTAGGGTTATGGCCAATGAGAGCACCCCCTTGCTCTCTCATTGGAATTGCTGATGGAAATAATACATAAGAGAACTTCAAGGGTACCTTATAAGCAGTAGGTGGATTATGACCAATTCCTATACCAATGGGATCAAATACATGGTTTTGTAAATAAACATGATCTTTTTTACCATCACTCACATAATAGAATGCATTCGCTATCGATAGAGAGTTATCAGCTGGTCCAAAAAGATAGATATCTGTTTTTTCTCCTATACCATGGATGCCACGATTTTTAAGGTCACGCAATCCATTGCCCCCTGTAAAGCTACCTCGGCTATGCATGCTAATAATCGCTTTGTCATTGCCATAACGAGTGATAAAGTCTTGGAATTTCTTCGTCGAATTACTCAAACCCCAAGTGCTCCCTTCAAAAAACTTCTGATAAAACGCTATCCCTAACTCTACTAGCGCATCGTCAGCTTGGGGGAAGTATGTAAAATAAAGGGGGCCTTTTTTATTAACAGCCAATTGGACAGCATTACCCGCAACATCATCTGGTGAATTAAAAATGCCATTGTAGAACATATAAACAGCACCATTAGGGCCTTTTTGTAAATGCTTTTCTTCCTCTGGCTTTAAAAAGTGATACAGAGTAATATATTTTCCATCATTGCCTTTTATAGGTTCTCCATTTTCATCGGTTAAATAGAGGACATTGCCATTTTCATCATGCGCAACCTCACCTACTGGG
>NZ_JBHIQP010000005.1:0-124788 GCF_042196625.1 Bartonella sp. AC535YNZD | reverse complement strand
ATGAAGTTTGAGACATTGAATTATGCTATTCAGGATGTTCGGAAAGAAGCAAGACAAGCTGCTGCTATTGGTCTAGCGGTGTCCAACTTACGTTACTATGATATACCAGGATCTTTAAGTGTTTCATTTGGGAGTGGTTTGTGGCGCAGTCAATCTGCACTTGCTATTGGTGCTGGTTATACATCTGAAGATGGAAATATTCGCTCGAATGTGTCTGTGACAAGTGCTGGAGGTCATTGGGGAATAGGTGCTGGAATTACTCTGAGGTTGAGATGATAATAGAAAAAATGGCTGTTATTGTAAAAACGAGAAGTATGTTAGTAAAGATTCTGTTTGCTCTTGCCTTAATAGGCAAGAGCGAGAGCTTTGCCAACGAGAACAATAATATTTATACAGTGCATCCACCGCACTTATCGATACCTAAGGGAGAACCTGGCGAAACACGTCGAATTATTATGCAGTTTTATGATTGGACTTTGATTTGTGACGAAAAACAAAAGCTCAAACATAAGCAAGGTATATGTAATGTGACACAGACGGTTCATGATCAAGAAGGAAATACCATTTTTAGTTGGTCTCTTGTTTCTACGACAAGTGGTCAAGCAGTGATGCTTTTTCGAACATTGCCAAATTCTGATATAAATGTTCCGATTCAAATGTTTGTAAAAGGTGTTAAAAAACCTGTTCTTATTAATTATACGCAATGTAATGAAACGGTTTGTTTGGCACAATCACCTGTAGGGCCGGTTTTGACTAAACAAATAGAGCAGAACAATAAGGTACGTATTTCCTATAAAACTAAAGAAGGTAAGGTATTTTCTTTTACTGTACCATTTAAAGGGTTAAATGCAGCACTTAATTCTTTCCGTCCTTAGAATCCATCGAGTATTTTTAACAAGAGTCATTTTTCCATAAATTGTTGTATTATATTTCTGAGTGTAAATTATAAGATTAAATAAGTAAGAAGTTTTATATAATATGATATCGAGATGATTTGTTGGAAATAGTGAGAGTTTTATGAAATATAAAGTCACAGTAAGTTCTTTATATGTAATAGAAAATCAAGTTAGTGTTTCCCGTAATGCTTAAAGAAAGATTTCGTTAGTTATTAAAAATAAAAAAGATTAGAAATAATCGATTTATTTCTTACAATAATGAGTAGACTAAATTCTTTTTTTAAGCGGTCTGGTTATGTATTAATATTTTTCAGATAAATTTATAATTCTAGGGGTTTTTTTGAACGATAGTTTTTATTGGTATTCACAAAATAACAGCTATTGTAATTGCATTGTGTAGTACTACAGAACTTTTATTCCAGCATAATCAAAGCTATTTCATTGTATATAACAAACGAGGCTCGTGTGTGGATAACGAGATTAAAAAAATTTTTCTTATAAACCGTACTAATGTATAGGTTGTTGTAACCTTAAGAGTCAGCAAATAGTATGATAGTGTAGGTTTGTTACAATAGAGGTGTGCTCCGGTAAATGGTATAAAGAAAAGAGCATAATTTATAAAAATTAATGTGAACGTAAACGATTAATTTATAGTTTTCAATTCATAAAGAGAAGAATGATTTCATGAAAACAACCAAAAGATTATACCAAAATCTGAATAATGCTAGCGTAGAAAATTTTGATGATAGAAAAAGAAGGAATGGTTTCTTTTATTATTTGATGCTGCATTGTTGCTTTATTTAGGAGTGAGTAGAAGAGTTTTTGCGTTTATTTATTGGGGGAAACGCTCAAAGGATGAGAGAAATGACCCCGTTAAATTATGGTTCAAAAGAGTCAGAGCGAGGAGAAACATGCGATACTGAAGCAGATCAGTTCTATGATCCGTGTGGTAGTAATAAAAACAATCTTTCTGCATTGTCACGAACAGAGGCACACTCCATATTTGTTGATATAAAGGGACAACAGAGAAAAAAATATTGTAAACAGAAACAGGTTTTTATTCAATCGGAAACAGCTTTTGAGTTTCATGGTCAGACAATGATAGGAGCTCAAAAAACAAAAAAACTCAAAGTTCCTTTTCTTCGACGGTTTTCTCAAGTAAAATCCCCACCTCTTTATGCGGCGCTTGATCTGGGAACGAATAATTGTCGTCTTCTTATCGCATCTCCCAGTAAACCTGGATATTTTCGTGTTGTTGATGCTTTTTCTCGTATTGTACGATTGGGAGAAGGTTTAATAAATAACGGTTTTCTTAATACGCAAGCTATGGATCGTGCGATTGAAGCATTAAAGATTTGTCATTTAAAATTAAAACAAAGGCATATTAAGCGTTATCGTTTGATTGCAACGGAAGCTTGCCGTTCAGCGGAAAATGGTAGGCATTTTATTCAGCGTGTTTTGGATGAAACAGGTCTTGAATTGGAAATTGTTGATCGGCAAACAGAAGCGCGTTTTGCGGTTACAGGGTGCAGTACGCTTGTTGAGCCAAATATTGATGCAATTGTGCTTTTTGATATTGGAGGAGGATCATCAGAAATTGTTCTCCTTGATGTTTCTCAAAAACGTTCTTTTCGTTTATCTGGACAGATTATCGCTTGGACTTCTCTTCCTGTTGGTGTTGTTACACTTGCTGAACGTTTTGGAGGAAATAATATTAGTTTAGACGATTTTGAAAAAATGAAAAGCTATGTGCGAAGGTTGTTAAATAATTTTTCAGATCGTCATAAATTAGGAGAGTTAGCGCAAGGTCCGAAGTTTCATCTTTTGGGAACCTCTGGTACAGTTACGACTTTAGCAGGAATGTATCTTAATTTAGAGCGTTATGATAGAAGAAAAGTGGATGGCATTTGGATGAATGATGCAGACATTACTCTTATGACAAAACGCCTATTGTCATGGGATATAGAAAAACGCGTAATAAGTCCTTTTATTGGGCGAGAGAGAGCAGATTTAGTTTTAGCTGGTTGTGCAATTTTAGATGTTATTCGAGAAGTTTGGCCAAGTCAGCGTTTAAGGGTTGCTGATCGTGGATTAAGGGAAGGAATTTTAATAGAGCTGATGTTACGCGATGGTGTATGGTGTCGTCATAGAAAGAGCAGAGATTTCAAGCGTTAGAGAACTAAATATGGAGACAATGAATAACGATGAAAAAAATAACAAAAACACCCAAGGGTGGCTATGGAGGTTCAGGGTCACATGAATTATATCAGCGCGTAAAAAAGAAAGCAGGAACCATTAAAGCTTCATCACGGCGATGGTTAGAGAGGCATCTGAATGATCCTTATGTTCATCAGTCAAAAGTAGATGGTTATCGTTCACGTGCGGCTTATAAACTCATTGAAATTAATGAACGTTATAGTTTTTTGAAAAAAGGACAAAAGGTTATTGATCTAGGAGCAGCACCTGGGGGATGGTGTCAGGTGGCTGGGCATATAATAGGGTCAAGTGATGAAAAGCCTAGCGTGGTTGGTATTGATTATTTGCATGTTGATCCGTTGCCTGGGGTTGTGATGCTGGAAATGGATTTTTTACATGCAGATGCACCGCAGAAATTAATTGATGCTTTAGGAACAAAGCCGGATGTTGTACTTTCTGATATGGCTGCACCAACAACAGGACATCGTCAAACAGATCATTTAAGAACGATTTATTTATGTGAAGTTGCTGCTGATTTTGCTCTTTCTGTTCTAAAACCTGGTGGGCATTTTTTGGCAAAGGCTTTTCAAGGTGGAGCAGAAAACACTCTTCTCACAATACTAAAACAGCATTTTAAAAAAGTCTATCATGTTAAACCACCCGCAAGCCGATCAGAATCAGTGGAGCTTTATCTTTTAGCGCTTGAATTTAAGGGAAAAACAAAAATACAAGAATAGCACCTTCTTTTAAGAAGGCTTAACTTTACTTACGTATTTGAAAAAGCTTAACTTTACGCATGTATTTAAGTATGATGATTTTTTCAAATAGTTATTCAGAGATATTTAGAGTTTCTCTGTTAACAATGATGAAAAGCTGGTAAAATTAATATATTGCCTATAGAGGTAGAAAGATTGATTCCTCAGTGAGCGCTTCCAATGAAATTTCTTGATCAAGCTAAAGTTTATATTCGTTCTGGTAATGGAGGTTCTGGAGCAGTATCATTTCGTCGTGAAAAATTCATAGAATTTGGGGGGCCTGATGGGGGGAATGGGGGGCGGGGAGGTGATGTCTGGGTGCTTGTTGTTGATGGGCTTAACACGCTGATTGATTATCGATACCAACAACATTTTAAAGCAAAAACAGGGGGACATGGCAAGGGGCGTAATATGACGGGTGAGAAGGGTGATGATGTCATCCTTAAAGTTCCGGTTGGGACGCAAATTTTTGAAGAAGATAATACAACGTTAATCTGTGATTTAACGGAAGTGGGACAGCGCTATCGCCTTGCAAAAGGCGGGAATGGCGGTTTTGGCAATCTTCACTTTACAACATCGACAAATCGGGCACCGCGTCGTGCAAATCCAGGTTTGTCTGGAGAAGAGCGTGCAATATGGCTTCGTTTGAAGTTAATTGCTGATGCGGGACTTGTTGGTTTACCAAATGCTGGGAAATCGACTTTTTTAGCTTCTGTGACGGCTGCAAAACCAAAAGTTGCAGATTATCCTTTTACCACTCTACATCCTCATCTTGGTGTTGTACGAATTGATGGTCGTGAATTTGTTTTGGCTGATATTCCGGGGTTAATCGAAGGAGCCCATGAAGGGGTGGGAATTGGAGACCGTTTTTTAGGACATGTGGAACGTTGTCGTGTCCTCCTTCATTTGATTTCTGCTCAAGAAGAAGATGTTGCAAAAGCATATCAAATTGTGCGTCATGAACTTGAGTCTTATGGAAACAATCTAAGTAATAAGACTGAAATTGTCGCTTTAAGCCAAATAGATACGCTCACGGTTGACGAGCGTAAAACGAAACAGGAAGCTTTACAAAGAGTAACGGATCAACCTGTTATGATGTTTTCTGCGGTTAGTCGCGAAGGTTTAGAAAATGTGCTGCGTGCTGGTGCACGTATTATTGAAATTTCACGTAAAGAGGAGAACGGTGGGGATAGCAGGATTGATTGAGATGGCTGTTGGATTGCAAAAACTCACACACTATAAACGTATCGTGGTCAAAATTGGATCTGCACTTTTGGTTGATCCTCAGACAGGGTTACGGGTTGAATGGCTTAAAAGTTTGATCAGTGATGTTGTTGGATTACACAAAAAAGGTGTAGAGATATTATTGGTGTCTTCAGGGGCTATTGCTTTAGGAAGGACATTGCTACAGCTTCCTAAGGGGGCTTTGAAATTGGAAGAAAGTCAGGCATGTGCTGCTTTGGGGCAAATTGAGTTAGCGAAAACCTATGGTGATGCGCTTGCTCAACATGGGCTCAAAACAGGCCAAATTTTGCTTACTTTATTTGATACGGAGGAGCGAAGACGTTATCTCAATGCACGTGCAACGATTGAGATGCTTTTATATTTGGGGGCTGTGCCTGTTATTAATGAGAATGATACTGTTGCGACAACTGAAATTCGTTATGGTGATAATGACCGTTTAGCTGCACGTGTGGCAACAATGGTGAGGGCAGATCTTTTAATACTTTTATCTGATATTGATGGTCTTTATACAAAGTCTCCCCATAGAGATCCTACGGCTGAATTTATACCTTTTGTTGCATCCATTACGCATGATATCGAAAAAATGGCAGATGTTGCTGCTTCAGAGTTTTCGCGGGGAGGAATGAAGACTAAGCTTGATGCCGGAAAAATAGCTAATGCTGCTGGAACGGCGATGATTATCACCTCAGGCAAACGTATGAATCCCCTTGCTGCAATTGACAAAGGTGAACGCAAGAGTTTTTTTGCAGCAAGTAAGAAATCTGTCAATGCTTGGAAAACATGGATTTCTGGTCATTTAGATCCATCTGGTGTTTTGACGATTGATCAAGGAGCCATTAGGGCTCTTGAAACAGGAAAATCATTATTAGCAGCAGGGGTTATTGGCGTTGAGGGAAATTTCCAGCGTGGGGATACGGTTGCAATTGTTGGTACAGATGGAGTTGAGATTGCGCGTGGACTTGTAAGCTATGACAAAGATGAGGCTGTACGCATTATAGGACATAAAAGTGAAGAAATTGAAGCTATTCTCGGGTATGAGGCGCGCTCTGCTATGGTGCATCGTAATGATATGATTGTACGTTACTTGATCAATTCTGTTTAAAAAAGTTACTTTTGTTTTTATTATTTTGGCAGAGTGGATGATACGATGACTTTAGAAGAAAAAATGAAAGATATGGGACAAAAAGCACGCTATGCCGCTGCAGCATTGGCTGTTGCTTCTTCTGAGCAAAAGAACAATGCATTGGAAATGATCGCTTTAAGCCTAGAGGCTTACTCAGATGAAATTTTACAGGCGAATTGTTTGGATTTAGAGAAGGCTGCTCAGAATAATTTGAAAGCAGCAATGATTGATCGGCTTAGATTAGATGAATTGCGTTTGGGTGCAATGATAGATAGTGTTCGTCAAGTTGCTCATTTATCTGATCCTGTTGGGCAGGTCATAAGTGCGTGGACACGCCCCAATGGGCTTCATATAAGTCGTGTAAGAACACCTCTTGGTGTAATTGGCATTATTTATGAGAGTCGCCCAAATGTTACAATTGATGCGAGTGCTTTGTGTTTAAAAGCGGGCAATGCTGCGATTTTGCGCGGTGGTTCGGATAGCTTTCATTCTTCTCATGCACTTCATTGTGCGTTGGTACAAGGATTAGAGCGCTCTGGTTTACCCAAAGATGCTATCCAAATGGTTGGAACGACAGATCGTGCTGCCGTTGGGGAAATGCTCAAAGGATTGGATGGAGCGATTGATGTGATCGTACCACGTGGTGGAAAGAGCCTTGTTGCCCGCGTTCAGTCTGATGCACGTGTTCCAATTTTTGCTCATTTGGAGGGACTTTGTCATATTTATATTGATAAATCGGCAGATTTAGATATGGCACGCAATATTGTTTTAAATGCAAAGCTGCGGCGAACAGGGATATGCGGTGCTGTTGAGACAGTTCTCATTGACAGCCAAGCATTAAAAAAGTTTCTTCCTGTTTTAACTGCTTTACAGGAGAAGGGATGTGAAATTCGCGCCACAGAAGATATTGTTTTTCTTATGCCAGATGTAAAATTAGCCTCTGAAGAAGATTGGTCACATGAATATCTTGATGCTATTCTTTCTGTTAAAACGGTTGAGGGGGTTGAGGGAGCTATTGCTCATATCAAGCGTTATTCATCAGGACATACGGAATCGGTTATTGCTGAGGATTTGGAAGTGGTGAAGATCTTTTTTAATCATTTAGATTCAGCTATTTTATTACACAATGCATCGACACAGTTTGCTGATGGAGGTGAATTTGGTTTTGGAATGGAAATTGGTATCGCAACAGGAAAAATGCATGCACGTGGTCCCATAGGTGTTGAACAGCTAACATCATTTCAATATCATGTTAAAGGAAATGGTCAGGTTAGAGTTTGAAAAGCCTATTTTTTCCATGGAAAAATTGTATGCCACATGTTGAAAGGTCTAATGTTGTAGGTCTTTTTGGTGGTTCCTTTAATCCGCCGCATGCGGGGCACCTTCTCGTTGCAAAAATTGCCATTCGGCGTTTACATCTTGATCAGTTATGGTGGATGGTTAGTCCAGGCAATCCTTTAAAGGATTGTACACAGTTACTCCCTTTAGAGGAGAGAATGCGATTAAGTTTTAAACTTATTGACCATCCGAAAATTCGCTTGACAGGTTTTGAAAAAGCTATAGGGAGCAAAGTATCGGTAGATACAATTTTCCATATTCTTACCCATTACAGTGGTGTAAATTTTGTATGGATTATGGGAGCGGATAGTTTTACAACGATACATCATTGGTATCGATGGCGTGATATTGTCTCTATGCTTCCTATTGCAATTATTGATCGTCCTTTAGGCCATAGGTCGGCACTCTTTTCTCCTATGGCACAGATTTATCGCCGATTTCGTTTGGATGAGAGAGAAAGTGGGCGCTTACCTTTTATAAAACCGCCAGTTTGGACTTATTTGCATGGACCTTTATCTTTTCAATCTTCAACAAACCTTCGTTTGGAGAAGAATGATTTTTCTTGAACATTTCATAAGATTCTGCTTCTTTCTAAAGAAGTCTCTTTTTGACATTACACAACGACAAGAAAGGATATTGATCTGAAAAACGTTGCACACAAACACTCTTATGATATTATGCCTTCAAAAGAAAAAAAAGTTTTTTCTGTTAGTGAGAGTCTTGAAGTTATTCTCAAGAGTTTAGAAGATACAAAAGCAGAAGATATTGTTGCTATTGATATTCGAGGGAAGTCATCTTTGGCTGATTATATGATCATAGCTTCAGCAAATTCGCAGCGTCATGTATCTTCTGTTGCTGATCATTTATTACATACTTGGAAAGATAGTGGGCAGGGGCTTGCGTGTGTAGAAGGGCTTGCTGGAGGTGACTGGGTATTGATTGATACAGGTGATATTATCATTCATCTTTTTCGTCCAGAAGTTCGTCTTTTTTATAATTTAGAAAAAATATGGATGACGCCGGATTTAAATGATACGGCTTTGCTTCTCTTCGGAGATCATTAAAATGCAAATTTCTATTTTTGCGGTTGGTCGTATGAAAAGTGGGGCAGAGCAAACATTGGTTCAACATTATTTGGATCGTTTTTCTAAAAGTTCTGGTGCTGTAGGCTTTCATTTAAAAAAGTTACAAGAGATACCAGAAAGTCGTGCTCAAACAGTTTGTCAACGTATGGAGGAAGAGGGGAGAAAACTTATTGAATTTTTACCTGAAAAATGTCGATTAATTGTGTTAGATGAGCGTGGAGAATCGATTTCGTCAACTTCTTTTTCTGAAAAATTGAGGTGTTATCGTGATGAGGGAATTCGAGATGTCGTCATTGCTTTGGGAGGACCTGATGGGCATAATGAGCAAATAAGGAAGCGTGCTGATTTTCTTTTATCTTTTGGTTTGATGACGTGGCCACATCAAATTGCACGTATTCTTCTTACAGAACAACTTTATCGCGCTGTAACAATTGAAAATAATCATCCGTATCATCGTTTTTAATATTTTTGTTCAATTTTTAGCACTTATTTATATGTTTATTAATATTGTTTTAGCTGACACCATTTAAAGCATCTCTAATGTATACGATGAGGTGTCATGGTTTTTGCAAATGAAAAAGCTTCTTCATAGAAAGATGCTATATTTATATGAGGAGTGCGTCATATTTGTCATTCTGCTCTTGAGTATGTTTTTTTGCTTTTCTGTATCGCATGCGGAAGATACAATGAGGAGTACGGAAGTCCATAAAGAATTGGGAGAAATTCGCCAAAATATTTCACTTTCGCGTGAGCGTGTTGCTTTTCTTATGCATCAAGTTGAGCATTTAAAAAAAGATCAACGTGTTTTGAGTGATGCACTCATAAAGGCGGCTAAAGAAGAACGTATAGTAGCAGATGATATTGCTAAAAGGGAAGAAAAGCTTAAAAAAATGATAGAAAAGCGGGTACAAGTCTATCAAAGTTTAAAAAATCGTCGTGCTGAATTTGCAGAAGTTCTTGCAATTTTGGAGCGTATGGGATTGAATCCGCCTCCTGCTCTTATGATACAGCCAGAGGATGCGTTGGCTTCTATACGTAGTTCTGTTTTATTAGGTACAGTTATTCCTCAGATGCAGGAGAAAACACGAGATTTAACAGTAAAACTCAAGGAGTTGACCAATTTGAGTAATTCCATTACTAGGGAATATACAGGATTAAAGACAAAACTGCAAAATCAAGCAGAGCAGCGAAAACGTTTAGAGCTTTTATTAGACAAAAAAAACAAACTACAAACAAAATCAGAAAAAGAACTTACAGAACAGCAACGAAAAAATATTGCTCTTGCTAAAAAAGCGCAGTCTTTGGAAGAATTGATTTTAGAGCTTGATCGTCAGTCAAAACTTAGCTCTGATGCATCAGTACAGGTACGGAAAAGTTTGCAATTGTTAGAACAGTCCAATTTTGAAAGCCGAAAAGGTTCTTTACTTTTTCCTGTTTCAGGAAAAAGAATACATCACTCTAACAAAAGTTCGCAGATTACGCGCTTTGGTGAAACGATAGAAACAGAGTCAGGAGCTGTTGTTATATCACCTGTGGATGCTTTTGTTGCTTTTGCTGGGCCATTTCGTTCTTACGGACATTTAATCATTCTCAACGTTGGAAATGGTTATCATATCATTCTTACTGGAATGTCGAGAATTAATGTAAAACAGGGGCAGTTTGTTCTTTCAGGTGAGCCTCTGGGTATAATGGAGATGCAATTTATTTCAAACAGTGTTGCATTGGATATAGGAAAAACTTCTCCAATGCTTTACATTGAGTTTAGAAAGCAGGGAAAACCTGTAAATCCAACTCCTTGGTGGCAGACTGAAAAAATAAGAAGGAGCCAAAATGATTCGTAAAGTTATTCTTTTGGTCGCTGGGGTATTGCTCGGCGCCTGTTCAATGATTATGGTGCAGTCTGTTGCTGCGAATAATGAAGATAATGCATATAAAAAGCTAGCTATATTTGGCGATGTTTTTGAGCGTGTGCGTATGCAATATGTTACAGTTCCAGATGATAAAAAGCTTATTGAAAATGCTATCAATGGCATGCTCACATCACTGGACCCTCATTCATCTTATTTGAATGCCGAAGAAGCCAAGGATATGCGGGATTCTACGAAAGGAGAGTTCGGAGGTCTTGGTATTGAGGTCACTATGGAAAAAAACTTAATTAAAGTTGTTTCACCAATGGATGATACTCCTGCTTCAAAAGCAGGTATTCTAGCAGGAGACCTTATTTCAAAAATTGATGATGTACAAACGAATGGTCAAACATTGAATGAAGCTGTTAATAAGATGCGAGGTGCTCCTGGAACGCCAATTACCTTAACAATTATTCGTTCTGGCGTTGATAAGCCATTTGAAGTGAAGATTATTCGTGATATTATCAAAGTAAAAGCGGTGAAATATCGGGTTGAGGGTGACATTGGATATGTGAGAGTTATTCAGTTTTCTGAGCAGACATTAAATAATCTTCTAGCGGCAATTAAAGATATCCAATCTAAAATTCCTGAAGATAAGCTAAAAGGTTACGTTCTTGATTTGCGGCTTAATCCGGGTGGGCTTTTAGATCAAGCTGTTAATGTTTCGAGTGCTTTTCTCAATAAAGGTGAAATTGTGTCGACTCGTGGGCGCAAAAAGAGTGATGTGACAAGATTTGATGCGAAGCCAGGTGATGTCATCAATGGAAAACCGCTCATTGTTCTTATTAATGGTGGTTCGGCAAGTGCTTCCGAAATTGTTGCGGGTGCATTGCAAGATCATCGTCGTGCAACAATTTTAGGGACGCAGTCTTTTGGTAAAGGATCTGTTCAAACAATTATTCCTTTGGGTGAAAATGGGGCTTTACGCTTAACAACAGCACTTTATTACACGCCATCTGGCACTTCTATTCAAGGAACAGGGATCACGCCTGATATTATTGTAGAGCAGCCACTCCCCGAAAAATATAAGGGTTATGATGTAAAAGTTGGTGAGTCTGCATTAAAAGGACATATCAAAGGAAAACGAGAGAGTAATAAAGGATCTGGTTCAGCTGCTTTTGTTCCCAAAGACCCTAAAGATGATATTCAATTGAATGAGGCCTATAAACTATTACGAGGTGAAATGGTAAATGCAGCATTTCCACCAGATCCCAATAAGGATGTGTTAAAGTGAGAATTGATATCTATAGCTTGCGATTTTGAGGAATATTAAATGGATGCAGGTATTAATTTGAAGATTCTTCCATATCGCAAATGTGTTGGGATTGTTGTCTTTAATCATGAGGGTAAAGTGTGGGTTGGGCGTCGTTTAATGATGCCCATTCATCCAGATGCAGATATTGACATATCTCATCGTTGGCAGCTTCCTCAAGGAGGGATTGATGAAGATGAAAAACCATTAGATGCAGCGTATCGTGAACTTTATGAAGAAACGGGTATTCGATCTATAAAGTTGATTAAAGAAGCACAAAATTGGTTTCACTATGATTTTCCACAAGAACTTATTGGGTGCACATTAAGCAATAAATATCGTGGACAAATACAAAAGTGGTTTGCTTTCCAGTTTACAGGAAAGCTTTCTGAAATTGCGATTAATCCGCCGCCAGAAGGCAATAAAGCGGAGTTCGATCAATGGAAATGGGTTGATCTAGAAACCCTTCCTTTAATTGTTGTTTCTTTTAAAAAGCATGTTTATATGAAAGTTGTTAGCGAATTTCGAGGTAGCCTTCGGTTGTTATAAAAGCTATATGATTATAAGAAAGCTTTTTGTATTGAGATGCTTTATATTAATTTATAAATAATAAATATGTTTCTCTTTTATGTAAAGAACAGGGATATAAAATGAAAAAGTTATTTAATTTACTTATAGTTTGTACTCTTTTGAGTATTTCATCTGTTGCATTTGCAACAGGTTCAAAGCCTTCTGCACCAAAAGATGCAGTAGAGACATTACCAAATGGTGCTTCTTCTTTAACTGAAACCTATGGCTTGTGGACCATTAATTGTGGGTTACAAGAAGGGAAAAAAGTTTGCTTTATGCATCGTCAAGAAGTAAATGAGCAAGGGCGTGTTGTTGTGGCTATGAGCCTTATTCTCAATGCTGAGGGTGTTGTATCAGGTAGCTTAACCGTTCCTTTTGGCATTTTGGTTTCTAAACCTGTTCGTTTGCAAGTTGATGAAGGGAAAGCTGTTATTGAAACTGGTATAAGGACTTGTGTGCCAGCAGGTTGTGTGGTTCCTGTCGTTTTTGACAAAAATCACGTAGCAGCTTTGCGTTCTGGAAAACAGTTAAAGTTGGCGATGACAATTGCTGCTGCAGGTGAACCAGCTTTGAATGATTTATTTATTCAGCTAGATGGTTTTAGCAGTGCTCTTAATCGTTTGACTGCTTTGCAAAAATAATTTTAAAATTAAAAACGGCCTTTTAAAGGCCGCTTTTAGTTTGTTTGTTTTTTATAATTAATAATTAAAACGATGAGATTTAAGATTAATCCTATAAGGGATATTCAGATTTTTTGCCGTTTCTTCTATTTTATGTGCTATTTTTAATTTTGATATTTGTTTTCTAACTGCATCGTCATTAAATAGAGAGATGAAGAATTTAGATGTCTGGTTTTTATTCAAGAAAAAAGAGTATTGAAATATAAAACCATTTTTTGATACACAGGCCTGCTTTAATGAAGGTTTTCTATACGCTCTTCTGTTTCCTTGATTGAAAGGGATGACGCATGATTTATGCATTGCTTCGAACGATTGATTTGATTTTTGAGATTTATATTGATATTTTAATCGCTAGTGTCATTTTTTCTTGGCTTTATGTCTTTAATATCATAAATTCACGCAATCGCTTTGTTGTTTTGATAGGAAGCTTTCTATATCGTCTTACAAATCCCGTTCTAAGCCGTATCCGGCAAATTTTACCAAATTTGGGAACAATTGATATTTCACCTATTATAGTGTTCGTTATTATTTATTTTATTCGTACTTTTATGTGGCGTGTTTACGCAAACATGTATGTATAGAAATGTTACTTGAGGCGAATACATGTTTTATCAAGTTGATAAAAATAACTTGATTTTATTTGTATATCTCATTCCCAAATCATCTGTTGACAAAATAATAGGGGTTGAATGTAGGGATGGTGAAAAGCAATATCTGGTTATACGCCTTCGTGCTGTTCCTGAAGATGGAAAAGCGAATAAAGCTCTCATTAAATTTCTTGCGAAGCAGTGGAAAATCCCATCTTCTTCTATTTCTCTGAAAAGCGGCGCAATATCTCGCTACAAACAACTTTACTTTTCAACACATTTAGAAGAGCTAAAGCAGATATGGCAATCCTTTAGAGATTGCATCTCGTAGAAAAAATAAAGAACAAAGCCTATTTTTTATAGGCTTTATTTTATTAAAATCGTTATACTTTTTTATTGCGCTCAACAGCTTGCTTAATTAATTCATGAGCAAAGTTTTTATCACGCCATCCTTCAATTTTAGCCCATTTTCCAGGTTCCAGATCTTTATAATGCTTGAAGAAATGTTCAATTTGTTTGAGTGTAATCTCGGGCAGATCTGTATAGTCATGAATATTGATATAGCGTTTTGTTAATTTTGTCGTGGGAATGGCAATAATTTTTTCATCTTTACCACCATCATCTTCCATCATTAGAGCTCCGATGGGGCGAACATTGATAACACAACCAGGTATAAGTGGACGGGTATTACAGATAAGGACATCAATAGGATCACCATCATCTGAAAGCGTATGAGGGACAAAACCGTAATTTCCAGGATAAACCATCGATGTATGAAGAAAACGGTCAACAAATAATGCACCCGACTTTTTATCCATCTCATATTTTATTGGCTGACCACCAAGAGAGACTTCCACAATAACGTTAATATCTTCTGGTGGATTTTTGCCTACGGGTATTTCCTTAATATTCATAGAGACATCCTTTCTGGAATATAGTGAGGCTCAATACAATTAAATATTTTACCAAAGAGATTATGAAATTAACTTGAAATTGATGCACGTGTTTTTTCAAAACGTTTACGTTCATTGGGATCAAGATAGAGTTTGCGGAGACGAATATTTTTAGGGGTTACCTCCACAAGTTCATCATCTTGTATCCATGATAAGGCACGTTCTAATGTCATTTTAATGGGAGGCGTTAACTTTACCGCTTCATCTTTTCCGGAAGCGCGCATATTAGTAAGTTTTTTTCCTTTTAACACATTAACTTCTAAGTCATTATCGCGTGAGTGGATGCCAATAATCATACCTTGATAGACTTTCACACCTGCATCAATGATCATAGGTCCACGATCTTCAAGATTAAAAAGAGCATAAGCAACAGATTCACCGTTGTCATTAGAAATCATAACACCATTAACGCGACCAGCAATGTCTCCTTTATAAGGTTCATAAGCATGGAAAAGGCGATTCATAATTGCTGTACCACGTGTGTCCGTTAAAAGTTCAGATTGATAACCAATAAGTCCTCTAGTTGGGGCGTAAAAGACAAGGCGGACACGATGACCTCCAGAAGGACGTAATTCTACCATTTCACCCTTACGTTCAGACATTTTTTGTACAACAGTACCGGAATATTCTTCATCGACATCGATAACAACTTCTTCGATTGGCTCAAGAATTGTTCCATTTTCATCTTTTTGCATAACAACACGTGGACGTGAAACACTAAGCTCAAATCCTTCACGGCGCATATTTTCAATAAGAACTGCAAGCTGTAATTCTCCTCGTCCTGAAACGTAGAAAGAATCTTTATCGGCTGATTCTTCAATTTTAAGAGCGACATTGCCTTCTGCTTCTTTTAACAATCGGTCACGAATGACACGACTTGTTACTTTATCGCCTTCAGTTCCTGCAAGGGGGCTATCGTTGACGAGAAAACTCATCGTCACAGTAGGAGGATCAATTGGTTGGGCAGTAAGGGGTTCATTAACCGTAGGATCACAGAAAGTATCAGCGACGGTACCTTTTTGCAGACCTGCAATCGCAACAATATCACCAGCACTTCCTTCTTCAATAGGTTGCCGTTCTAGACCACGAAATGCTAGAATTTTTGAAATCCGCCCAGTTTCTAAAAGTTTTCCATCTTGTCCCAGAACCTTGACATTTTGATTGGGTTTTAGAGAGCCGGAATGAATACGACCTGTAATAATTCGTCCCAAAAACGGATCCGCTTCAAGAATAGTTCCAATCATGCGGAACGGGCCTTCTGCGACGCTAGGGGAAGGAACATGCCGCGTTACAAGATCAAATAAAGGACCTAATCCTTGATCTTTTGGTCCCTCGGGGGCTTCAGCCATCCATCCATCGCGTCCTGAACCATAAAGAATGGGAAAATCAAGCTGTTCATCAGTTGCGTCAAGAGCAGCGAAAAGGTCAAAAACCTCATTAATAACTTCATCAACGCGTGCATCAGGTCGGTCAATTTTATTAATAGCAACAATAGGGCGCAAACCTACTTTCAATGCTTTGCCAACGACAAATTTTGTTTGTGGCATTGGTCCTTCAGCTGCATCAACAAGGACGATGGCTCCATCAACCATATTGAGGATGCGTTCAACTTCTCCACCAAAGTCAGCGTGTCCTGGTGTATCAACAATATTAATTCGAGTATCTTTCCAAACAACAGATGTCACTTTCGCTAGGATTGTAATTCCGCGTTCTTTCTCAATATCGTTTGAATCCATCATACGTTCGCTTGTACGTTGATTATCACGGAAGTTTCCTGATTGCTTGAGAAGCCCGTCTACAAGCGTTGTTTTCCCATGGTCAACGTGGGCAATGATGGCAATGTTACGCAATTGCATAAATTTTCTTCTTTTCGTTTAATGAAATTTCATTTGAGGCAAAGTCTTTACATTCTTTGCCTGATTATTAGAAAACCTTTTACATGTTTTTTTATAATTTTGGAAGATGGAGGCAATATTTTTATGGCAAAACTATTTATCCAAGTCTTTAAGGCTCTATTGAGCTTCAATTTCTGAAGCTTCGTAAAAGTTTTTTATAATACGTATGTTCTATTCTCGAGCTAAGAATTATCCCAAAAATCACAGTCAATTTGATTTTTATCAATATGACACAAGAAATTTATATGAATTCTTGTAAGAGTAAGTAAGTATAAAGCTAGCGGTATTGTTGTTGTTGTTTTGCAAAGAGATTGATAAAAATCCGGAATATCTCTCAATCCATAGCCAATTTATTGACAATTTTACAATATTTTTATTCTAAATAAAGCTTTTTCTTATTCAATAACTTGTCAATCAAAATCCAGATCTAATGCAATCGTGTATTTGAGGTAAATATTGAGACGATTAAGAATTTTATAAGAAGTTCTAGCTTTTGTATGCCAGATTAGGGTAAGAGTTATATCTTTTGATTTATTTATGAACCCGGAATACAGTCTTATTTAGAAAGAATATGAAGGTATCCAAAGAAAATTCCCATTTTTGCCGTTAATCCAATTTATGATTTCAAAAGCATCTAAAGTAATATTTTTTAAACCATGGAGATAGTGCATTGCCTTACACTTTTTTGTTAATTGCATTCTCTAATAGGAGTATGCTTTTCATGCCAAACAGAACACTTTAAACAGAATATACTTTTTGTTGCATATTCATGTACTTAAGAGAGATCGCTTAATGTACACTACATCCATTCCATGATAGGGCTCATAAATGATATAACATACGCGAATAGTATACTATTAACGCCTTTGTGAAGAAATATAAAGCTTGTTGAGTATCATCATTATTATTCTTTCTCAGCTGTCAATATTGCGCCAGTTTTTGATACGAGAGAGAGATGATATAAGAAGTATTTTATTTTTTCTTGAATAGTTTTTAGCCATACACCGATCTCGTTTGTGACTGGCAAGAAGATGACTTTAATCGATTTAATATGAGAAGCTTTATGATGAGGTGAAATTACGCTATTCGGAGCTGTTATTCAAAAAAAATAATAAATTATCTATAGAGCGGTGCGCTAAAATAATAAAGCTTATTCTCTTATGGAAAGAATCTTAGGTTACATGACAAGATTTTTCCATAAGTAAGAGTTTTTACTTTACATGTTTAAAGGAGAGTTCCTGACAAAATGAGGGAAGCTACAGAAAAATAGATTATAATGCCCATGACATCTACTAAAGTTGCCACAAAAGGAGCAGAAGCACTTGCTGGATCAAATTTTAAACCTTTAAGAATAAAAGGCAACATAGATCCAGAAAGAGAACCAAAGGTAACGATTCCAACTAAAGCTGTACCCACTGTTGTCGAAATAGCAATCCAATGTTGGCCATAGTCGTAGATACCCAGTTTTTGCCAAAGAGCAATGCGCGTAACACCAATAATTCCGAGTAAGAGACCAAGGGATAATCCTGTTGGAATTTCACGAATAATAACTTTCCACCAGTCTTTTAATGTGAGTTCACGTAAAGCCAATGCACGGATAATAAGGGATGTAGCTTGTGAGCCGGAATTTCCTCCTGAGCTCATAATGAGAGGTATGAACAGTGTAAGAATAATCGCTTTTTCGAGTTCTGTTTCGAAATGCTGCATAGCGCTTGCTGTCAGCATTTCACCGATAAAGAGTAAAGCGAGCCACCCGCCACGTTTTTTCATCATTTCAGGAAACTTAATTTGCATATAGGGCTTATTAAGCGCTTCCATACCCCCAAATTTATAGGCATCTTCATTCATCTCATCGACCATAGTATCAAGCACGTCATCAACGGTTACAATGCCAATGACATGGTTACTTTCATCAACTACAGGCACAGAGAGAAGATCATGGCGTTGGAAAAGGCGTGCGATATCTTCATGATGTGTGAAGGGCGATATTGTAATGGGCGAGTCATGGGTAGGGACATTAAGAATTTGTTCATCAGGTGAGGCAAGAATAAGGTTACGCAGTGAAACAGCTTTGAGAAGAGTACCTGTTTTAGGATCAATCACATAGCTGGTATAAACTGTTTCACGTGTTCGCTCGACTTCACGAATGTGATCCAAAGTTTTTTGTATGGTCCAGTTCGAAGGAACGGCTATAAACTCTGTTGTCATCAGTGCTCCTGCTGTATGATCAGGATAACTGGTAAGTTTTTTAAGTTCCGCACGTGTTAAGGGTTTAAGCAAGGCATAAAGCCGTGTACGGGTTTCTTTATTTATTTCTTGAAAGACGTCTGCAGCAGCATCTGCAGACATGCCATCAAGAATTTCAACCGCACGATTTATAGGGAGAAGTTCTAAAATAGCAGCAGGTTGCTCAAGCTCTGGTTTATCAAAAAGTTCGATAACATAATCAAGAGGTAGAAGACTAAGAATAGTAACTCGTTC
Organism: Bartonella sp. AC535YNZD; assembly: GCF_042196625.1. NCBI lineage: Bacteria > Pseudomonadati > Pseudomonadota > Alphaproteobacteria > Hyphomicrobiales > Bartonellaceae > Bartonella > Bartonella sp. AC535YNZD. Next base: position 105,825 of record NZ_JBHIQP010000005.1, on the reverse strand, counting down.
CATGATATCGAGATCATTGATGATATCAATAGAGTCTGCAAAATGCTGATTTTTTAATTTTTCAGCGAGAGCTTCAGGAGAAAAATTTTTGAAGTCGAAGGCCGTTTTAATTTCAGTCATGATAAAGTACCTCCTGAAGAGTTGGGGAGTTGTAAATCTAAATAATAGATGAGATAAAAACAAAAATTTATGGAAGATTTGAAAAAAACCTCCCCGACTATATTTTCAATTGTTAATATTTTAAGTTAAAGTCAAGGATAAATTATCAGTTATGAACAAGTTTCTGAATTGCTGAAACGAGAATACAGCTTGATTGGAGGATAATATGAAGGCGTAAATGTAAAAATCAGTTCCCATTTTTACCTTATTATGCCGTCAAACACCGTTGTTTAGAGCGGTGATATAAGGCATGAAAAGCTTTACATATTAAGTGTTTTTAGATATCGCAATCCGTATTCAGGGCAGGGGCTTATCTGTTGCGCTTATGAAGTAAACTGCATGAGTGGTTAGCAGGTAGAATCCGCCGAGATAAGCTGGACTGTTGACAGTCCAGAGACTGGTAGGAACCTCCGTTCTTGTAATGGGGCAACCGTCCCTTCACGTAAAACAGAACGCCATTGTATTGCAGTTTCACGCGCTTATTTTAAGAAATATCTCTCAAAGAGCATTCAAGCCCATTTCACGACGGCGCTTGTGAAGGGTATAAAGGTAAATGCATTGAACACTTCCATCTTTATGCTTATGAAGGATCAAACCAGTACCATCACAACACTTTGCTAGCTTGTAGGTGTTCTTAGCATTTAAGACGGTTCATAAGAGCTATTTTTATTCCTTTCTTATTACGGCTTTTACCCACACGCCAGCTCCGCTTGTGATGTACAAGCAAGTGATTTTGATTGATTCAACATAAACAGGTCTGAAATGAGAGAATCTTACGATCTTAAGGTTTTTTACTTCAATAGAGCTTTGACAGGTAGTTTTGAAACTCACAAAATAGTTTTAGTATATTATCAATTTGTGTCGTAAAGATAATGATTACAGCCTAAATTTATAATGGAGACATAAAGTATTATGACAAAAGCAGCAGTGCTGGACTGGAAGGGATTTTCAGGTCTTCCTGATTTTTTTTCTATAAGTGATGAAGATTTTAAACCCGCTTTTGAACAGGCACTTCAAGAAGCAGAAGAAGAACTAGAGGCAATTGCGATGGTGCAAGAACCACCAACGCTTGAGAATTTTTTGCAGCCTTTTGAGCTTTGCGGCAAAGCGCTTGATCGTGTCTGTTCAATATTTTTCTTACGCACTAGTGCTCATACGAATGTATTAATTCAACAGCTAGAGCAAGAGTTCGTTGTAAAACTTTCTCGTTATTCTTCAAAAATGATGATGGATGCGCGGATATTTGCGAAAATAGATATGCTTTATAAACAGTCGCAACAGGGGACATTTGAGAATGAAACAACACGTGTTCTTGAATTATGGTGGAAAAAGTTTGTTTGTCATGGTGCAAAATTAGATGAAAAAGCGAAGAAACGGCTTGTAGAAATTAATGAAAGACTCGCTTTTTTAAATGCTACTTTTGGGCAAAATGTCTTAAACGATGAAGCTGAATGGATTCTATTTTTAAAACAAACAGACTTATCTGGTTTACCGGAAGATCTCATTGCTTCAATGAAAGAAATTGCGTACGAAAGAGGCAGTGAAGAAGCCTATGCATTAACACTAGCACGCTCAATTGTTGAACCTTTTTTAAAATTCTCTGATCGTCGTGATTTGCGTAAAGTTGCATTCCAAGCTTGGGCTAAACGTGGTGAAAATAATAACAAGAATGACAATCGAACCATTATTTTAGAGATTGTTGCGCTTCGAGATGAGCAAGCTAAATTATTGGGATATAAATCTTTTGCGGATTTAAAACTCGATAATACTATGGCTAAAAGTGTTGATTCTGTTATGAATTTGCTTATGCCTGTATGGGAGCGAGCAAAAGCGAAGGCTTCTACTGAGCAAATTGAATTACAAAATTTTGCCAATAATCAGGGAAGCAATGAATCTTTAACAGCTTCGGATTGGCGTTATTATGCTGAAAAACTTCGCACTGAAAAGTTTTCTTTTGATGGCGCTGAAATTAAATATTATTTTCAACTTGATCATATGATTAAAGCGGCTTTTGGAGTAGCAGAAAAACTCTTTGGCATTACATTTGAAGAAAAAAATGCTGTTGCACTTTGGCATCCTGATGCACGTTTATGGGAAGTAAAAAAATCTGATGGAAGCTTACTTGGGCTTTTCATTGGTGATTATTTTGCACGTTCTTCAAAACGGTCTGGTGCGTGGATGAGTAGTTTGCAATCACAACATAAATTGGAAGGCGGACAAAAGCCCATTATCTACAATGTTTGTAATTTTGCTAAACCATCCAAAGGGGAGGTTGCTCTTTTATCTCTTGATGATGCACGTACGCTTTTTCACGAGTTTGGGCATGCATTGCATGGTTTGCTTTCTGATGTTGTATGGCCATCTGTATCGGGAACATCGGTTTCGCGTGATTTTGTTGAGCTGCCTTCTCAACTTTATGAACATTGGTTAACTGTACCAGAAGTATTAAAATCTTATGCTATACATGCAAAAACAGGGCTTCCTATGCCACAAGAGTTGATAGATAAAGTTTTAGCAGCACAGACATTTAATGCTGGATTTTCTGCGGTTGAATTTATCTCATCAGCTCTCGTGGATATGGCTTTTCACCAAGGAGAAAAAGTCACTGATCCAACAGTGTTTGAACGCCAAGAATTAGACAAGCTGCAAATGCCTGATACAATTATTATGCGCCATCGTCCTCCACATTTTACGCATATATTTTCAGGGGATGGTTACGCCGCTGGTTACTATTCTTATATGTGGTCGGAAGTGCTTGATGCTGATGCTTTTCAGGCTTTTGAAGAAACGGGAGATGTTTTTAATTCAGAGCTTGCTAATAAGTTGAAACGTTTTATTTACTCTGCTGGGGGAAGTCGTGATCCAGAGGAGCTTTATAAAGCTTTTCGGGGACGGATGCCTTTACCAGAGGCAATGATTAACAAACGTGGATTGTAAGATATAACGGCATGGTGCTAACCATGCCGTTTTCATATTCTTCGCAAAGATGTAGTTGCAATTTATGCAAATTTTCTCTTCATTATAGCTATGTAAACAGTGTTTTTATCTTATTCGCTTTTTGTTTATAGGGGAAATAGATTTTGTATTTTAAATAGACATTATGGGAAAGAAAAATTATCAGCTCGATCTTTTTGATGTCCATTTGGTGGAAACCATGATTTTTCTATAAAACTTGATTTTTTCCTGCCTATGAGGTGGGTGTTTTGTTGTACCATATCATTAAGGCTCATTGGAGGCTGACGCATAATATTACTTGGCTCTTGATTCTCTGATTCTTGTATAAGTTTTTTAATAACTTGATCGGTTGAGTAAGAATTTTCATGAGAAAAGGCATGAAAATTTGAAATATTTTTCAATGGCTTTTCTAAATAAGCAGCAAGTTTTTTCTTTCCTTCAGAAGTGAAATGCATGCCATTATTGGTGCGCAATTTGGTCATTTTTCCATTAATATCATAGCCTGAAAAAGAAAAGTTTCCTTCTTCATCACTAAAGCCACTCCAGATATCAAGAAAATATCCTCCTGCTGTTTCTGTTACTTGTTTGTAGAGCGCATTAAAAATTTTCATTTTTTGTGTCAAAAGGTTATTTCCAAAAGAAGGTTGACCTATCCATATCCACGATTTTCCAGAGGCATGAAGACTTTCAGCAATTTCGATAATTCTTTGTTTGTAGATGTGCATCCATTCTGATTGATCTGTGTTAATCGTGCTATGAGAGTCTATGATGGGTTGATTATCATTGGCCCCGATCATCATGATAATGACATCGGGGTTATTTTGATTAATGAGTTTAGAAATATTGCTTTGCCAAGAATAATAATCAGTTCGAACTAATCCGGAAGCTGGCATTGTGTTGTTCATAATAACGATATCACTATTATCTATAAAAAACTTCTTAAGTGCATCGGCAACAGCAGAAGCTGTAAAATCTCCTATGACAAGAATGCGCTTTGCGTTCTCATTTTTTAGCTTTTGTATGTTTTTTTGTGTTACGATCTTTTTTTGCGGCTTGTTTATTTTTTGTTCTATAATTTGCGGTGGTTGTTGCGTCTGTTTGTTATGTTGTGACAACCATTTGAAGAAGTTCGTTGCTTTACTTGGGGATGGTTGTATGATCCCCACAATAGAAAATGAAAACAGTAAGAATATCAAGTATATAAGACGCAAAAGAGACAAGACCTTATTCTCCATTATTGTTGGCGAAGGAGAAAAAGCACTTGAGATGATGGATATCCATTTTCTTTTAGACCGTAATGCAGCTGAAAAGCTTTGATTGCTTTGCGAGAGGCTGTTCCGATTTGTCCATCAATATCTCCTTTATAATATCCCAATGCACTTAAGCGAGATTGCAGTTCTTTACATTCTTGGAAGGTAATAGGCTGAAAAGGTCTTTGCCAATCATGCACTAATCCAGGCCGTCCAGCAATGCGATCAGCAAGAAGGGCAACGGCAAGAGCATAACGATCTGCATTATTATAACGTTTTAGAACAAAGAAATTTTTTGTGACTAAAAATATAGGTCCTTTTTCTCCATCTGGATATTTTAACATTGCTTGTTCAGCTAATGTAGGAAGAGGATGCCCATTAGCGTATTTTACACCTAATTTTTTCCATTGTTCAAAGGAATACCAGCCTTCAGGAAGTTTTTTTCCCTGCGGCACTTTTACCTCTACTCCCCAAATAAGATTAGGTTGCCAGCCATTTTTGTGAAGAAGATTAGCAGCAGTAGCCAGAGCATCTGGAACAAAGTTCCAGATATCACGCCGTCCATCTTGATTTATATCAACAGCATAGGCGAGATAACTGCTTGGAATAAATTGTGTATGTCCCAATGCTCCGGCCCAAGATCCAGTGAGTTGAGAGCGTTTAATTTCACCACTTTGTAGAATTTTCATAGCAGAAATAAGTTGTGTATGTGCGTATTTTTCGCGTTTTTTATCGGCATAGGCTAGGGTTGCAAGCGAGCGAATGGTATCATGCATGACACTTTTATTGGCTAAAATTTTTCCATAATTGCTTTCCATTGACCAAATAGCAAGCAGAATATTACGGTCAACACCAAAACGTTCTTCAATTTGAAGAAGCCATTTATTCCATTTTTTTGCTTGGCGCCGTCCTTCTATAATAGCAATATCATGGACACGATTATCGAAATAGTTCCATGAAGGAGCAATAAATTCCGGTTGGTATGCGGCGCTTTTTAAAACTTCTGGATCAATGGCATTAATGTCTTTAAATGCCATATGAAACGTAGAAGGGCTAATATTGTGAGCAATAGCTATTTTTTTAAACTCTTTAATCCAGTGTTTAAATCCGCTATCCGCATGTGAAAATGATGCAAAAAACATTAAAAAAGCAGACAAAAGAATGGCAGAGCCAGTGACAAGGGGTCTCCAAGCTATTGACTTCTCTAAAAAAAAAGAGAAACTCTTCAATTCTGTTTTTTGCATTTTGAAATCCCCATTAATATTCAATTCATTAGATGTGCAATAACTTTATTTTGTATTTAGTTTAATCGATAATATGATCAAGAATAGGAAAAAACTGAAATAAATAATTCGTTTTAATTCCTTCAATAAATTCTCAGATTCTTTTTACATTTTTGATTGCCTATTATAATGATAATCAAAACAATAAGATATCTTTTTTACCATTTCGTAAAAACATATGATAAATAAAACAAAAAAGTTATATGAATTCATTGAGGAGGGTGAGTGTGCGTAAAATCCGGAAAGCAGTATTCCCAGTAGCAGGTCTTGGTACGCGTTTCCTTCCTGCGACAAAAACGATTCCTAAAGAAATGCTAACAGTTGTTGATAAACCTGTTATTCAATATGTTGTGGATGAGGCGAGGGAAGCTGGTATTGAGCATTTTATTTTTGTGACTGGACGCAACAAAGCAGTCATTGAGGATTATTTTGATGCGCAAGTTGAATTATACACGACACTTGCTGAATGTGGAAAGAAAGAAGATCTTGCAAACTTATACCGTTTACAGCCATTACCAGGGTCAACTTCTTTCACTCGGCAACAGCAACCTTTGGGATTAGGGCATGCTCTTTGGTGTGCGCGTGAATTAGTTGCAGGGGAACCTTTTGCTTTATTATTACCCGATATGTTGATACAGGCGAAAAAGGGCTGTCTTTCTGAAATGATGAGCCTTTATGAAAAAACAGGTGGGGGAAATATTATAGCAGTTCAGGAATGCGATCCTAGAGAAACACATAAATATGGTATTGTTGGGAAAGGCAAACAGATTGCAAATGGTTTTGAAATCACAAAAATGGTAGAGAAACCAGCACAAGGAACGGCACCATCAAATTTGTACATCAATGGACGTTATATTTTGCAGCCAGAAATTTTTAATATTCTTTCCACTCAAGAACGAGGAGCAGGAAATGAAATTCAATTAACAGATGCTATGATACGGCTTTCAAATGAGCAAGATTTTTGGGGGTTGCAAGTAAAAGGGCGCACTTTTGATTGCGGTTCTAAAGCTGGTTTTATTGAAGCCAACGTTGCATTTTCTTTAGCACGCGCTGATATGCACAGCCACGTTTCTGCTTCATTGAAAAATTTACTAGAAACCATTAATGTTGAAAAGTGATATAGATCTCTCACTTAATTTTATTGATCGAATTTGATTATGACAATACCGTCTCCTCATATGGCTTTGCAAGGTGCAGTAGCATCAGCGCTTAAAACACTTGCGAGTGAAAAGCAGGGGCTTGAAGCTCTTGAAAAAGCTCTTCTGGAAAGTCTTTCTTCTTCTTTTGAAGCGGTTGTTCAAACTATTAGAAATGCGCGTGGACATGTGGTCATTACTGGTCTTGGAAAAAGTGGTCATATAGGCACAAAAATTGCAGCAACCTTAGCCTCAACTGGAACACCTGCCTTTTTTGTGCACGCTGCAGAAGCCAATCATGGTGATCTTGGTATGATTGGATCTGATGATGTTATTCTTGCTTTATCATGGTCTGGTGAAACTCAAGAGTTAAGTGGTATTATGAGCTATGCTGCACGTTTTCGTATCCCTCTTATTGCAATGACATCAAATGAGCATTCTGTGTTAGGACGACAAGCTGATATTGTGCTATTATTACCAAAGATAGAAGAGGCTTGCCCCCATGGTTTAGCCCCTACAACTTCAACAATTATGCAATTGGCAATGGGAGATGCATTAGCGGTTTCTCTTTTAGAAATGCGTGGTTTTACCGCAACGGATTTCAAAATATATCATCCTGGTGGTTCTCTTGGTGCAAGCCTTAAATACGTGTGTGATATTATGCATGAGGGTGATAGTATTCCTCTGGTTATGCAGGGAACAGCTATGACTGAAGCGATGAATGTTTTGGTGGAAAAACATTTTGGTTGTGTTGGTGTTGTGAATCAAGAAGGTGAACTAATCGGAATTGTAACTGATGGCGATCTTGCACGTAACATTCATTTTAATTTATCAAAATTTAATGTTGACGAGGTGATGACCAAAGCTCCTAAAGTTGTAAAGCCAAATACACTTGTTGGTGCAGCAACAGCTTTTATTAATGATCATCAGATTGGTGCATTTTTCGTGGTTGAAGATAAAAAACCGATAGGAATTGTCCATTTTCATGATCTTTTGCGTATTGGTGCTGCTTAGATTAAGGTTCCCTATCAAATAAATGTTATTTTAGGTTAAAATAGATTGAATGATACAAAGTTACAATTTTATTGTGAGGTGGCCTTACTGATATTTTGTGGAAGAAAATGAATGTTTTACGCATTTCATAATGTTTAGAAAATTCTACGGATAGAGATTGTATCAGTTTCTTTACGTATTTGAGAGAAGATTCTCTGTCAGGAGGAGAAAGGAACACCTCCTGCTTAATGTATGTATTTTGTCTATCTTATAAAAAAAGCTTTATTTTATATTTTGTCTAAGATTTTCGTTTAAGAAAAAATTGTGCTCCTGTAGGTGAGGTGCAGAGAAGTTGTGTGAAGTCATATGACATTGTACAATTGACTCTAGAGATTGTTCCACGAAGAATAGAGCGTATTTCAATTTCTATATTTTGAGCATTGAGATAATTATATGCTCCTTCTGATAGCTTTTCTTCTGTATCTGCTGCATGTGTTTCAAAAACACCATTGTGGAAGGAGGAAATAATACCATTCTCATCAACCCATTTTCCATCAATTCCTGTTGGCATATTTGAGTTATAATATCGCGAAAAGTTACAGGCACTTAACAGCAAGGCGGTAATTGTAAGACATAAAATATGATAGGTATGTTTCATTTATTGCACTCTATTTAGATTATTTTGCTCTCTAGTTTCTATAACATTATTAAATTATCCCATGAGTCAATATGAAAAATTTGATGAAAATCAATGAAAAAGCAAAAAAATGGAAAAAAATGCCTTAATGTTGTATTTAATTGACAGCTTGATGAAGTTCGTAAGTGAAACACAAGAGGTAAAATATTTCTTATGGTTTACAACAATTTTTATATTAAGCTGCTGAGTAGTCTCAAAGGAGATTATTGACATTATGGTTGGTCCCATTCTTGTTGCGAGTGAAGATTATGGAAGACGTATAGAACTTTCTTCTATGCTGCGAGGTTTTGGTTATCGTGTCATTGAAGCAGAAAATGGTCTCCGTACGATTGATCTTTTACACAGGCGTAAAAACATTGTGCTCGCACTCCTTGATGTCGTTATGAGTGATTTGAGTGTGAGCGATTTGATTAAAATGATTAGAGTTGCTGGTGTTTCTGTTCCTATTGTCGTTATAGCACAACAAGAGAATCAGCATTTACTCCAGAAAGCTTTAACAGCTGGAGCTATTGATTATTGGATCCATCCAGTAACATTATTACGCGTAAGAGTTACTTTGGATATCCTTGCTCTTATTTCTGCCTTGGAGCATGAGGTTCGAGATATTCGGCGAAAAAAAGAGAATCATTTACGGTTTTCTGATCTTTGCGTAAAAAGTAGGGCTATGCAGATAGTGTTAGAACAATCGAGACAAGCAGCAACTTCTTTACAGAATCTTTTGATAGAGGGGGAAGCTGGAACAGGACGTGAGACTTTAGCTCGGATTATTCATCATGAGGGATTATTCTCGGAGGGTGTTTTTATTCGCTTTCAATGTTCAGCTATCGTTGATCCAGAAGAAGAAAATCAGCAGTGGTTTAAAGAATTCCTGCCATTGGTTTCTTCTCTTGAAAAAGGGACACTTTGCCTTTGTGATATTGATCGACTTGAGCCCATACAGCAAAAACGGTTTGCTCATTACCTTAAAGAAAGGGAAAGGGATACAAAAGGAGATTTTTTTCCTTTTCGGATCATTGCTATTTCAACATCACGTTTAAAGGATTTGGTTAATGAGAACTTTTTTTTGCATAGTTTGTTTGAACAATTTTCTCATTTGTCTATTAGCGTCCCTGCTTTACGAGAATTAAGGGATGATTTTCCAGAGATCACACAACGTTTGATTGATCGCATTATTACAGAAACAGGGCGATCACATGTCCATGGTTTAGCAGGCTCTGCTCTTTCCTTGCTTATGCAGTATGATTGGCCTGGCAATAGAAATGAGCTTGAAACCTTTTTATTTCGTGCGATTTTACTCAGTGAAGGACCGTTATTAACGGTTCGAGATTTTCCGCAATTAATGGGAAATTCATTAATGAATGTTCCCAATATCATTGAGGGTAATATGCAAGAAGATGATGAACAAGAATCGATAAAATTTTTGAATACTGATGGGCATGTGCGTACTTTTGCAGAGATGGAACATGATATTATCGAGAAAGCGGTTAAACATTATAAAGGACATATGAGTGAGATTGCACGCCGCCTTCATATTGGTCGCTCTACACTTTATAGAAAAATGGAAGAATTGAGAGCAATAAGAAATCAAGAACGAAAGTAAAATTCATAACAAATTTCTCCTCATGACAAGCATGAGTTTCAAAAAAATAGAGTGGATTTTGATAAATTTCGTGGGGGGAATCTTAAGAAAACAATCATTTATTGTAAAATTTATCTATAGAGGATGATTTTGTAGATTTAAATCAAATATAAATTTTATGTGACTATTTTAATCGTTTGTTTCAATTTATACAGTTTTGGTTAAGTTTGCATTTATTAAAACTATTAAAACAGAGAAGCATTTTTAAAAACTTTTAAATACTACCGCTAAAATTTTTGTATCATCAATATTAAATTTATACTCTCTTAAGCAAGAGGTGGCATTTTATCTGCTATACGATTAAGATGAAGTGATTAGTGTTATCGTTTGCATTACTGATGATGTGATAGTTTAAAATAGAAAGTTTGCCCTCTTTGACTCTTTTACAGATTATTATTGGTTTTGTCCTCTTTTTTTTTATTGCATCTATGTTGGCAATCTACACTTATGGGCGTTTTGTGAAAAATGCTAGGGGGCAATGTTCTTATGCGTTACCTATTCAGAAAGATGAAACTAAGCTTGATCGTATCGTCAGTCAATTAGCTGAGGAAGAAAATGGATTGGGGATTGATAAAGATGCCCTTTCCCTCATTATCAGCAATTTGGATGCGTTTTGTGTTCGTGCAATAGGAGCTGCAGAGGCTGGGCGTAGCCTTGATCTGATGTATTATATTTGGGACGATGATTTAACGGGGCGCCTATTATTAAGTGAAATAGTTGAAGCAGCTGATCGGGGGGTTCGGGTACGGCTTCTTTTGGATGATATTAATGCTCAGTCACGTGATCCAGCTTATATTGCGCTAGATAAACATCCTCATATTGAGGTGAGAATGTTTAATCCAGGGCGATCGCGTCAAGGTGGTTTACGCCGTGGTTTAGAAATTATATTACGGGCAATTACTGTAACACGTAGAATGCATAATAAAGCTTTTATCATTGATGGTAGGGTTGCTTTTGTCGGAGGGCGTAATCTTGCAGATTCTTATTTTGATGCTGGTAAAGAATCTCATTTTCGAGATTTAGATTTGATGTTAATCGGTCCCTCTGTTAAAAAGGTGGAAAGTATCTTTGATGATTTTTGGAATAGTGCTGTTGTTTTGCCAATTCATACTTTGGTTGTTCCTAAAAGCGCAAGTGATCTTAGCTATTGGAGAGATAAATTACGAAAATTTCGGGATTCCAAGGTTGCAAAGGTTTATTTAGATTATGTCAAAGAACACATTAACTTTAGTTGTTTTATCCAAACAGGAAAGCGGTTATTTTTAGCAGATAAAGTTGTTGTTCTTTCTGATCCTCCAGAAAAAGCATTGCGTAAAAAAGCAAGTAATTGGCTTATGAAGGCACTTTCAAAGGTTATTGGAAATGCCAAAAAAACGGTTCAGATTACGTCTCCTTATTTTGTTCCTGGTAAGGTTGGCACGCAGAATTTTAGTAATTTGGTTTCAAAGGGTGTTAATGTCAAAATTCTGACAAATTCTTTAGCCGCTACTGATGTAGCTTTAGTGCATGGTGGTTATGTACCTTATCGTAAGGCATTGTTGAAAAGTGGTGTTAATCTTTATGAATTAAAAGCGGAAGGCAATACTCATGGGTTGCGATTGTTTCGATCGAGTAAGGCAAGTTTACATGCAAAAGCTTTTTTAATTGATCATAAAACAGCTTTTATTGGATCTTTAAATTTTGATCCAAGATCAGCATCATTAAATACAGAAATGGGCATTCTTTTTGAATGTGCTCCCATTACAGAAAGATTAGATTTGTTGTTTTCTGAAGAAACCACAGGGGAAATGAGCTATCATCTGCGTCTTGGTGATAATAATCGTATTTATTGGGATTTTATTGAAAATGAAAAAAAATATAGCATTGACTATGAGCCAGAAAGCAATTTTTGGCGTCGCGCATTTGCAAAAATAATAAGTTGGTTACCTATTGAATCACAATTGTAAATCTTTATAAACCACACTTAAAAAAAATATTTATTTTTCTTTTCATTTTGTTTGTAGCATGGCATAATTTTTTGCCAATCTACCATGTATGAGAACCGCAGTTGTAGTTTAAAGCTTCTTGCGGTGTTTTATTATAAAAGGAATTTGATATGGCAAAGATTGTTGAAACGGGGACAGGTGCATTGGCACTAACTTTTGATGATGTACTTTTACAACCCGGTCATTCTCTTGTTATGCCTAGTCAAGTGGATCTCAGTACGCGCATTGCAGCGGATATTAAGCTCAATTTGCCATTGCTTTCTGCGGCAATGGATACGGTAACAGAATCGCGTTTGGCAATTGCTATGGCTCAAGCTGGTGGTCTTGGGGTTATTCATCGTAATATGTCTCCTGCAGAGCAGGCAGAAGAAGTTCGCCAAGTAAAAAAGTTTGAATCTGGTATGGTTGTTAATCCAGTCACAATTGGACCAGATTCAACACTTGAAGAAGCAAAATCTTTGATGCGCTCTCATGGTATTTCCGGTATTCCGGTTGTTGAAAATGGTGCTAAAGGTGAAACTGCTGGACGGCTTGTTGGCATTTTAACCAATAGGGATGTGCGTTTTGCATCGGATCCCAAACAAAAAATTTATGAATTAATGACGCATGAAAATTTAATTACAGTGCGTGAAAATGTTCAACTCAATGAAGCGAAGTATCTTTTACACCATCATCGTATTGAAAAATTATTAGTTGTGGATGAACAGAATCGCTGTGTCGGACTGATAACAGTTAAGGATATCGAAAAAGCGAAATTAAATCCGAATGCTGCTAAAGATTCTCAAGGGCGCTTGCGTGCTGCAGCGGCTAGTAGTGTTGGGAATGATGGGATTGAGCGTGCTGAACGTCTCATTGACGCAGGCGTTGATGTTCTGGTCATTGATACAGCACATGGACATTCTCAACGTGTGTTAGAAACTGTTGAACGAATTAAAAAGATGACTTCCTCTCCAGCTGTTATTGCTGGGAATGTGGCGACTGCTCAAGCAACGCAGGCATTGATTGACAGTGGTGCAGATGCGGTAAAAGTTGGAATTGGTCCTGGCTCTATTTGCACAACGCGTATAGTTGCTGGTGTCGGAGTACCTCAACTTGCAGCCATTATGAATGCTGCAGAAGCTGCTGAAAAAGCGGACATTCCCATAATTGCAGATGGTGGGATCAAAGCTTCGGGTGATTTTGCTAAAGCTTTAGCGGGTGGGGCTTGTGCAGCGATGATTGGTTCTCTTTTAGCAGGTACAGAAGAAAGTCCTGGAGAAGTTTATCTTTATCAAGGTCGATCTTTTAAAGCCTATCGCGGTATGGGATCTGTTGGTGCTATGGCACGAGGATCGGCTGATCGCTATTTTCAAGATGACGTTCGTGATGAACTTAAGTTGGTTCCTGAAGGTGTGGAGGGGCAGGTGGCTTATAAAGGTCCTATAGCATCAGTTCTACATCAGCTTGCTGGTGGACTTCGCGCTTCGATGGGGTATGTTGGGGCAAAAGATCTCGTAGAGTTTCGTGAAAAAGCAACGTTTGTTCGTATTACGAATGCAGGACTCCATGAAAGTCATACGCATGATGTTTCTATCACTCGGGAGAGTCCAAACTATCGTGGGCCTGTTTGAAGAAATAAGAGTCTAGCATCATATTGCATAAATATAAAATCTTCCGAGAACAAAAAAGAGAGGCTGTTCTTCTTTCTGTTTGTGATTTGGAATAAAATCCTAAAAGGAAAGAATTAGAGACTAAAACTCTAATTCTTTCTTCTAGACTATGTGAAATAAGTTATATACAATTAGAATTAACTTTTTGTTGTCTTCCGTCCAGTCTTTGACGCACGTTGGCGAGTGTTTGTCTGATCACTTTGGACGGATTTCTTTCCGTTGTTTGAGGGCATTGTATTATGACGGCTTTTAGATGAAGTTGTTTTTCCATTATTATAAGTCATTATTTTCTCCTTTTAAATTTCCTGGCAGTTGCCAGTAGAGTAAAAACGGTCATGCCAAATAGTGGTTCCAAGCATTTTCTAAAAAGTTAATTTTTTGATGAGCGTCAGATGAACTTGTTTAATTTTATGAAAATATTTTTTCTATTTTTTCAGAAGGATAGCCATCAAAAGATGGGAGATATTTGCTTTTTCTGTTATTCAGATAATCTTCGTAAATTTTATTTTACACAATGATAGAGAGGTTGTTTTTTGCATAATGCATGGCGGAAATAAGTTCTTTATGGATGGCTACGTATCTTTTAGTATAAGAGGTAGAAGGATAAAAAGGAAATGGGCAAAACGATAAAGGGAGAAATCTAGATACTCTAAATTGGGTTTTATAAAAAGTTTGATCAGATAATTTTAATATTGAATGTAAATTTTTATGGCTTTGAGAAGGTTTCATTGGCAAGAAGAAGATAATATTATTTTTTTAGATGATTTAAAATTTTATTATTTTAATGGGAGAAATGAGTGCGATTAGGTGGGCGTTTGCAAGCAGCAATAGATATTCTCAAAGAGATAGAAATGAAGCATCGCCCAGTAGGAGAAGCTTTAAAGGATTGGGGTCTTTCTCATCGCTTTGCTGGAGCAGGTGATCGTGCAGCCATTGGTACAATCGTTTATGATGTTTTAAGACGACGTTATTCTTTACAATGGCGTATGGAGAGTGATGATATCCGAGATATCGTTTTTGGTGCCTTATTAGATTCTGGAAAAATGACGCTGGAGCAAATTGACGGTGAGTTGGCAGAAGATCGGTTTGCACCGCAGTTATTAGGGGCTAAACAGCGTAAATCGTGGCAAGGTCAGCAATTAGTGGATGCTCCAGACTATATTCGTGGTGATATTCCGCAATGGTGTCAAGCGCATCTGCGTCCTTTATTTGGTGATAATTGGATCACTGAAGCGGCTGCGTTAGCAACGCGTCCTTCTTTAGACCTACGGGTAAATAACCTAAAGGCAACACCAGAAAAGGTGCTGAAAGAATTAGCAAAAACCAAACTTAAATCTTTTCCATGGTTTGGGCAAGCTTTAAGAATTGCACCGATTGAAAAGTTTAATCGTCATCCCAATGTTCAAGTGGAACCAGCTTTTCAAAAAGGATACTTTGAAATACAGGATTTAGGATCTCAAATTGTTGCTCATCTTGTAGAAGCGCAAGAGAGCATACAGGTATTAGATTATTGTGCAGGTGCTGGTGGAAAGACATTAGCTTTAGCTTCTGATATGAACAATCGTGGGCAAATTTATGCTTATGATTCTGATAAAGCACGCCTAGCTCCTATTTTTGATCGTCTTCGACGCGCTGGTGTTCGTAATGTCCAAGTACGAGCACAAAAAGAAGAATTGAAGCCATTAATAGGCCAGATGGATAGAGTTCTACTAGATGCACCATGTAGTGGGACAGGAACATGGCGTCGTCGTCCAGATGCGAAATGGCGTTTAACATTAGAACAGGTGAAACAACGCCAAACAGAACAGAGGGATATTTTGAATGAAGCGATAGCTTATCTTAAGCCAAATGGGCGCCTAATCTATATTACCTGTTCTCTTTTTACAGATGAAAATGAGGAACAAATTTCCCATTTCCTTCAACAACATTCTCATTTTTCTCCAATAGATATGCCAGCGCTTTGGCAGAAACATTTTAGTTTTTCTCCTGTGCAACCAGTTTTTTCAAATTATGGACTTACTTTGTCGCCGGCCACAACACAAACAGATGGGTTCTTTTTATCTGTGTTGCAAAAAAAACATTGATCCATATTTTTACACTTTTTATCATAAACTTTACGAGAATAATCTTTTTCTTAAGAAAACAGGCTTGTGAAAAGAGAAAGATTGAATCATAACTCTCATGAGTTTTCTTTTACAATTGTTGATTGGTTTTCTATGAGCATATCACATCCAGACACTGTTCTTATTATTGACTTTGGTTCACAAGTTACACAACTTATTGCACGAAGGGTACGAGCAATGGGAGTGTATTGTGAAATTACTCCTTTTCAATTGGCTTTAGAAGCTGTGCGCCGCATAAATCCTAAAGCTATTATTTTATCAGGGAGTCCTTATTCCGTTATTGATGAGGGCTCTCCGCGTGCTCCAATGGAAATTTTTGAGGCGGGTGTTCCGATTCTGGGTATTTGCTATGGTGAACAAGTCATGTGTATTCAGCTTGGAGGAAAGGTTGAAGCTGGACATGAGCGTGAATTTGGGCGCGCTTTTTTGGAAGTTCAAGAAGAGAGTGCCCTTTTTGGTGGAGTGTGGGAAAAAGGTTCTCGTTATCAAGTATGGATGAGCCATGGTGACCGTGTGGCAGCTTTACCAGAAGGTTTTCGTGTCATAGGAACCTCAAAAGGTGCTCCCTATGCGGCTATTGCTGATGAGAAAAGGCATTTTTATGCGGTACAGTTTCATCCTGAAGTTATCCATACACCAGATGGTACAAAACTTTTGCAAAATTTTGTTCATAAGATCTCTGCTATTAAAGGTAATTGGTCAATGGCTTCTTATCGTGAGCAGGCAATTGCGACAATACGACAAACAGTTGGGAAAAGTCGTGTGATTTGTGGTCTTTCAGGGGGAGTGGATTCATCTGTTGTAGCGGTACTCCTTCATGAAGCCATAGGAGATCAACTGACATGTATTTTGGTAGACCATGGGCTGATGCG
This sequence comes from Bartonella sp. AC535YNZD, assembly GCF_042196625.1. NCBI lineage: Bacteria > Pseudomonadati > Pseudomonadota > Alphaproteobacteria > Hyphomicrobiales > Bartonellaceae > Bartonella > Bartonella sp. AC535YNZD. The sequence continues at coordinate 89,084 of NZ_JBHIQP010000005.1, read as the reverse complement.
CAAGAATGAAGCTGAAGAAGTTCTCACGCTCTTTCGTGATCACTATAATATAGAGCTTATTCACGTTAATGCTGCTGATGTGTTTCTTAATGCTTTAAAAGGTGAGACAGATCCAGAAAAAAAACGCAAAACAATTGGTCGCCTTTTTATTGAAGTTTTTGAAGAAGAAACGAAAAAAATAGGAGGTGCAGAGTTTTTAGCACAAGGAACACTTTATCCAGATGTCATTGAGAGTGTGTCTGCTATTGGTGAAACGGTAACCATTAAAAGCCATCATAATGTGGGTGGACTACCAGAACAGATGAAGATGAAACTTGTAGAACCGTTGCGTGAGCTCTTTAAGGATGAAGTTCGCTCGCTAGGGCGAGAGTTAGGGCTACCGGAGCAGTTTATTGGTCGCCATCCTTTTCCAGGTCCCGGCCTTGCAATTCGGTGTCCAGGTGCTGTAACACGTGAAAAATTAGAAATTTTACGCGAAGCAGATGCTATTTATCTTGAGGAAATCCGTAAGGCCGGACTTTATGATGAAATTTGGCAAGCTTTTGCTGTTCTTCTTCCAGTTCAAACTGTTGGTGTTATGGGGGATGATCGCACTTATGAATTTGTTTGTGCTCTTCGCGCTGTCACATCTGTAGATGGAATGACCGCTGATTTTTATCCCTATGATATGGCATTTTTAAGTAAGACAGCAGCACGTATTATTAATGAAGTTAGAGGAATTAATCGTGTTGTGTATGATGTAACCTCAAAGCCTCCTGGTACCATTGAATGGGAATAATTGAAATGAAGGATAAGCCTTTTTCAGAATAAAATATGACTGAGGGTTTGATATTCAGAAAAATGTAGAAAAAATATTTAAAAATTATTGTGCATTTTCATGTTGATATAAGTCTTTATCTGAAAATCTGTACGTCAATATATTGAAAAGTGAGAAGTATGAAATTTTGCATGTCTGAGAAAAAAATTGTTGCACACCGTGGAGGAGCTCATCTTTATCCTGAAAATACCCTTTCGGCATTTAATAATGCTATAGCGTTAGGTGTTGATGAAGTTGAATGCGACGTTCATTTGCTAAAAAGCGGTGAGGTGGTTGTCTTTCACGATTTTCATCTAGACCAATTGGTTGGCAAAAAGGGATATATTCACGACATTGATAATGAAACACGCAAACAACTCTGCGTGAAAGGTAGCCGAGAAGCACCTCCTTTATTAGAAGAGGTGCTTGATCTTCTAGCACCAACGAATGTTGCGTTACATATTGAAATCAAAACATGTGGTGAAGTGGAGCGTGAAACAATATTATCTCAAAAAGCGCTTGCGCTCATAAAAAGCCGCAATTTAACAGAACGGGTTTCTGCAATTAGTTTTGATCCTTTAGTTCTTCGTCCTTTTATTGAGGCAGGAATACCATCTGGTCCATGTGTTGATAATTTTGAAGGTGATATGCACCGTCATTTTTCTGAATGGAAACAATTGGGGTATACTGATCTAAGTTTAAATGGCTCTATTGTTACACAGGATTTTATTGAATCAGCTCTTGAGGCTGATTTTATTGTAGGGGTATGGACAATTAATGGAAAAGCTCGGTTATCACATTGGCTTGATATGCCTGTACATTATATTACGACAGATCAACCTGATCTTGCATTGACATTGCGAGCACAAAGGTAAAAAATATATACCTTATAAAAGAAATCCTTGTACCTTCATAAAGCGAGCTTAATGGAAGAAAACAAGAAATATTTTTTTACACGTAACAATAACACATTAATTTATAATGATAATTAATAGTTTTTCATGTTGAATGAGAATTCTTAACATATAAGGTTTTTTCATTTCAAATCTTTTTACAATGGATCAATCAAAATCATTCACTTGCACATTACAAGTAGGCTTGGTGTGTGGATAAATATCTCGTGAGAAAAGAATAAAAATTTTCATTTAAACATTCTCAAATGCAAGACTTGTTGAAGCATGAGGGTTCATAGAGTGGTGCTGTTTTTCACTTTTTGAAGCATAAGAATGATGGCGTGCAAAAAGTTTTATACACTTTAGTGGAGGGACTTTAATATTCCATTTTATAGAAGCTATCATGAGATATAGATGTATTGAAAGATTTTTTAACAGCATGAAAATTTTGTAAGACAAAGCCGTTTTGTTTTGCATGAAGGGCATGACCCCATTATCAGGGAAGGAGGCCATTAAATACTTTAAAATAATTTTCTTCATTTTAAGAAAAAGTCTATTTATCTCTTTGTTCAATGTAGTATCAACACCGTTTTAAGGCATAAATCGAAAGTTATAAGACAAATAACAAAATAATAAACAACTCTTTTTTTAAAAAGTAAGTTCAAATATTACAATAGTCATTGAATAACATTTACGATATATATCTTTTTACCTATTTCCTTGTTTATTTAAACCTTCTCATTTTTTAAATATTTACAATCGAATGACTCATGAATACATAAGAAAGCTTATAAAAGAAAACGAATAAATCTAAACAAATTCATTTGACCTTTTGGTGGTTCCTGTTTAAATGAGCCAGCATATTTTTATAATAAAATCGGCATGGCATGTTCATGTGTGATACTATAAATTTAGGGGTAGTTTGTATTCCATCACTTCAGAAAGGGTGAATCATGAGTCGTTTTTATCTTTCCATAGTAGCTACGGTTGCTATCATAATAACAACAGCGGGAATAACAGAAGGTTTCGCGCAGACAAAAATTAGCTTTTGGCATTCTATGAGTGGTGAACTAGGAAAGGAAACTGAAAGTCTCATTAACGATTTTAATGCGAGTCAATCTGAATATAAAGTTATTCCTTCATATCGCGGTGAGTATGAAGAGGGTTTGATTTCACTCATTGCAGCATTTCGTGGAAAGAAACAGCCGGTGCTCGCTCAAATTTATGACGTTGGTACTGGAACTATGATGGCAGCAAAAGGCGCAATCTATCCATTTTATCAACTTATGGCTGATACAAAACAAGAGTTCGATCCTACAGATTATTTTCCTGCTATTAGTGGCTATTACTCCGATGAACAGGGGCATATGGTTTCTATGCCATTCAATATTTCAACACCAATCCTTTATTATAACAAAGATATCTTTAAAAAAGCAGGGCTTGATCCAGAACAGCCTCCTAAAACGTGGCAAGATATAGAAGATTTTTCCAAAAAAATTCTTGAAACTAAAGCGGCAACGTGTGGTTTTACAATGACTTATGCAGCTCAATGGATTGGTATAGAAAACTTTTCAGCGTTGCATAATGTTCCTTTTGGAACGAAGGAAAATGGCTTTAAAGGATTTGATTCAGAACTTACATTTAATGGACCTTTACAAGTGCGTATGTGGGCTGACTTGAAAAAGTGGTCTGATCAAGGTATTTTCCGCTATGGTGGTCCTGCTGGCGCATTAGATTCAACACCAATGTTTATGGCACAAAATTGTGCAATTTTAATGCAATCTTCAGGATCATATGCTGGAATTGTTTCTGAAGCTCAGTTTAATGTGGGGGTTGGTATGCTACCATACTATAAGGATGCAGAAGGAGCGCCGCAAAATTCAGTTATTGGGGGAGCTTCTATTTGGGCGTTTAAGGGACATACTCCAAAGGAATATGCAGGGGCAGCCGCTTTTCTTAAATTTCTTTCAAAAACAGAAAATCAAGCAAGGTGGCATCAAGAAACAGGTTATCTTCCAACCACAAAAGCGACTTATGAATTAAGCAAAAAACAACATTTCTATGAAAAAACGCCAGGTGCTGATATAGCTATTAAACAGATCAATCTTAATCCTCCAACAGTTAATTCGAAAGGTATAAGATTTGGTAATTTACCACAAATCCGTACTATTCTTGATCAAGAGTTGGAAGCTGTTCTTCGTGGTTCAAAAACACCGAAAGATGGTTTAGATGAAACCGTTAAACGTGGAAATAAACTCTTGCGTGAATTTGAAAAATCCAATCATTAATTTCGTTTTATTGTTAAACATTAAAGACTCAACAAAAATCGTTGAGTCCTTTTTGTTTATCTTTTTAAAGTCTCTACATTTAAAGAGCCCTACGAATGCAAGAAAAGCATGCATATTTTAAAAATAGTCTCCTTTCTTACGGGTTGCTTTTTCCTCAGCTCCTTGTGACTTTTTTGTTTTTCTTTTGGCCTGCTGCTCAGGCAATAAAATCATCCTTTGAACGCGAAGATCCTTTTGGCTTTACAACAACTTTTATTGGTCTTGAAAATTATATAACCGTTCTTTCTGATCCTACTTATCGGCAATCGCTTCTTACAACCGCAGTATTTTCCATCTCAGTTACTGTCGCTTCAATGACAATATCACTTCTCTTAGCTGTCTGTGTTGATCGTGTCATCCGTGCAAAAAAGGCTTATACAATGCTTTTGCTCTGGCCCTATGCTGTTGCTCCAGTATTGGCCGGTATATTATGGTTGTTTATCTTTCATCCCACTATTGGGATTATCCCTTTTCTTCTCGAAAAAATAGGGGTTTTATGGAATTATCGTATTAATGGCACTCAAGCGATGCTTCTTATTGTCATTGCGGCTAGCTGGAAACAGATTTCTTACAATTTTCTCTTTTTTCTTACAGGTCTTCAGTCTGTTCCGCGTTCTCAAATAGAAGCAGCCGCCATTGATGGTGCTGGTCCCTTTAAACGATTTTGGACTGTGATCTTCCCACAAATTTCACCAACGACGTTTTTCCTTCTTATTGTCAATGTCAATTATGTTATGTTTGATACTTTTGGTATTATTGATAATACAACTTCTGGAGGTCCTGCGCGTGCAACGAGCATCCTCGTCTATAAAGTATATGATGATGGCTTTAGAAATCAAATAATCGGTGCATCGGCAGCACAATCAACACTATTGATGTTGATGGTTATTGTCTTAACGTTTATCCAGTTTCGCTGGATTGAGCGCCGTGTACAATATTAGGAAACAAATTATGGTTGAAAATCGCCCTGTTTTGAAAGTTATAACCCATATAACGCTCATTGTTGGTATTATCATTATTTGCTTTCCAGTTTATGTTGCTATCATTGCATCAACTCATAGTTCAGCAGCATTTACCTCAGGAACACTTCCTCTTTTGCCTGGGAAATATGCTCTGGAAAATTATAAAACAATCTTTGGTGATGGCCTTGCACAGCTGGGTTTGCCCAACCTCTGGCCACTTTTAATGAATTCATTCATTATGGCTCTTGGGATTAGTATTGGAAAAATTATTATTTCACTTTTGTCTGCTTATGCAATTATTTACATGCGCTTTCCCTTCCGAAAAACTGCTTTTGTTCTTATTTTTGTTACATTGATGCTCCCTGTCGAAGTTCGTATTCTTCCAACCTATGAGATTGTTGCAAAATTGGGGATGGTTAATACCTATAGTGGAATGATTATTCCACTTATTGCATCTGCAACCGCTACATTTTTATTTCGCCAGTTTTTTTTGACTGTTCCAGATGAACTCTTAGAGGCGGCACGTGTTGATGGTGCAGGTCCAGTTAAATTTTTTAAGGATATTCTTCTTCCTCTTAGTAAAAGTAATATCGCTGCTTTATTTATCATTATGTTCATTTATGGATGGATACAATATCTCTGGCCTCTTATCATCACAACGGATCAAAATCATCAAACGATCCTTATTATTTTAAAACAGCTTATTGTCGAATCACTTCAACATGATCCTCAATGGAATATACTCATGGCAGTATCGGTTGTTGCCATGGTTCCCCCTGTTCTTGTTGTTATCTTCATGCAGCGGCTTTTTATCAAAGGCCTTATTGAAACGGAGAAGTAATTGTGGCCATAATCCAGTTATCAAATATAAAAAAACAGTATGACAACGGCATTCTGGTCATTGATGATTTAAACTTAACTATTGCCGATAAAGAGCTTCTTGTTCTTGTCGGTCCTTCAGGGTGTGGAAAATCAACCTTATTACGTATTATAGCAGGACTTGAACAAGTCACCTCAGGTGAATTATGCATTGATAACGAACGTATCAATGATCGTGAACCAGCTGATCGTGATATTGCTATGGTTTTTCAAAATTATGCCCTTTATCCCCATATGACAGTTCGTGGAAACTTAGAATATGGTCTTAAAAATCGTAAAACTCCTAAAGAAGAAATTAAAAAACGTATCGCACATGCTGCAAAGCTTTTGGAGATAGAACCATTTCTTGATCGTAAACCACGACAATTATCAGGAGGACAACGTCAGCGTGTTGCAATGGGGCGTGTGATTGTACGTCAACCCCGTGTTTTTCTCTTTGATGAACCTCTTTCAAATCTTGATGCAAAATTACGGGCGCAAATGTGTATTGAAATAAAAACACTACAGCGTTCATTAGGAACAACGAGCCTCTATGTTACCCATGATCAACTAGAAGCTATGACATTAGCTGATAGAATAGTGGTTTTGAATAAAGGAGCTATCGAGCAAATTGGAACACCAATGGAAATTTACGATACTCCAGCAACAACATTTGTTGCTGATTTCATTGGTTCTCCTCCTATGAATTTTCTTGATCGCCATGTCTTAGAACAACATTTAGGGCATTCATTTTCTTATGGCGAAGAAACTGATCTTTTAGCCTTCAGACCTGAGATCATCTTATTGGGCGAACATCCAGACAAAGGGCCTGTCTTTCACACAAAAATTGAGCTTATCAAGCCTATTGGAACAGGTTGCCATGTTTTAACGCGTTGGAATGGTAGCATCTTTACGATTGAAATAAAAGAACGCTTGACACACGACTATGGTCAAAAACTAAGTTTCACAGTTGCTCATCAGAATTTTCATACTTTTAATAAAAACACAGGAAAGCGCACAAATAATAAGTAAGCATTAATTGATGTGATACGACTCTCTTTTATGCTGCGTCATGATAATGGTGTGTTTTGACTTGCTCAATTACATTTACAAACTCAGGTTGTAACCGATGGGATTAAAAACAAAATTTTAACAGTTTTGGTAATGATCCATTGTTCCGTGGCGCTGAGAATGTCAAAACATTTATATGAAGAAATTTGGTCTATAAGAAGAATATAATTTTCAAACATCATTTTCATTATAAAAAAATATCAATATAGAATAAATCTTTATTAACCAATTTTTACTCATTTATAATTTTGTTATAAAAAACAACATATTATCATATGTTTATTGATGTAATAATTTATGTGTATTATAAAAGTAAATGAGAGAAATAGAGAGAAAAAATGAGTCATAGATAAGGGAGGATGCGCCCCATATCTGAGCTTTGATCCCTAACATAAAAAGTCTATTTGATCCATAAAATACGACGCTGTTCTAAATAGTCTCTACGAGAATAGGCGCATTCTATTTTACTGCTGGCCATATGATCTAAAATAGTTTCAGAGCTCCTATAAGAAGCATTTATTTTTTTTACCAATCACATAAATTAGAGAGAAACCTATGCGCGCATGCTGCAAGTTTATTTTTTCTCATGTAAATCACTATGTAATTCTCAGCAAGGGTATCTGATAAGTTGCAAAAAATCACTGAGAGATAGAAGGTGTGCTTATTTTAGAATTTTCATTGCTTTTAGCGATAAAAGCAGATGAAACACATCTGTAACATCTCATCGATCTTTCTATATTCTTGAGTTAAAAATTGCCTATAGATCATCCTAAAACAGATCTTTATGAATATAACATAAGGGATTGGTGCGAACACCTATAAGAATCAGTAGGGACAAAGGCAGTTATATTATTGTTTTGCAAAGCATTTTATAAAAGCTGGTATATTTTTTCAATATATTGCCAGTCTATTAATGGTTTTATGATATTATTTTCTTATAAAGCGCGTGCTTTTTTGTTGCTTATAAATCAACCTAAACTTTATACAGCAGTATGTTTGAGACAAATATGAAGACGGTTCAGTGCTGTATTCAGTTTTATATGCTAAAGTAGAATAAGCTTATCTGCTTTGTGTAATTTCTAAAATGAGGAGACAGCTTAATTTAGGCAGAATATGAAAGCATCAAATAAAAAATAGATTTTATCTTTAGCCTCATCTTTTAATTTAGTATTGCGATTTTCAAAAACATCTAAGCCAATGTCTCTTACATAATGGCGATTAAGCATTGCCGAACACATTTTTTTTACGTTCGTTGAATAAAATTGCATCTCTCATACAAAAAGAATACCTAAACAGAAGGCTGTTGGGTTGCCAATTTACGCACTTTTTTAAAAAAATATCTTGCTAGGTTGTTCAAACTATTTTTTCACGCAGTCGTTTATAAATAGTATAACATAAATCCATTGTGTATTGCCATCTTTATGCGTATAAAAATACAAGCTTTGGCCATCATCATACTCTCTTTCAGTCTCCAACATTGCAACAATTATTGTGTTGAGACTCTTCATAAGAGGCATTTTTTCTTCAAGTGGTTTTTATTCATACACAATTCTACTTACATGTTATAAATGAAGTTGGATAGATAAAAATACTTTAAGAAAGAGACACCAAATTCTTCTTATGAATCTTTCAAGTGTCGAGAGTTATTGTAAAAGAAGCATTGAAAAATAGAATGCTACTGCTAACAGTTTGGGCACCATGAGGCAATAAATCTACTTACTTTATCTATCTTAGAATCTATAGAGTATAAATTTCTCTGTAAAAGTAACTTTATTTCATATCAATGTTATCAATTATAGCTGTTGGGGCATCATTAGTAACATAACCATAGACTTACGATTTTATGAACTCTTTTTTATCTCTTTTATAGAAGATCTTAATGTTTTGTGATAGCATCAATGATGGTATTCACATTATGTTCCATCATATCGAGATAAGTTGCTGCAGGGCCATTTTTGTTTGACAATGCATCAGAATAAAGTGTTCCACCAATTGTTAGACCTGTTTCTTTTGCAATCTGTTTTATGAGACGAGGATTAGAGATATTTTCAACGAATAGGGCCGTTGCTTTATTCGCTTTAATTTGTTTAATAAGCTTGGCTACATCGGCTGCGGTTGCTTCAGTTTCTGTTGAAGCACTTTGAGGAGCAAGGATAGTAAAACCATATTCCTTGGCAAAATAGCCAAAGGCATCATGAGATGTGATAATGATACGTTTATCTTTAGGAATGGTAGCAATTTTTGTTTTCAGGGTATCTTGTGCTATTTTAAGTTTTTGGATGTAGGTTTCGGCATTTTTTTTGTAGCTGGTGCAGGATTGTGGATCAATTTTACAAAAAGCAGCAGCAATATTCTTCACATAGATTTCAACATTGGGAATTGTTTGCCAAGCGTGTGGGTCAATAACGCTGTGATGATGGGCATTATGTTCTTGTTTTTTCATTTCGAGAGGGGGTATATTATCACTAACTTTGACAAGAAGTGCTTTTGTACCGCTTGCTGTGATAAGGCGGTCAATGAACCCCTCTAAATGAAGTCCGTTGATGAAAATAATTTGAGCATTTCTAAGAGCTTGAGCATCATGAGGGGTAGGTTCATAAGTGTGGGTATTCGCATTGGGACCTACAAAAGTGGTCATAGAGATATGGTTGTCTCCTACATTTTTTATGAGATCTGCAAGAATGGAAAAGCTCGCAACAACTTTGATTTTATTGTGTGCAGAAGCAGAAAATGGAGAAAGGGCAAGCAATAAAGCTCCAAGAAGAACAAATTTTTGAGCAAATTTAGGCACGTTTTTTTCCTTAAAGTGAGGAGGTATAAAAGAGGTGGGGAAACCATGCTACAATAAAGCCACGTGGACTTATCAAACAGGAAACAAGATAAATAAATCCTGCGGTAATGATGATAGCAGGGCCGGATGGAAGTGAAAGATGAAAAGAAAGCAGGAGACCACCTACGCTAGAAATGATTCCAAAAAGAGTGGAAAGCGCGCAAATAGGGCCTAGCCGTGAAAACCAAAAACGGGCTGTAATGGCTGGAATCATCATAATGCCAACGGAAAGTAATGTTCCTAGTGATTGAAAGCCTCCAACTAGATTCAGCACCACAAGTCCAAGCAATGAAATATGAATATATTTACTCAATGGAGAGAGTGATTTAAAAAAGAGGGGGTCAAAGCTTTCTAAAACGAGTGCACGCCAAAAAATACAAAGGCTGCATAGTGTAATCAGCATTATAGTAGTGATTAACCAAAGGGCTTGTGCATCAAGTGCAAGAACCGATCCGAATAAGAGATGAAGCAGCTCAATAGTTGAGTCTTTCAGTGAGATAATAATAACACCTGCCGCGAGTGCAATAAGATAAAAGACGGTCATGGATGCATCTTCTTTCTGAAAGCTGTTTCGTGAAATCAAAATGGTTGCTAAAGCAACAATAATGCCAGCAAAAATACCACCAAGTGTCATAGATATAAGGGAGAAGCCGCAAATGAGAAAAGCAGTTGCAACACCAGGAAGAATGGCATGAGAGATAGCATCTCCTGTCAAACTCATTCCACGGAGCATCAAAAACACACCAACAGGACAAGCACTAATAGAGAGGAGAATAGAGCCGATAAGAGCGTTTTGCATAAATTGGAAATCAACAAAGGGGGCAAGAAAAAATGCATACACGTCTTATAACCTAAGAAAGAGAGGATCATTAATGAGAAGATTTTGTTTTTGTTGTGCGCTAATAGGGAAAGAATTGGATGTGAGAGGTGGCATAACGTGATGAAGGGTGTTGTTTAAAAACTGTGTTGTTTCTCCATAAAAGGCGTTTTGTTGATCAATTTGAATCATTTGGGGAAAAAATTCTTGCACGATGAGAGGGTTATGGAGTGCTGTGAGAATTGTGCGTCCTTGCTGTTGCCAGTATGTGATCAGTGCAAGAAGGTCTTTTTGGGTATTATGATCTACACCATTGAAAGGTTCATCAAGCAAAATAATATTGGCATCTTGTACAATGATACGTGCAAAAAGAGCGCGTTGTAATTGCCCACCTGATAATGTTTCAAGCGAACGGGTGGCAAGTGCTGAGAGTCCAACCATTTCAAGCGCATTCTGAATCTTAGAATCATAAGGGCGTTGGTTTTTCCATAATCCACAAAAGGACCATAACCCTGTTTTGATAAGCGTTTTCACATCAATTGGAAATGTTTGATCTACATGACATTGCTGAGCAAGATAAGCAATGCGGCTTTTTTTTGGTTTTGTAATTTTTCCTTTAAGAGGTTTAATCAATCCGGCGATAGCTTTTAGCAGTGTCGATTTTCCAGCGCCATTATCACCTGTTATTGCAACCAATGAACCAGCTTTTAACTTTGCTGAAAAGTTCTTTATTGCTATTCTATTCCTATAGCCTAATGTTGTCTTATTGAAGTGCAGATCCATATTTTTTACCATCGTTGCTTATTATTTTGGAAACTATGTAATAATATAACGTTTGTCAACAAAATGTTATATTATTACATAGTTTTGAGTACTGAAAATTTTAGTGGGAAGATCGTGGAAAATTAAAAATAATAATTGAATTCACCTTGACGAAAGAGAGAGAGTATATACTATATATAGTATCAAAATGATTGGTGATTCTAAATAAGCACAAGAGAGGGTGTTAGTGTGTTTCGTTTGGTATCTAAGTTATTTCCATTATTGTAAAGAGTTTATTGGCCAAAGGTATAGCAGTATTTTTACTGAAGAATCTCTTTTGGAAGGATTCCCTTTCGTTTTTGTAATTGATTTTTGCCGTAAAAGAGTAAACAGAGCTCTTGAAAAACGGTAGTTTAGAACGTTAGTTTTTTAGACAGCAGGAGGGAATTGTAATGCAAGCAAAAGATTGTTTTATAACTAGGGGGCTTTGCCATTTAAGTTGTAGAATAATCGCTTATTCTCATCATAGTTTTTGAAGTTATTTGATGAGGAATTCTGTTATGTTTAAGAAGCTGTGTATTATTTGAAAATAACCACATGTTTTGCTTACAATTTCTGTTTTTTGTTATTCTTGAGTACCTATAAAATTATTAGATTGACCTTTCAGGGTTGATTGTTTGGAATTGTGAAAGTTGAAGAAAATGTCGATCACTATTTATAGTAAACCATCTTGTGTCCAATGTGATGCTACACGCCGCGCTTTTGATGCAAAAGGCATTCATTATCGTGTTGTTGATATTTCCTGTGATGAACAAGCATATAGTTTTGTTCAATCTCTGGGGTATCGTCAGGTTCCTGTCGTTGTTTGTGGTGAAAATCATTGGTCTGGTTTTAGACCAGATATGATTAGTGGTCTTTGTGCTTAATGGGGCTTATTGTTTATTATTCGAGTGCAACGGGTAATACAGAACATTTTGTCTCGCAGCTTGGTCAACGACTCTTCAAAATTGATAAAAAAAAGCCTTCTGCATTGGTTGGTGAACCTTATGTATTGGTTGTTCCTACATATGCAGATGGCGAAGGAAGAGGGGCCGTGCCAAAGGCCGTTGTCCAGTTTCTTAATGAATCTGAGAACCGAAAATTAATTTGTGGTGTTATTGGCGGTGGGAATCGTAATTTTGGTCGCTATTATAATTTAGCAAGTAAAATTATTGCTGAAAAATGTTGTGTCCCTTGCCTTTATCGTTTTGAGCTGCGTGGAACTGATGAAGATGTTATTTATGTAAAAAAGGGATTGGAAAGATTTTGGAAACAATTGGTATAGGACAATCGCAGAAATCCGATCAGGTTACTGATTATCATGCGTTGAATGCAATGCTTAATCTTTATGATGAAAATGGTCATATTCAATTTGATATGGATCGGCTTGCTGCGCGGCAATATTTTCTTCAGCATGTTAATCAAAATACAGTTTTTTTTCATAACCTGAAGGAAAAAATAGATTACTTAATAGAAGAAGGTTATTATGAAAAAGCTTTGTTTGAGCTTTATGATTTTTCTTTTATTAAAAAGCTTTTTAAACGTGCTTATGCATTTAAATTTCGTTTTCCTACCTTTTTAGGCGCGTTTAAGTATTATACCAGCTATACACTGAAGACTTTTGATGGGAAACGTTATCTTGAACGTTATGAAGATCGCGTCTGTCTTGTAGCTTTATATTTGGCACAAGGGAATAAAGCTCTTGCGGAAAGTTTTGTGGATGAAATTATTACAGGACGTTTTCAACCAGCAACGCCAACATTTCTAAATGCTGGCAAAAAACAACGTGGTGAATTGGTTTCGTGTTTTTTGCTACGTGTTGAAGATAATATGGAATCGATAGGTCGTTCGGTTAATTCGGCTTTGCAGCTTTCAAAACGTGGTGGAGGTGTGGCGCTTTGTTTGACCAATTTGCGGGAAGCTGGAGCGCCAATTAAGCAAATAGAAAATCAGTCCTCAGGTGTTTTACCGGTGATGAAACTCTTGGAAGATTCTTTTTCTTACGCCAATCAGCTTGGGGCACGACAGGGGGCTGGAGCTGTTTATTTGCATGCTCATCATTTAGATATTATGAAGTTTTTGGATACAAAGCGTGAAAATGCTGATGAAAAAGTTAGAATCAAAACGCTTTCGCTTGGTGTCGTTATTCCTGATATTACTTTTGAGCTTGCACGGAATAATGAGGATATGTATCTCTTCTCATCGTATGACATCGAGCGTGTTACAGGTAAACCCTTTAGCGATATTTCTTTAACGGAGCATTATCGATCCTTTGTTGATAATGCAAAGATTCGTAAAAAGAAAATAAGTGCACGCGTTTTTTTCCAGACACTAGCGGAAATTCAATTCGAGTCGGGTTATCCCTATATTTTATTTGAGGATACTGCTAATCGATCGAATCCGATAGCTGGGCGCATAAGTATGAGCAATTTATGTTCAGAAATTTTGCAGGTGAGTGAGGCGAGTGAACTGGAGACAGATTTAACGTATCGCACGATTGGAAGTGACATATCCTGTAATCTTGGATCCATGAATATTGCCAAAGCAATGGAAAGTCCTGATTTTGGACAGACCGTAGAATCTGCTGTTCGTGCTCTGACTGCTGTTTCGGATATGAGCAATATTGCTTGTGTACCTTCCATTGCGAAAGGCAATGCCGAAAGTCATGCGATTGGTTTGGGACAAATGAATTTGCATGGGTTTCTAGCGCGTGAGCAGATTTATTATGGATCTCCAGAAGCGATTGATTTTACCAATATCTACTTTTATATTGTGACATATCACGCCATACGTGCTTCCAATTTAATTGCGCGCGAACGTCAAGAAATATTTGCAGGGTTTGAAAAATCAGCTTATGCAGATGGGCGTTTTTTCGAAAAATATATTGAAAAAGAATGGAAACCGCAATTTGCGCTTGTACAAGAGCTTTTTGCACGGAACAATATTGTTATTCCAAGTCAAAATGATTGGCAGGAACTCAAAGATTTAGTTGTTGAGTATGGGTTGTATAATCGCAATCTACAGGCTGTTCCACCCACGGGATCTATTTCCTATATTAATCATGCCACTTCTTCTATTCATCCAATTGCTTCAAAAATTGAAATTCGCAAAGAGGGAAAAATTGGGCGCGTTTATTATCCCGCTCCTTATATGGATAATACGAATTTGAATTTTTACCAAGATGCTTATGAGATTGGGCCTGAAAAAATTATAGATACCTATGCTGTTGCAACACAGCATGTTGATCAAGGTCTTTCATTAACATTATTTTTTCCCGATACAGCGACCACACGTGATATTAACCGCGCACAAATTTATGCTTGGAAAAAGGGTATCAAGAGTATTTATTATGTACGATTACGGCAAGTAGCATTAAGTGGAACAGAAGTAGATGGCTGTGTTTCGTGCAGTTTATAGGAGATCATCATATGACAAAGATTACAACCAAAAATCCTGTTGTGTGTGCTGTTAATTGGAATAGATTACATGATGAGAAAGATCTTGAAGTATGGAACCGCTTAACTGGGAATTTTTGGTTACCTGAGAAGGTTCCACTTTCCAATGACATTCCCTCATGGTCAAGCTTAACGGATGAAGAACGTAAATTAACGATTCGTGTTTTTACAGGACTAACGCTTTTAGATACAATTCAAAACACTGTAGGAGCCATTTCGCTTCTGGCTGATGCGATAACAGAGCATGAGGAGGCGGTTTTGACGAATATTGCGTTTATGGAAGCGGTTCATGCACGTTCTTATTCCTCTATTTTTTCAACCCTTTGCTCGACCGTAGAAGTTGATGATGCATTTAGATGGTCGGAAGAAAATATTCATTTGCAGAAAAAGGCTAGATTAGTACTTGAACGTTATGAAGCAAATGATCCACTCAAGAAAAAAATTGCTTCTACTTTACTGGAAAGCTTTTTATTTTATTCTGGTTTTTATTTGCCCATGTATTGGGCTAGTCGCGCTAAGTTAACCAATACAGCAGATCTCATTCGACTGATCATTCGTGATGAAGCGGTTCACGGTTATTATATAGGTTATAAATTCCAATTGGGCTTTGCAAAGCTTGATGAAGCCAAAAGACAAGAAATTAAAGATTTTGCTTTTAACCTGCTCTTTGACCTTTATAACATCGAGTGCAAATATACTGAAGATCTTTATGATGCACTTGGATTGACGGAAGATGTTAAAATTTTTCTTCATTATAATGCTAACAAGGCTTTAATGAATTTAGGTTTTGAAGCTCTTTTCCCTCCTGAGGTTTGTCGTGTTAATCCCGCTATTTTGGCAGCTTTATCACCAAACTCTGACGAAAATCATGACTTTTTTTCAGGGGCAGGTTCTTCTTATGTCATTGGCAAGGCGGTTGCTACCACGGATGATGATTGGGAATTTTAATGTTTGCATGCAAATAGAAGTGCGCGGGGTATTCCACTGAGGTCTTTGCGCATTTCTAAGCATTGAAAGCCATTTGTTTCAAACAAATTGCAAACTTCTTTTTCTTGAGAGTAACCAATTTCAACAGCGATAGTGCCGTTTTCTTTTAAGTAGTTGGCTGCTTCATGGGCGAGCTTACGATAAAAATCAAGACCATCTTTTCCACCGATAAGAGCGCGCAATGGATCATGTAAGCGCACTTCTTTTGCAAGTTTTTTGATATCTTTTGCGGGGATATAAGGTGGATTGGAAACAATGAAATCAAAGCGACCAGTGACAGAATTAAACCAATCGCTAAGAAGAGGTGTGAAGCGATGTATTACTTCAGCATTTTTTGCATTTTTTGTCGCTGTTTTAAGGGCATCTTCAGAAATATCGACAGCGACTGCATAGGATTGTGGAATGTGTTTAAGAATGGCAATGGCAATGGCGCCACTTCCTGTCCCCATATCAAGGAGTGTTATTTTTCTCGAATTTTCGACATATTTTTTGAGGAAAGGGAGAACAAGATCTATCAACGTTTCTGTATCAGGACGGGGTTCTAACGTCTCTTGAGACAAAGCGAAGGATATGCCATAAAATTCTCGTTCTCCTATAATACGGTAGACGGGTTCGCCTGCAATCCGCCGTTGGACAGCCTGTTCTATTTGTGTAATGTGCTCAGAAGATAGAGGTATATCTGGTTGAGAAATTCTTTCAGCAGCATTTATTCCTGTTATCCATTCAATGAGTATTTTCGCATCGAGATTGGCTTCAGAAATTCCTTTCATGCGCAATTTTTCTTGAGTTTGTTGGATGACATTTTTGAAAGAATATTTGTTCAATTATTGTCCATTTCCATCAGGAGTGCTGTTTGGTGATCTGAGATGAGTGCATGAATAAGCTCATCAAGATCTCCTTCCAATATGCGATCAAGCTTATACAGGGTCAGATTAATACGGTGATCCGTGATGCGTCCTTGTGGAAAATTATAGGTACGAATACGTTCTGAACGATCACCAGAACCAACTTGGCTCTTACGGGAAGCTGAACGTTCATTTTCCGCTTTTTGTCGTTCGATATCGAATAAGCGTGCCCGTAAAATTTGAAGGGCTCGTGCTCGGTTTTGATGTTGTGATTTTTCTGCTTGTACGACCATAATTCCTGTTGGAATATGCGTGATACGAACAGCTGAATCCGTTGTATTAACATGCTGTCCTCCTGCTCCAGATGCACGCATTGTGTCGATACGAATATCTTCAGGACGAATATCAATATCAATATCTTCAGCCTCTGGAAGTACAGCAACGGTAGCAGCAGATGTATGGATACGTCCACCTGTCTCTGTTTCAGGGATGCGTTGCACACGATGGACACCTGATTCATATTTCAATTTAGAAAAGACACCTTTTCCTGAAATGCTAGCAATAATCTCTTTATATCCGCCAACTTCCCCCTCACTGAGTGAAATAACTTCTACTTTCCAATGGTGAGCATGGGCATAACGTTCATACATGCGAAAAAGATCACCGGAAAAAAGTGCTGCTTCTGATCCACCCGTTCCTGCTCGAATTTCAATAATAGCGCTTTTTTCATCAGCAACATCTTTAGGCAAAAGCAGAATCTGGAGTTCTTTTTCAAATTGCTCTCCTTTTTTATATAACGATGGTAGCTCTTCCTGGGCAAGGTTACGCATCTCTATATCTGTTTGTTTATCGTTGATAATCGCTTCTAATTCTGTAATCTCTCCGTAAAGAGCATTTAATGCGCGTATAGAGGTAATAACGGGTTGTAGTTCTGCATATTCAGAAGCTAATTTGACATATGTTTCAGCATTTGGATTTGTTGTCATTTGGCTTTCAATTATTTCAAAGCGCTTTTCAAGCTGTTTCATACGATCTTGTGGCAAAGAAACCATGATAATATTGGCCTAATTTTTCATAATACAATTTTTATAATATTTTTTTGCAATGATTTTTTGTGATAATATCGGCAATGAATTACCGTATAGCATCATACAAAAAGAGGTAATAAAGCAATTCTTTTTTTTTGCCAATGAAAACTATTATATTTTAAAGGTAAATTTTTATAAAATTTGATTTGCCTGAGGTATTTTATCTAATGATATATAATCATTTTTTTAAGAGTTTTTTTTTCCGTAAAGTTCAAGGCGATGATGAATAATATCATAGCCAAGGGATTTTGCAATTTCCTCTTGCAGCTTTTCAATAACATCAGAATGAAACTCGATAACTTGTCCTGTTTCTATATCAATAAGATGATCATGATGTTGCCCATCTGCTTGCTCAAAACGAGATGGACCACCACTAAAGCTATGGCGATGAATTGTTCCATTTCCTTCTAATATTTTCATGGTTCGATAAACCGTTGAGAGTGAAATATTCGAATCTATTTTGTTTGCACGCTGAAAAATTTCAAATGCATTGGGATGATCATTTGTATCCGTCAAAATATCAAGAATAACACGTCGTTGACGTGTTACTCTTAAACCAGCTGTGCGCAATTCTTGCTCATAATTTCGCTTTTTATTCATTTGCATAGTTTACTTTTCAAACAAAGGCTCCATGACAGTGTTTGTATTTTTTCTCTGAACCGCAAGGACAACGCTCATTACGTCCAACTTTTCCCCATGTGGTTATATCGTTAGGGTCACGATCTTGTGGATTAACAAATCTATTTTCTTGTGATCGTGCCCATAAGGTTGGAGCATTTTCTTGACTTTGATCATTAAAGACGGATGAAACAGCATCCGTTTGCTCAGGCATGGTTGGTTCTGTGGGTTGTTGAATAATTTCAAAGCGCATAAGTTTAGAAGTGACAATTCTGCGCAAATTTTTCAACATATTTTGAAAGAGTTCAAATGATTCTGTCTTATATTCATTGAGTGGATCCCGCTGCGCATAACCACGAAACCCAACAACAGAACGCAAATGGTCTAAACTTACCAGATGTTCACGCCATAACGTGTCAATAGTTTCGAGCAACACTGCTTTGTGAAAATAAGCCATAACTTCTGGAGAATATCGTTCAGTACGATCATTTTCAAGTTTTGTAACAGCATCTGATACACGCTCTAGAATTTGCTCCTCGGCAATTCCATCTTCTTTTGCCCATTCTTCCACTGGAAGCTCAAGATTAAAGAGTTGTTGAAGCTCTTCTTCGAGAGTTTTTGCATCCCATTTTTCAGAATATGTCCCTGATGGAATATAAGCCTCTACGAGATCCTCTACGACTTCATTACGCATTTCAAGGATCATTTCTGATAAATCATCTGCATTCATGACCTCCATACGCTGTTCAAAAATAACTTTGCGTTGATCATTCATGACATCATCATATTTTAGTAGATTTTTACGAATTTCAAAGTTTCGTGCTTCGACCTTTTTTTGTGCTTTTTCAAGGGCTTTATTAATCCATGGATGGATAATAGCTTCATTTTCTTTCAATCCAAGTTTTTGTAGCATACCATCCATACGGTTGGAGCCAAAGATACGCATAAGATCATCTTGAAGAGAGAGAAAGAATTTTGAGCGACCAGGATCGCCTTGGCGACCAGAACGTCCACGAAGCTGGTTATCAATACGACGGCTTTCATGACGTTCAGTAGCGATAACGTAAAGCCCTCCAGCCGCTAAAGCTTTTTCTTTAAGTTGCTTGACATCTTTTTTTATTTCTTCAATTTTAGCTGTCCGCTCTGGACCATCGGGGATATCCTGTAACTCTTGTCGAATGCGCATTTCAACATTACCACCAAGTTGTATATCCGTACCGCGTCCTGCCATGTTGGTTGCAATGGTGAGAGCTCTAGGAACTCCTGCTTGCGCAATGATATATGCTTCTTGTTCGTGATAGCGAGCATTTAAGACTCTAAAATCGGTAATGCCTTCTTTTCGCAAACGTTCTGCCAATTGTTCTGATTTTTCAATAGAGGTTGTTCCAACAAGAATAGGCTGTTCTTTTTCGTGTGCTTGACGGATATCACGCACAATTGCCCGATATTTCTCTTCTGCTGTTCGATAAATCTCATCATCTTCATCAATACGTTGTATTGGCAAATTTGTAGGAACTTCGACAACGTCAAGACCATAAATATTTCTGAATTCTTCGGCTTCTGTTGTTGCAGTTCCAGTCATGCCAGATAATTTTCTATACATACGGAAGTAATTTTGGAAAGTGATGGAAGCAAGTGTCTGGTTTTCTGGTTGAATAGCAACATGCTCTTTAGCTTCTAAAGCTTGATGAAGTCCTTCAGAATAACGCCGCCCAGGCATCATTCGCCCTGTAAATTCGTCAATAATAACGATCTCATCATTGCGAACAATATAATCTTTATCGCGAGCAAACAGTTTATGAGCTTTTAGAGCATTATTGACATGATGAACGATAGCGACATTTTCTATGTCATAAAGACTCTCACCTTTAAGATGCCCAGCTTGTTCGAGCATTTTTTCAATTTTTTCAGTACCAACTTCAGTAAAGGTCGTTGTTTTTTGTTTTTCGTCTATTTCATAGTCTTCTGGAGTTAAGGCAGGAATAAATGTATCAATAAGGTTATAGAAGTCAGTCCGATCTTCTAGAGGACCAGAAATAATAAGGGGGGTACGGGCTTCATCAATAAGAATCGAATCAACTTCATCAACAATTGCGTAATGATGTCCACGTTGGACCATTTGACTATGATCGAAGGCCATATTATCACGCAAATAGTCAAAACCTAGTTCATTATTTGTGGCATAGGTGATGTCGCATGCATATGCCTCTCGGCGGGCTTCACTATCAAGATCATGAAGAATCACGCCTGTTGTAAGCCCTAGAAAACTAAAAATTTTCCCCATTGTTTCAGCATCACGACTGGCGAGATAATCGTTTACTGTCACAACATGAACGCCTTTACCTTCCAATGCATTGAGATAAATTGGTAGAGTTGCCATTAATGTTTTACCTTCACCAGTACGCATTTCAGCTATGCCGCAGTCGTGAAGGACCATTCCACCAATAAGTTGTACGTCAAAAGGACGCATGTCATAAACACGTTTTGCTGCTTCACGAACAGTTGCGAAAGCTTCTGGTAAGAGCAAATCAATACTTTCACCTCCACTAAGACGTTTACGAAAGGCATCTGTTTTTTGGTAAAGCTGCTCATCACTTAATTTTACGAATTGTTCTTCCAAAGCATTAATTTGTGCAACTTTTTGGCGGAGTGCTTTGAGGCGTCGCTCATGAGCTGAACCAAAAAATTTACGTGCAAAAACACCTAAACCGACCATCACTGGCCCTTTCTTTTAATTATTGTCACTTTTGTTGGGTAATTCATACGTTTTCCCCATTCTCTACATTTTCTTTAAGTTTTCTGATATCATTAGAGATATAATGAAATGCAGATGGTACCATTATACTTGCTGGTGTGCAATTTTCCATTTTAATTGTAACGTAGAGATAAGAGGCTAAGCGCGCTATGTCAACTTTAGGTATGCTATTTAACTGATACAATACAAAGTAATTGAAGATACAATATGTCATTTTTCTCTATGATCATGTTTTTCATTTGCATTAGATAGGGTTGTAGAAACCGAGATAAAAGAACGATTTTATATTTTTTACAATGAAATTACTAATTTATTTCTCTATATTTAAAGAATAAAGTGTTATGGTAAAGAAAATTGGAATCTTGAACCTGCCTTCACTTTTAAGGAGTATATTTATGAAATTCAACTTTATCACGCTGTTTTTAGCATCAACTTTATTGGCAAGTACAAGTTTAGGGGTGAAAGCCCAAGAAGGTGTGAATTCACCATCGAATGATTTAAAAACTTTGGAGAAAGCTTCTGAAAAAGCAATTTCTCCTTCTCATGTTATGGCAGTTATTGATGGGAAAAATATTACAGCAGGTCAATTGGATGATTTAGCACTTGAAATAAATCCTAATTTAGCACGTTTTCCTGATGAACAACGTCGTATGATGGTTCTAAAAGCTTATTTAGATATGCAGGCACTTGCAAAAGAAGCAAGAAGAAAAGGTCTTGATAAGACAGAAGCTTACGATAAACGTATGGCAGTCATGCGTGATAATGTTCTTCAACAGCTTTATTTTAAACAGACGATTGTTGACAAAATATCGGATACTGATTTGGAAGCTCTTTATAAGCAAGAAGTTGCTGCTCTACCTAAGGAGGATGAGGTTAAAGCGCGTCATATTTTGGTCAAAACGAGAAAAGAAGCAGAAGCTATCATTAAGCATTTAAATAAAGGCGAAAGTTTTGAAGAGATTGCAAAGAAAAGTTCAACAGATGGTTCTGCTGCCGTTGGGGGTGATCTTGGTTATTTTAGCCATGGTCAAATGGTCAAGCCTTTTGAAGATGCCGCATTTGGTTTGAAAGTTGGCGAATACACTAAACAACCTGTTGAAAGTCCTTTTGGTTGGCATATTATTAAATTAGAGGATCGTCGTGTAAAACAACCGCCTGCATTTGATGATGTTAAAGAAATGTTGCGGACACAGCTGATAAAAAAGCGCTATCAAGAACTGATTGTTGATTTACGTAGCAAGATAGATGTGAAATACCCTGATCCTAATGTTACAAAAATCATGGAATCGCTTCATCAAAATGGGACGCTGCTTCCCGATGAGACGTCCGATGAAGAAGATACGGAATAGCTAGGAAAATAAGTAGATAGCCTCTTTAATAGATAATTTGCTAGGTTGGTTTTGTTCAAAAAATCTAGCAGTTTTCTATGAGAGGTTATTGATCTGCAATCATTTCATTTTTTTATAGAAAGCATATTGTGGTTTTGAAAATCTCTCCTTTGTCGCCTCAAAAGATCCAGGAGCTTTCTCCATTATCTGGTGTACGGATATCAACAGTTGAAGCTGGGATTAAATATAAAGGTCGTACAGATCTTCTTTTGATTATATTCGATGAGCCAGCGAGTGTGGCAGGCGTTTTTACACGTTCTAAATGTCCATCTGCTCCTGTAGAGCATTGTCGCGCATCGCTTCCTCATGGGGTTGCTAGAGCTGTTGTTGTAAATTCTGGAAATGCAAATGCTTTTACAGGAAGCAAAGGAAAGCACACAACGAATGAAATAATATATGCAGCAGCGAACGCTTTAAAGGTTAGAGAAGATGAAGTTTTTATAGCTTCCACAGGTGTTATTGGTGAGCCAATGGATGCCTCGGGTATTGTCAATCTTTTACCAAGTATGACAGAGACAGCAGAAGAGGGAAATTGGTTGGAAGCTGCGAAAGCCATAATGACAACGGACACATTTCCAAAACTTGCGACGCGCACTTTTGACTGTGGGG
This sequence comes from Bartonella sp. AC535YNZD, assembly GCF_042196625.1. NCBI lineage: Bacteria > Pseudomonadati > Pseudomonadota > Alphaproteobacteria > Hyphomicrobiales > Bartonellaceae > Bartonella > Bartonella sp. AC535YNZD. Next base: position 65,984 of record NZ_JBHIQP010000005.1, on the reverse strand, counting down.
GAGAGTGTGTTACCATTAATGGAATTGCAAAGGGTGCTGGTATGATTGCACCCGATATGGCGACAATGCTGTCATTTGTAGTTAGTGATGCTACTATTTCTTCGGATGCACTCCAATCCATGTTATCAGAGGCAGTTGAGGGTTCTTTTAATTCAATTACTGTTGATAGTGATACCTCAACTTCAGATACGCTTATGTTGTTTGCGACAGGAAAAGAACATTTTCCCTGCATTAGATGTAAAACAGATCCGCGTTATGAAGTGTTCTCAAAGCACTTGAGTGCACTTTTGCACGAGCTCGCATTACAAGTTGTTTGTGATGGTGAAGGTGCTCGTCATTTAATTGAGGTTAATGTAATTGGTGCTACAACAAACGATGCTGCAAAAACGATTGCTTTGTCAATTGCAAATTCACCACTTGTAAAAACGGCTATTGCCGGTGAAGATGCGAATTGGGGACGGGTGGTTATGGCCGTTGGGAAGGCTGGTGTTGAAGTCGATCGTGATCTATTGATGATTTGGTTTGGTGAGCATCGTGTGGCGATCAATGGCGAACGAGATCCTGAGTATTGTGAAGAGACAATAGGTACTTATATGCAAGGTAAGCACATCACAATTCGTGTTGATATCGGTTTGGGTAATGGTACAGCGACAGTTTGGTCTTGCGATTTAACAAAAGAGTACGTTATGATCAACAGCAATTATAGAAGTTAACGGATGCATTTTATATTTAACAGCTTATTATTTTTCAGAAAAAATGAAGGATGTAAGTTCTTTTAGGAGCAGGAGGGGTATGATAGATAAAGACAGTTATCTTTATGATCCCTATTGGCGAGTAATATGTATATAAAAAGTTCCATTCTTCTTGTTGTTGCATGCGCATTGTTCGATCAGAATAATCGTGTTTTGCTAACTAAGCGTCTTGAAGGAAAATCACTAGCTGGTTTATGGGAGTTTCCTGGTGGCAAGGTTGAGCAAGGTGAAACTCCGGAAGCATCATTGATTCGTGAACTAGAGGAAGAGCTTGGTATTTATGTTCAACCAAATAATTTACACCCTTTAACATTTGCAAGTCATAGCTATAAAACATTTCATCTCTTAATGCCATTGTATCTTTGTGACCATTATGAGGGCGTTGCACAAGGACGAGAAGGGCAAAATTTAGAATGGGTTTTTATTAATGATCTTGATAAATACCCTATGCCTGATGCTGATAAACCATTGGTTCAGGTATTGAAAAATCACCTTCTTTGATGTGTTATAAGCAGGGAATATTGTTTAAATATAAACCAATATATTGAGTTATAATGATAATATAATTTTTATGTTGCATGGGGAAGTCCAGAGTCGTAAAAAATTTTCTCATTTCAAAACTGTCTTATTTTAAATTAATCAAAATCATTCTTTTTCATGTTCCAAGCGGGGCGGGGCATGTTAAAATTATTTAAGAAAGAAATAAAATACGTGCTGAAAGAACACTCTCTACTAGCCAAGGGTTATCGCAACATTGAGAATTAGCAAAGTATATAATGATGCCTTTGCACGCTTTATAAGCATAAAAATGGTGGTAGATAATGGATTTATACTTTTCGCGATTATCATTGAGAGATTGTCTTAGATGCACTGAGAGATATTAGGAGTATTTATTTCATAAGATATCAATAATAGAAAAAATTCAAAAAATGCTTTAAAAAAGAACGCTTTGTGTTTATTATTGGAGATTGTTTTACATGACCAAAATCCTAATTATCATATGTAATACATATATTATATAATAACGTATTGTTTTGTAATCATAAGTTTTATTTTTCTTGATGTTATACGATTTCCCAATCAAAAAAATGTTCAATAACGTACGAATAAAAAGAGTGGTATGTAATTTAAAAAATAATTTTAAAAAAATAAAACATACGGTTAATGAATGATTAAATATAAAAGAAAACATGAAAATAAGACTTCTTAGAGAACTATATATCATACATATCTATGGTATGAGAGATGGAGAAAAAGCTACCTAGGTAAGTATATAAATAAGGAATATATTATTTTTGTATATTTAAAAAAACATAAAACTGAATAGAAAAGAAATAATAAATCTGCGTAGTAATCTTTATTTTCATTTTTTTATAATACGCTTATTTCTCTATTGACTTGTAATAAAGGTATTTGAAACAGTGAAATATGATAATATTAAGAACTCTTATTTAAGTTATGTAATACGATTTATAATTGACTATATGATATTTTAATGAAAGTTCTTCAGTAAGACGGTCGATTAGTTTTCTCAGTATTTAAAGATAGGCGAATATTGATAAAGATTTCTAAATGAGTATGAACTTTAAGAAAAGATCAAAAATGTTGCTTTTTATTAAGAGGAGCGCGTTCTTTACGTAATGTAGAGCGGCATTGTGCTGCGTATTCACGAGCTTGTTTAAAAGAGGCATTTCGCAATGCTCCAAAACCCGTTTCGTGCCGCACTAGTGAATGGTATAACGTTAAAGCTCCCATGGAAATATGGAAATAATGTAAAATCTATTGAGCATACTATCCTTACGCTTACGAAGGAGTAAGTTGGTCCCAATGTTATTATGATAGCTCTTGGCATTTGAGAGCATTCATAAGGGATATTTTTACTTATACATCAATTTTGCTTGTGATGAACAAGCAAGCGATTTTGATTGATTCAACATAAAAACCGATTTGAAATGAGAGAATTTTACGATATTTAGAATGCTTGACACAGAGTAAATAATGGATAATTATCCTTATAAATCAATCTATTGTATAATAAAAAACATTCAATTAATTTTTTATAGGAGGCATGTATTAAATTTCTTGAATTGGGCGACGTTTTGCAATGGGGTATTGATTTTTTTTAGCGATACGCGTAATTGCTTCTTCCAATGGCTCGATCATAACGTCCATAGAAAAACCATTAGCGTGAATAATATTTTCATGATCAATCATAATAGCCACATGACCTTTCCAAAAAATTAAATCACCTCGTTGAAGTTTATCAGTGTCTGTAAGAAGCTTGCCTACAGTTTCTTGCTGCATATCGGTGTCTCGTAAAACTATTTGATCGGTCATCATCATAGAGAGCTGAATGAGTCCCGAACAATCAATTCCAAAACCGCTGATACCACCCCAAAGATAAGGTGTACGGATAAAGGTTTCTGCAACTGTGACATAATCTTCATATACGCGTCCAATGGGGCTGAGATGGCTCGTAATGATTGCCGTTCCATTTTCAAGAATAGAATACGTTGTATCACGGACTTCAATTTCATCAACAACACTGACTTTGCTTCCCATAGATAAAGGGGAGCTTATCGGTCCACGTAAGTCAGCGTGTAAATATTTAAATGTGCGTGGTACTGAAACCACATGTGTTTGTTTTATGGTTGATGAACAAAGAACTTTTGTATCAATATAACCGACATAACCATCCTTGAGTGATTGCCCCCACGACATCGTTTCCCCTTGTTCAAAAATGAGAAGCTCTTCTCCGAATAAGCATTCTGTTTGTCTTTCACTGTTTTTACTATTTTCTTTAAAAAGTCCGGCGACCGCGGTATTAACACGTCTTTTTTTACCTTGAACAAAGCGCTGAGCTGTAATTTCTGTTTCAAGACGTTGATCTGCTAGATCATCTCTGAATGCATAAAGCCTTGGGTCTTTAGAGATCATTTTTTTGCTTTCCATTTTTGGGCATCTCACCTTTAAGAAGACTCACGAAAACTGTCTTGGTAAGATTTTTATCTTCCAATAAAACCAAGAACACAGTGTAAGACCAATTATTCTTTAAGCTGCAAAATTATCCATTTTTGTGGATATTTGTGTCAAAACTCATTTTTAAAAATATTATAAAGGGCACGGATAGTTTGTGCTGATCCACCAATAGGGTATCCTGGTTTTTCTTTTGGAACCCATCCATAAAGGTCAAAATGCGCAAAATGTTCAGTTTTTTCAACAAAAGAATTAAGAAATAAAGCAGCGATTATAGAGCCAGCAAAGCTATTTCCAGTTACATTGTTAAGGTCAGCAATTGGTGATGATAACATCTCTTGGTAAGGTTTCCAAAGGGGCATTTGCCAAAGAGGATCAAAAACAGCGTGAGCAGATTCAGAAATTTGTTGTGCCCATATTGAATCATTACAATAAAATGCCGGAAGATCTGGTCCTAATGCTGTGCGTGCTGCTCCTGTTAAAGTAGCCATGCAAAGCATGAATTGTGGACTTTCTTCATCACCATAGGCGAGTGCATCGGCAAGGACAAGTCGCCCTTCAGCATCTGTATTACCTACTTCAACACTTAAACCTTTACGACTTTTGAGAATATCACCTGGTCGGTAAGCATTCGCAGAAATTGCATTTTCTACAGCTGGAATCAAAACGCGTAGACGGAAAGGCAATTTTGCATCCATGATAAGTTTAGCCAATCCCAAAACGTTTGCTCCACCCCCCATGTCTTTTTTCATAAGCAACATGTTATTGGCTGATTTAATATCGAGTCCTCCAGTATCAAAAGTTACGCCTTTGCCCACCAACGTTATTTTAGGATGATGTTCTTGGCCCCAGAGTAACTCAATCAGTCGTGGTGGAGTACTGCCTGCTCGTCCTACGGCATGAATCATCGGAAAGTTATGGGTTAAGAGATCATCTCCACAAATACTTTGGACATGAGCACCATAAATTTTTCCTAGTTGTCGTACTTCTTTTTCGAGAGTATCAGGGTTCATATCATTGGCTGGAATATTAATGAGATCACGGACAAAGAAGACAGCTTCATAAATTCGTTGGAGTTCATTAAGATCAATTGCCTCATTGACATGGATAGATAAAGATTTGAAAGAAGAATTTTGACGATAGCGATTAAATTGATAACTGCCGAATGCCAATCCAAGATAGGTATTTATTTCATCAGAGTTTGTACCTTCTAAATGCCATTGACCAGCAGGAAGTTTTTGAGCAAGAACTCCTGTGATAAAAGGATCGTTACCATTGCCAATTCCAAATAAAACTTTTTTTAAATGCCCCGTTTCGTGAGGAATAAAGAGTATTTGTCCTGCTTTACCAGTAAAGTCATTAACTTTTATCCATGCTGTTGTTGACGCATCAAGTGATAAGTTGGCAAGAGTTCTTTGGTTTACCAAGATGATAGGGCAACTGTTATCGATACGCGTTGAGGTAAAATGAATGGGGTGGTGGTGCATAGTTATGAGATCCTTATAGTCGTCTAAGTGCGACATATTCGACCAAATGATTTTTTCCCTTTCGTAGAATGAGATTGGACCTTGGTCGTGTTGGCAGTATATTTTCTTGTAAATTTTTTAAATTAATCGTTTGCCAAAGATCCTCAGCAATTTTTGAGGCTTCTTTTTCATTGAGGTGGGCATAACGATGAAAATAGGATTCAGGATTTTGGAAAGCTGTTTTACGCAAACGTTTAAAACGTTCCAAATACCAGTGACGAATGACTTCTGTTTCAGCATCGACATAAATTGAAAAATCAAAAAAATCAGATACGAAAGGAATGGCTTTCCCATCTTTAGGAAGATCACTGACCTGTAATACATTAATACCTTCAACAATTAAAATATCAGGATGGTCAATGGCAATTGTCTGGTTTTCTAGAACATCATAGGTCATATGTGAGTAAAGCGGAGCACGAATATTTCCGACACCTGCTTTTATAGCAGAAAGAAAGCATAGCAATTTTTTTATGTCATAGGAATCAGGAAATCCTTTACGATTCATACGATTTTTTTGCTGTAAGATTGCGTTAGGATAGAGAAAACCATCCGTTGTGATCAGATCAACTTTAAGACTAGATGTCCAACGTTTCAATAGTTCTTGAAGAATGCGAGCAGTGGTTGATTTTCCTACTGCTACAGAACCAGCAATTCCAATAATAAAAGGCGTTTTCCTCATCTCTTCTTGATGGAGAAACTTCTGACGTTTGTGAAAAAGTTCCTGTACGGCTTCAACATGGCATGATAACAAACGCGATAAAGAAAGATAAATGCGTTGAACTTCCTCAAGATCGATAGGATCATCCATAGAGCGTAAACGCTTAATTTCATCAAAAGTCAAAGTAAGAGGTGTATCCGCACGAAACTCTGACCATTGTTGTGCAGTAAAGACACGGTAGGGTGAATATCGGTCAGAAACGGATTTGACCAGATTATCTTTCTGATTAATTTTTTGTATAGTCGTATCAATCATTTGTATTGGTCGAGAATTTTTTTGCCGCAGCAATCGATTAAGAACGGACATGTGAACGGCTTTGTATTCAAGTAAATTTTGTTTTTCATGCTCTCTTCTTCAAGATAATAGGTCATTTTTTGTTAGCTTATCGTCCAGTCATTCCAATCTACACGGATTTGTTCCAATGAGTACCCTTGCGCCAAAAAAGCCCATAAAAGTAGACGGGCTTTTACGGCTGATAAATAACCAGACATGAGCGCACCAGAAGCAATCATATCGATTTCTGAGCCTTTATAGCCATAAGTTATACGAGTTGTGGAGCCATTACAACAACGACTAGCAATAATGATTGGTATTTTTTGTGCATATTGTTGTACGAGGTCTGCTTCTTGAAAACTACAGTGTCCTGCACCAAAACCTGCAATAACAAGCCCAGCATAATACCCACTTTCGAGGCAGAGTTTCATTAATTGTGCATCAGAAGATAAAGAGGAATAGAGGAGTGCAATTTGATGATCATGGTTTTGGGGAAAATCAAACGTTTTTGGGAAAAATTTTCGATCATTGAAATAAATAAGTTTTTCCTCTAAAATAGTTCCTAAAACACCTGCAAGACCTGATTGAAAAGTTTCGACTTTGACGGTATGGCTTTTATAGAGCCAATAAGGTGAATGAATTGTATCATTGATGACAACGAGAACGCCTCTGTTACGACTTTGTGGGGCTGCCGCAACATGAGTGGCTGCTAAAATATTAGCTGGGCCATCGGCTCCTGCTTCATGAGGCATGCGCATAGCACCGGTTATGATGAGAGGTTCAGCTTCTTTCCAATAAAGAGAAAGAAAAAAAGCTGTTTCTTCCAGAGTATCAGTCCCTTGTGTTAAAACAATACCTTCTGCACCAGCGTTTATTTGTTGTTTTGCCCACTTAATTATTTCAAAAAGCATTTGAAACGATAAAGATCCACTTGGTATTTGCATTAATGTTTGTGCATGAATATCAGCAACGTTATTTAAAGCAGGAACACTTTTTATGAGGTTATCTGAAGTTAAAGTCGGTTGCATGTGACCAAAACTATCAGCCGTCATTGCAATTGTTCCACCTAAGGTCCCTATGGCTATTTTTTTCATAATTTTCCTCTAAAAAGCACAAACTGTTTATATAAAGCTATTTAGCAGTAATTTGCATTGACAACAATGATATCATTTTTCCATTTTCAACAAATTGAGTTATGCTGAATCATTGTGTTTTGCTGTATATGTTCTTAAATAGGACAATAGTAATTGAGTTTTACATTGTATGAAAAGAAATCAATATTAAAAAGTAAAGTTAATATTAAGGAGTTTCCTTATGACAGAACATAAGCCAGACATAATGTATGGTACAACAATTATTACGGTACGAAAAGGTGGAAAAGTCGTGATGGCCGGTGATGGTCAGGTTTCTCTTGGACAGACAATTATGAAAGGCAATGCACGTAAAGTGCGTCGTCTTGGAAAGAACGGAGTGGTTATTGCTGGTTTTGCAGGTGCTACGGCAGATGCTTTTACATTACTGGAGAGATTGGAAACAAAGCTTGAACAATATCCTGATCAGCTTATGCGTGCCTGTGTAGAACTTGCAAAAGATTGGAGAACAGATCGCTATTTGCGTCGTCTCGAAGCAATGATGCTCGTGGCTGATAAGAAAGTAACTTTGGCTCTAACAGGGCTTGGTGATGTTTTAGAACCAGAAGATGGGGTTATGGCAATTGGCTCTGGAGGAAATTTTGCGCTTTCGGCAGCGCGTGCACTCATGGATTTGGATTTGGATGCAGAAACTATTGCTCGTAAAGCTATGGCTATTGCCGCTAAAATTTGTGTTTACACCAATGATCATTTTACGATTGAAACATTGGATGCAGAATTATCTTCTTTAGAGAAAGCTATTTAAATGTGTGTTGTATTTTCCCCTCGTGAGACTGTTTCTGAACTTGATCGTTTTATTATTGGCCAAAATGATGCCAAACGCTCTGTAGCTATTGCACTGCGCAATCGGTGGCGTAGGCAACAGCTTGATGAGCCGATGCGTGAAGAAGTTATGCCAAAAAATATTTTAATGATAGGGCCAACAGGTGTTGGTAAAACTGGTATTGCACGTCGATTAGCAAAACTTTCTGGAGCACCCTTCGTTAAAGTAGAAGCGACTAAATTTACTGAAGTTGGTTATGTGGGACGTGATGTTGAGCAAATTATTCGAGATCTTGTTGAAATTGCCATTTCTCTTGTGCGTGAAAAGAAACGGGATGAAATAAAAGAAAAGGCCCACGTGAATGCTGAAGAGCGTGTTTTAGACGCCCTTGTTGGTAAAACAGCAAGTCCTACTACTCGTGATAGTTTTCGTAAAAAATTGCGTGAAGGTGAATTAGATGAAAAAGAGATTGAAATTGAAGTCGCCGATAATAATAGCAGTAGTGCTTCAACCTTTGATATTCCTGGTATGCCTGGGGCGCAAATGGGTATTATGAATTTATCAGATATTTTGGGAAAAATGGGCAGTCGTACAAAAGTCCGTAAGACGACAGTAAGAGATGCTTTTAAGCCGCTCATTGATGATGAATCTGAAAAACTCCTTGATCAGGAGCAAATTATTCAAGAGGCGCTTCGTGTTGCTGAAAATGACGGTATTGTTTTTATCGACGAGATTGATAAAATTGCAACCAGGGATGGTGGAGCAAGTGTTGCGGTTTCGCGTGAGGGCGTTCAACGGGATCTTTTGCCTTTGGTTGAAGGAACAACAATTTCTACAAAATATGGGCAAATAAAAACCGATCATATTCTTTTTATTGCCTCAGGTGCATTTCATGTTTCCAAGCCATCTGATTTATTACCGGAACTTCAAGGACGTTTGCCCATCCGTGTGGAGCTCAACCCTTTAACAAGGGAAGATTTACGACGCATTCTAACGGAACCAGAAGCTAGTTTGATTAAACAATATATCGCTCTTATGGCAACGGAAGAGGTTCATTTGGAAATTACAGATGATGCTATTGATGCTTTAGCAGATATTGCTGTAGATTTAAATGCAAGGATTGAAAATATAGGGGCACGTCGTTTGCAAACAGTGATGGAGCGCGTTTTGGATGAAATTTCTTTCACCGCGCCTGATAAAGCTGGAACAACATTTACAATTGATGCTGCTTACGTGAGAAAATCTATTGGCGAGCTTGCTGCTGATATCGATCTTTCACGTTTTATTCTTTGAAAGTTATTGCTTGTTCTGTTTATCTGCGTGCTTCGATAATTTTGAAACCATGGGGTTGTTCGTGTATCAACACTGTGCGGAAAATATTTTTTAATAATGTTTCATAAGGCAGGTGGCGGTTTGCAACAAAAAGCAGACTGCCGCTTGGCTTTAAGCACTTTGCAGCATTTATAATAAAATTTTTTCCTAATGAAACATCTGTTGTTTGTTGTGTGTGAAACGGTGGATTTGAAATGATTGTGTCATATAGATTTGTGATAGGTTCATGTACAAGGTCGTGCCAATAAAAATGAATTGGAAAAGGAGTTGTTATGGATTTAAGGTGCTGTTTTGCTGCTCTCAAAGCATTGTAGTCTGCTTCATAAAGGTCGAGAGCAGTGAGTTTTTCACTTCTTTCAAGCGCAACGTGAGAAAGATAACCCCATCCAGCACCAAAATCAGCTGTTTTTCCAGAAATAACTTTGAGCATATAAGAAGCAAGCGCAGCAGATCCTGGATCAATACGACCGTGTGAGAACATACCAGAAGTAGTTTGAAATTTACCAAAAGTAAGCGGTGGTGAGCGCAATTGTACAATATTCTGTTTCTCTATTTGTGGAGGAACTTGCAGCCAAAATACCAGACCATGATTTTTAGACAGTTTATTGGTGATGGGGACAATATTTTTGACCCATTTCATCATTGAAGCAGCACCAGCAGTTTTATTCCCACTGATCACAACCCATCCATTGGGTTTAACGCATTCTAATAAATCAAGAAAACAATTTTGATTAAAACCACGATATTTGCTCAAATGTAAAAATGCACCATCATAGTTGAAAGTTTTATCTATTTGAGGAGAGCAGTGAAATTGAGTATCGACAAATTTTAAAAAATCTGGTCGCCAAGGCGTAATAATTTTTAAATTTTGCGCCCATTTTTGAGCCGGAACTTCTGTTAAACCGAAACTCAGCCAACATTGGCTTGGATCTGGATACGGGAGTTCATGATTTTCAAAAGGCAAAAATAATAACACATAGGGCTCTTTCAAAGAAAAATGCCATTCCAATATTGGGATGGCATTTCATGATTGATAAGAAGAAAGGCTTACTCTTCTTTTTTCTTACGGCGGCGCTTATTTTCAGGTTGTTTTTTTTCATCCACGCACTTTTCTTCATTCATCGCTTTATCACCGGTGATTTCCTTTCCGGTTGTTTGATCAACGACCTTCATTGATAACCGAACTTTTCCACGCTCATCAAAGCCCATTAACTTAACCCAAACTTTGTCGCCTTCCTTAATAATATCGGTTGTTTTGGCGACACGTTCCGATGCAAGTTGAGAGATATGAACGAGTCCATCACGAGAACCAAAGAAGTTTATAAATGCACCAAATTCTGCAGTTTTTACAACTGTTCCTTGGTAGATAGCACCAACTTCAGGTTCATCAACAATAGAATGGATCCAGCGTTTTGCCGCTTCAATGGTTTTAGCATCAGCAGAAGCAATTTTAATGGTACCATCATCTTCAATATTAATTTTTGCTCCTGTTTGTTCCACGATTTCCCGAATAACTTTACCACCAGAGCCGATAACATCACGGATTTTATCGACAGAAATATTCATAACTTCGATTCTCGGAGAAAATTCACTCAGCTCAGCACGTGCACTGGTTAAAGCTTTCGCCATCTCATTAAGGATATGGATTCGGCCACCTTTGGCTTGTTCAAGCGCAATTTTCATAATCTCTTCGGTAATACCATCAATTTTGATATCCATTTGCAAGGCAGTAATACCATTTTCTGTTCCTGCGACTTTAAAATCCATATCTCCAAGATGATCTTCATCTCCTAAAATATCAGAAAGAACAGCAAAGCGTTCTCCTTCTTTAATCAAGCCCATAGCAATACCAGCAACAGGGCGTGCTAGAGGAACACCAGCATCCATGAGAGCAAGTGACGTTCCACAAACCGTTGCCATAGAAGAAGATCCATTGGATTCAGTAATTTCTGAGACAGCACGAATGGTATAAGGAAAAGATTCTTTATTTGGCAACATGGGATGAATTGCTCTCCATGCCAATTTGCCATGTCCAATTTCACGACGACCAGGAGAACCAAGGCGTCCTGTTTCACCCACGGAAAATGGTGGAAAATTATAATGGAGGAGGAATGTTTCCTTATACATACCCGTTAAAGAATCAACATATTGTTCATCTTCACCAGTTCCCAATGTTGCAACGACAATAGCTTGTGTTTCTCCGCGGGTAAAGAGTGCGGATCCATGTGTACGGGGTAAAATACTTACTTCTGATTGGATAGGGCGCACGGTAGAAAGATTGCGTCCATCAATACGCTTTTGGGTATCAAGAATGTTTCCACGAACAATTTTTGCTTGCAATTGTTTAAAGACGGTTGCAATTTGATCTGCACTGAATTGACAGTCGTCTTCTGTTTCTGGCATAAATTTACTGATAATTTCTGTTTTTAGAGCATCAATTGCAGCATAACGTTCTTGCTTATCAGTAATTGTGTAAGCCTTTCGTATATCCTGTTCTGCCATTTTCTGCACCGCTTTTTCAAGTTCAGAAAGATCTTCAGGAACAAAATCACGAGGATCTTTTGCAGCAACTTCAGCAAGCTTGATGATGGCATCAAGGACAGGTTGAAGGCCTTTGTGACCAAACATCACAGCTCCCAACATGATATCTTCCGGTAATTCTTGTGCTTCTGATTCAACCATCAAAACAGCACTTTCTGTTCCAGCAACAACAAGATCAAGTTTTGATTCAGGCATTTCATCGATATGAGGATTAAGAACATATTGTCCATTACAATAGCCAACGCGGGCACCGGCTATAGGCCCCATGAAAGGAACACCTGACAGGGTCAATGCGGCAGAAGATGCAATCATTGCAAGGATATCGGGATTGTTTTCGAGATCATGCTGTATAACGGAAACAATAACTTGTGTATCATTTTTATATCCCTCAACGAAAAGGGGACGAATTGGGCGATCAATCAAACGTGAAACCAAAGTTTCATTTTCACTTGGTCGACTTTCACGTTTTAAATAGCCCCCAGGTATTCGACCAACAGCATAGGATTTTTCTTGATAATTAACGGTGAGTGGAAAAAAGTCCTGGTCTGGTTTTGGGATTTTGGCTGATACAACGGTAGCTAAGACAATCGTTTCTCCATAGGTGGCAATCACTGCACCATCAGCTTGACGCGCTATTTTCCCTGTTTCAAGGGTGAGCGGACGCCCGGCCCATTCAATTTCTATCTTGTGCGTTTTAAACATTTTTTATCCTTAATGACCAGTGTTTAAATCTTTGATTGCTCACATTCTGGTTTCGCGTAGCATACTTCCAAGATCTGGGATGGACAACATACTTTTTATCTTTGTTGCAAGAAAAAAGAAGTAAACTGCTTAAATGCGAAACGATGAGCAGTTCTATCCCATAATAACTTATCAGTTTTTAAAATTTTTAATTAAAAGCAACACGTTGAAAAAATGGATGTTTTTTAAATACCACTTCCATTTTTCTTTTAGCGACGCAAACCTAACTTCTTTATAAGTGTCTGATAACGATTTTGGTCAACTCCTTTAAGATAATCAAGAAGGCGCCGGCGTTGAGACACCATCTTCAAAAGACCACGACGAGAATGATTATCTTTTTTATGAGATTTAAAGTGGTTTGTTAAATTAGAAATACGTTCAGAAAGTACAGCAATTTGTACTTCTGGTGATCCTGTATCACCAACTTTATTTGCGTATTCTGCGACAAGAGCTTGTTTACGTTCAGCTGTAATCGACATCGTATTATCCTTTCCAAAAACGAAGAAACATAAAGTCACCCATAGCCGAGATGTCGTTCAGCAAGGGTCTGTGAGAAAACAGGAAAAGTCGAAGACTCTTACCTATTTTCGTTCTTATATAGGAAAGAAGGTTAAAATACTAGTCCTTAACAGCATTTTGAAGTCTTTCTTTAAATAAAAGCTTTTGTTTTGAAATATTGATTTAAATAGAGTTTTATGAGAAGTTTTTTAAAGAATTATGCATCCTTTTGATACAAAGATTATGAGCGTGTATGTGGTAACAAAAGTGATAAATACCGATTTGGAGGAAAAAGATGCAGAGCATTTCAACATTAAAACTTTTTCGTAATTCGGTATTTCGAAATTTATGGTCATCTACTCTTATTTCTAATTTAGGGGGGCTGATACAGGCTGTTGGAGCAGGGTGGTTAATGGCGTTGATTAGTTCTTCGCATTCCATGGTTGGGCTTGTTCAAAGTGCGACAACGTTACCACTTGTTATGTTTTCTTTGATGGCAGGGGCCTTAGCTGATAATTTTAATCGGCGTCAAATTATGTTGTGCGCGCAAATTATGATGATGGTCATATCCATGAGTTTAGCTGTCTTAGCCTATCTGGGATTTCTCACACCTTGGCTTTTGTTATGTTTTACGTTTTTGATTGGATGTGGTACAGCTTTTTATAATCCTTCTTGGCAAGCAACGATAGGAGATATTGTGAGCAGGGAAAATATTCCTGCTGCTGTTAGTTTGAATAGTGTCGGCTTTAATTTGATGCGGAGTGTTGGCCCTGCGATTGGTGGTGCCATTATTGCAACTTTGGGTGCATCTGCTGCTTTTTTGTTTAATGCTATAAGCTATATTCCTCTTATTGGTGCGTTATTTTTCTGGAAATCGAATTATAAAAACAACCCATTGCCACGAGAAAGACTGTTAGGAGCTGTCTCAGATGGTTTGCGTTATGTTGCGATGTCGCCTAATCTCTTAAGTATTATGGTTCGAGCGTTCCTTTTTGGTATAGGAGCAATTTCGATTTTAGCACTTTTGCCAATTGTTGCGCATAAAGTTCTCGGAGGAAATGCCCTTCTTTATGGTACGTTGCTGGGTTGTTTTGGGTTAGGAGCCATGACAGCAGGTATTATTAATGAATTTGTACGGCATCATTTTCGTTCAGAAACAATTATTGCAAGTGCATTTATTGGTTTTGCCTTTTCTTGCTTTTTATTGGGAATAAGCCGTTCACTGATTATAAGCCATATTGCTTTATTTCCTGCAGGTTTATGTTGGGTTTTGGCATTATCGTTGTTTAATACATCTGTACAACTCTCCACACCACGCTGGGTTGTAGCTCGTTCTTTAGCACTTTATCAAACGGCATCTTATGGGGGGATGGCTATTGGAAGTGCAATCTGGGGAGTTTTGGCTGATGGTTATTCTCCAACAATTGCTTTGAGCATTTGTTCTCTATTCTTGATTTTAGGTGCTCTTGCGGGGGTAAAGTTTAGAATTCAAGAAATTCCTCAGATAGATTTAAATCCTCTTGATCATTTTAGAGAGCCGGAATTATTACTCGACCTCAAAGCAAGAAGTGGCCCGATCATGATAATGATTGATTATCAAATTCATGAAAATGATCTCGAAGAGTTTCTTAAAGTGATGACGCGTCGACGCCATATTCGGTTACGCGATGGTGCGCGTCAATGGGTCCTTTTACGAGATCTGGAAAGACCTGAATATTGGACAGAGGCTTATCATATGCCAACATGGGTAGATTATTTACGCCATAATCATCGTCGCACAAAAGCGGATGCCGAAGTCAATAAGCGTCTGCGTCATTTAAATTGTGCTCCTAACGGTATAAGAGTGCACCGCATGATTGAACGCCAAACAATACCCCAAGCCAATGAGATGCTTTTAAAAGTCTCCTCTGATCATCTCCCTTAGGGTTAAAACAGTTTTTTTGTAAAATATTAAATTATGTTAATATTATTTTGATCAATTTTTTTGCATAAGTGCAACAACAAAAAAACGGGTATTACAATAGTTAATATATTGACTTAATAAATGACTAATTATCATTTTTTATGGTAAATAATAGTCTTGAAAAATTTAAGTTTTTCTCATTTCAAATCTGTTTATCTCACTTTATATTGCATCAATCAAAACCATTTTCTTGTACGTCACAAGTAAGAGTGGGTATGATAGAAAAAGGAGGATTTCTAATAAACTATTTCGAGTACCAAGGTTTATTACGACACTTTAAATTAGAAAATAGAATGATAATACCGGCTTATATTTTTATTAAGCGTAAAGATGGGGCCATGCGCAATGAATTTTATATATTTTACGAGCGTTGTTGTGAAATAGGTTCGAATGCATTGAGAAATGTTTCTTAAAAAAGCATGTGAATAAGCAGCACAACAATTTTTATTTTAGGCGTCCTATTTTGAGTGAGAAATAATCATATTAAAAGAGCGAGAAAAATAAAAACGTAAGACAAAGCGTAATCCCTATTATTTAAAAATTAGAGTCGAATGAAAGGGATAATAGTAAGATGAAAAATAGCTTGTTTTTGCTTGCATATTTTTTCAAAATGAAGCTATTTTATCCTTTTAAATATTACTCAACCAGATATATCTTTACTCATATCTGGAATAGAAGGTTGAAACTGTTTACAAAATACCAACCATTTTAATCTTTCTTTCAAAAATGTTACAGTATTAGGGTTGAATATTGCTTTATAAGCAAGAGAAGAAATATAGTATTATCAGATAAATAAAGTCATGAAATAAAAAATATACCAACCATGGAATGAAGAGATATACCAGCTTTTTATTCGATACAAAAAACAACGATAAGCTAGTCCCTAGCTTGACAATTTCTTATTCTTTACAGATATTTTTACAAAACCTTTGCGTGCTTTCGTTATGATTAGAATAATCGATTGTAAGCATAATGATGTCATTTTTAGGTGGTCAACGATCAATTTTTATTGGATAGATAGTTGGAAGGGATTATCCTTACAATGTGTTTAAATCCTAAGGTTTGAGTTTTTCTATTCGAAACAATTCTTTTCGCCAAAAAGAGATTATGTAGGTGTGTACTGTAATGATCAAATGAGTGATTTAACATGATATAGATTCTTGAGTTTTTAAGGTTGGATGCAATGCATATGATTCCAACACATTGATTATAAGAATAAATAACTGTTTTTTATATTGAATGTAAAAGTCTAGATATCTTAGGATTATTTCATTTTAAATGTGTTTAGGTTGAATCCATCCAAATCATTCGCTGATTCATTACAAACGGAGGTTAATGTGTAAGTAAAAAGAGATTGAAAAAGGGATATAACATGCCGCTTATGAATCTTTTTAAATGCAAGGACTGTTGTGACATTAGGGGGGACAAAGTGTATGATGGTGTTGGCTTGTATCGTTAACTTAATTTTTGATGTGAATAAGAAAAATGGAGACAATGAAAAGCAAAACATTTTCTTTATTTGAGAGAGAAAAATGATTTTTCCGCAAAAGGGGGAAAGAATCGATTAAATTGTAAAAATCCGCTTTGCTTTAAATAGACCTTTGTCGAGGGTGCCGATAGCAAGAAGTTGTTCCTTATAGAGGACACAAATTTCATCTTCATCAAGAGGTACTTTGTGATGACACAAGGGTATAGAATGCCCCTTCATAACTCTTTGTGCTTGGGTTTCATTAAGGGTATAATGAAAGAGGCAATCCAATGCAGCGCTCGTTTCAATTAAGAGCCCATCAAGTGTTGTGAATTTTTTTTCAAAAGAACGATTATTTTCCTCTGTAGTGTTTTTATTTGGCGGAATGGCTGCTTTTAGTTCCTCCCATGTAATGAGATCTTCTTCATCAAAAGGTGCGACGGCAATACGTCTTAAATCAGCAATATGCCCATAGCAACCGAGATCACGTCCCATATCGCGTGCTAAAGAGCGCACATAAGTTCCTTTTCCGCAGGTTATTTCAAAGGCAGAATGCTCTTTGGTAGGCATTTCTAATAACTTGAAAGTTTCTATTTCCACTTCACGGGGCGGAATTTCAACAACTTCCCCTTCACGCGCTAAATCATAGGCACGATTTCCGGCAATTTTGATTGCTGAAAACTGTGGAGGTGTTTGCAAAATAATACCTGTATATTGAGGAAGAAGAGCAAGTATTTCTTCTCGAGTTGGACGTTTGAGAGATGTTTTGGTTATTTCTCCTTCTAGATCATCTGTTGAGCGCTCTTGCCCCCAAGCAATATGAAAACGGTAAGTTTTTTTGCCTTGCATCACGTAAGGGACGGTTTTGGTTGCTTCGCCCAATGCAATGGGAAGGAGACCAGAAGCAAGAGGATCAAGTGTACCCGCATGTCCTGCCTTTTGAGCATGGAAGAGCCATTTGATTTGTGAAACAGCTTCTGTTGATTTCATTCCTTTTGGTTTATCAAATATGACCCAGCCAGAAACAGGACGCCCTTTTTTCTTATGTTGCCGCGCCATATCTTTAATCCTCATCTGTATCACTATGGTGAAGATCGCGTGCAACCTCAGGCGAGCGAAGGAGGGCATCAATTTTTGAAAAATTATCAAAACTATTATCAAGTCGGAAACGCAGTTCTGGCATATATTTCATTTGTCGCAACGCATGACTGATTTCTCCACGGAGAAAACGACTACGTTTATTGAGGGTATCAACAACATCGGTATGAGAAGCATTTTTAAGAGTGCTGAGAGGTGATACAAAGCAAGTAGCAATTTTTAAATCTGGTGACATGCGTACTTCAGAGACAGAAATAACAATATCTTTTAAGATATCATCAAGCAAAATATCACGCTGTAATATATGCGCTATTGCATGACGTACTTGCTCTGCTACTCTAAGTTGCCGTTGTGATGGCCCTGCATTTTTCATCAAAGTTTTATCCTTGCTACAAGATCTCTTTTTTGACCATTTAGATAAGGAAAAAGAGATATTGCGTATAAAACCTAATAACTTTTCTCATTTCACAACAGAGTAAAGTTATTGGATTATTTTATAATGTGCGATTAATATGTTCGATACGGAAGGTCTCAATGATGTCTCCTGCACGCATGTCTTCATAATTTTCAAAGGCTATTCCACATTCTTGACCACTTTGCACTTCATTGACTTCATCCTTAAAGCGTTTGAGTGTTTTCAGCTTTCCTTCGTGAATAACGATATTATCGCGGATAAGGCGAACACCGGCTCCTCGTTCTATTTTACCTTCTGTAACGCGACAGCCTGCAACTTTTCCAATTTTTGTAATGTTAAAGACTTCTAGAATTTCAGCATTACCAAGGAATGTTTCACGCTGTTCTGGTGAGAGTAATCCAGACATAGCAGCCTTGATATCATCAACAAGATCGTAAATGATGTTATAATAACGAATTTCAATTCCTTGTGTTTTAGCAAAATCACGTGCTTGCTTATTGGCTCGAACATTAAAGCCAATTACAGCAGAGTTAGAAGCTTCCGCAAGAGAAATATCACTTTCGGTAATTCCTCCAGCACCAGAATGTACAATACGCGCACGAACTTCGTCATTTCCGAGTTTTTCCAATGCTGAAGCGATTGCTTCAATTGATCCTTGCACATCCCCTTTTATAATAAGAGAAAATTCCTTAACACCAGTCGTTTGCAATTTTGTCATCATTTGTTCAAGAGAACCACGTGAACCAGTTTGCCGCGCAACAGCTTTATCACGTGCTAATCGTTGACGATATTCAGAAATTTCACGTGCTTTTGCTTCATGTGTGACAACAGCAAAACGGTCTCCGGCTTGTGGTGTTCCTTGCATGCCTAAAATTTCAATTGGTGTAGAAGGAACGGCTTCTTTGACATGGCGGCCATGGTCGTCAATCAAAGCACGCACACGACCCCATTCATTTCCGGCAACGATAATATCAGAAGGGTGTAATGTACCTTTTTGAACAAGAACTGTTGCAACAGACCCACGTCCGCGATCCAATTTGGCTTCAATGATAACGCCCTCTGCAGTTCGTTGAGGATCTGCTTTCAGATCAAGCATTTCAGCCTGAAGAAGGATAGCTTCGAGAAGTTTATCAAGATTTTGACCAGTTTTAGCAGAAACTTCAACGTCCAAAGTTTCTCCACCCATAGTTTCAACAAACACTTCATGTTGTAGAAGTTCTGTACGCACTTTTTGTGCATTCGCAGCTGGTTTATCAATTTTGTTGATAGCAACAATGATAGGGACACCAGCAGCTTTCGCATGATTGATTGATTCAATCGTTTGAGGCATAACACTATCATCAGCGGCTACAACGAGAACAGCAATATCAGTAACACGCGCTCCGCGTGCACGCATAGCCGTAAATGCAGCATGCCCTGGTGTATCAATAAAGGTAATTTTTTGACCGTTTTGTTCTACTTGATAGGCACCAATATGCTGCGTAATACCTCCTGCTTCGCCAGAAACAACATTTGCTTTACGAATAGCATCCAAAAGAGAAGTTTTTCCGTGGTCAACATGGCCCATAATGGTTACAACAGGGGGGCGTTGCTGCATGTTTTGAGGATTATCTGTTATATTAAAGATACCTTCTTCTACGTCAGATTCTAAAACACGTTTAACAGTATGGCCAAATTCAACAGCGATGAGTTCGGCAACATCTGCATCAATAACATCGCCCGGTTTCATCATTTGTCCTTGTTTCATCAAGAATTTAATCACATCAACAGAACGCTCAGTCATACGTTGTGCGAGCTCTTGAATGGTAATCGTTTCAGGAAGAACAACTTCGCGAGAAATTTTTTCTCTTGGTTCTTGATTTTGTGCACGCTTAAACTTTTCCTGTCTACGCCGCATTGCAGCCATTGAGCGCCCACGTGCGCTTCCTTCTTCATCCAGTGCACTATTCAGAGTTAGCTTTCCGCGTCTCCGCTCATCAGCTCCTTTGACAACTTTGGGTATACGTATGTCTGACTTAGCAGGATTAGCACGTCGACTATGCCGTTCTTCCTCTTTATTGTCATCTATTTTGCGTTTTTCAACCACGGTTGTATGTTTAGGCGCAATAGGAATATCTGTCTGTTCAATGAGAGGGGGAACAGGTGGAATCTGTACTGGCGATATTTCTTCTTCTTGTTGGAGATGTATTTCTTTTTCTTTAATTTCTTGCTGTAAAATTTCTTCACGCTCTTTAGCGCGCCTTGCTTCTTCTTCGGCTTGTTCTCGCGTTATTCTTTCTTGGATATGTGCTTCTTCTAATGCGCGAAGTCTTGCTTCCATTTCAGCCGATGAAAGATTGCTTTTGGCTACAGATTCTTGAGGCTTTTTTTCCTCAAAACGTGGTTTAGAGCGCTGAGAAGCCACATGCGGCTTTGTAATGGGCTGTAGGGTTTCAGATTTTTCATCAGGTCGCGTAATTTTACGCCGCTTGGTTTCGACAACGACAGCCTTCGTACGGCCATGACTAAAATTTTGTTTAACCGTACTCGTTTCCAAGACAGACCTCTTGAGAGTTAGTGTCTTCTTGACGGTTGTTTTGTCGTTGTTATTTTCACTCATTGTACTTCCTTCACGGCTTGTGCCGTCATCTCACTAGACTTACTATGCTTGTCGTCACGATAGCTGATCAATTTACATGTTGTTTTGAGAAATCCTCCAGCAGCTTTTGTGTCCAGTAAGGCCGCGTGCATTACAGGATTAGAGCCAAAAGCCACTCGCATTTCATCACTTGTAAATAAAGATATGGTTTTTATAGTCCGATTTGTTTGTTGTTGTATTGAATGGATGGCCTGTGCAATTTTTCGTTTCCCATCTTCTGTTGTTTCTTTAGCATGAAGTACAAGAATAACTTTACCAGAGCGGATAGCAGCGTCAACCTTTGTTGCTCCCATAACAATTGCTCCCGCTTTTCGCGCCATGGAAAGGCTTGAAAGAGCGGCTTTTAGTAAAAGCGTATCAACAACATGCACAAGATTTGGTGCAACTTCAACATCTGTTTTAAAATTTCTATGAAAAGCTTTTTGTTTGATTGCTTTCTCAATAACAGCGTGATGGGCAGAAATCCAAACGCCACGCCCTGGTAAATTCGCTTTAAGATCAGGAACAATTTGGTTATTGGGACCAATAACAAAACGGATCAGTGTTTGTACTGAAGCATTTTTTCTGGTTACAATGCAAGTCCGTTCATTCATTTAAAGTGTATCCACATCCAAATCATCTGTTTTTTCATTTTCTGCAGAATTTTCATCTTCTACAGGACTTTCTGTAACAAGATCAGCTTGGTCTATCCAGCCTGCTTGTACACGTGCGGCTAAAACCATAGCTTCTGCATCTGCGCGTGTAATGTCAAAAGGGGTTAAAATACCAGAAAAATTCTGTGTTTGACCTTCTTTACGTTCTCTCCAACCAGCTAAATCATCAACGGCATAGCCAGCAAAGTCTTCTATCGTTTTTACACCATCCTCACCTACAGCAACCAACATAGCACTTGTCATTCCAGGAAGTGTTCGCAATTCGTCAGAAACTCCGAGTTTTTTACGTTTTTCGTCGAGCTCTTTTTCTTGCCGATCAAGATATTCGCGGGCACGACTTTGGATTTCATTAGCAGTTTCATGGTCAAAACCATCAATAGAAGCAATTTCTTCAAGATCAATATAGGCGATTTCTTCAATAGAAGAGAAACCCTCTGATGCCATAACCTGTCCGATCATTTCGTCAACCTCTAAGGCCTCCATAAACAATTTACTCCGTTCAGTAAATTCTTTTTGACGATTCTCAGATTCTTCTTTTTCCGTTAAAATATCAATGTTCCATCCTGTTAGTTGCGAAGCCAAGCGAACATTTTGCCCACGTCGTCCAATAGCAAGGCTAAGTTGATCATCTGGCACAATAACTTCAATCCGTTCAGCATCTTCATCAAGGATGATTTTAGAAACTTCAGCAGGTTGCAGTGCATTAACGACAAATGTTGCCGCATCAGGCGACCAAGGAATAATATCAATTTTTTCGCCTTGTAATTCAGCAACAACAGCTTGTACACGACTTCCTCGCATTCCAACGCATGCTCCAACAGGATCAATGGAACCATCGCGTGAAACAACGGCGATTTTAGCCCGTGAGCCTGGATCACGAGCAACAGATTTGATTTCTATAATACCATCATAAATTTCAGGTACTTCCATAGTGAAAAGTTTTACCATAAATTGGGGATGGGTGCGTGAAAGGAAAATTTGCGGCCCACGCGTTTCACGGTGTACATCATTGACAAAAGCACGAATGCGATCTCCATAGCGGAATGATTCACGAGGAATTAATTCATCACGGCGCACAATAGCTTCACCGCGCCCTAGATCAACGATGACGTTACCATATTCCACACGCTTAACTGTACCAGAAATAATTTCACCAACTTTATTTTTGAATTCTTCATATTGCTGATCACGCTCTGCATCGCGTACTTTTTGTACAATAACCTGTTTAGCAGATTGTGCTGCGATACGTCCAAAATCCATAGGAGGTAAAAGATCAGCAAAAAAATCACCAATTTTTGCTTCTGCTTGACGTTTGAGAGCATCAGACAAAGTAATTTCCGTTGTATAGTCTTCAACGACATCAACGATTTTAAGCAGGCGCTGTAATTTAATTTCACCTGTTTTAGAATTGATTTCAGCACGAATATTGGTTTCTTGACCATAACGAGAACGTGCTGCTTTTTGAATAGCATCAGCCATCGCAGAAATGACAATTTCACGGTCGATTGACTTTTCACGTGCAACAGCATCTGCAATTTGCAGAATCTCAAGCCTGTTAGCGCTTGTAGCCATCAATTTTCTCCTTCTTTGTGCCACACGATGGGTATTTCCCAGTGATATTATTTTTTGAAATTGAGCGTCTGTATAGAGTCGTTAGCGTTCTCTTCGGCAATGAATTGTTGACTTAAATCTTTATTTTGTTTCAATGCATCGCGAATAAGCTCATCGGTAAGCACTAAATGCGCATTTATAATATCACAAAAGGAAATAGGGGTATACATGGCTTCTCCATAAGCAGCTTTATCAGTGTTTAAAATAAATCCATCTTGCGTGATATTTGTAAGTGTCCCGCGAAATTTTCGGCGCCCATCAATTGTTATTTTGGTTTCAATTTTTGCAAGATGCCCTTGCCAATGAAAAAAATCAGATTTTCTTACCAATGGACGATCAATTCCAGGGGATGAGATTTCTAAATGATATTTGCGTTCAATAACATTTTGTACATCAAGGAGGGGAGAAACAGTTCGACTAACCGTTTCACAATCTTCTATGGTCATAGAACCATCGGCACGTTCAACCATAATTTGAAGTGTTAAACCATTTTGACCAAGAAGTTTCACGCGAACCAAACGAAAACCTAAAGGTTTAAGTAGTGGTATGACAAGAGCAGCAACCTGTGCTTCGATACCATCTTCTTCAAACAGGCGCGGTTCGTCAAGATTGCTTATTTTTTCAACTTCATTCATAAATTTTATCCAAGTTGGTTTCATCAGTTTTATGATATTAAAAAAGAGCGGGTCCAACGGCCCACTCTTCATCATAAGACCAAGAATTTAACTATTGATACTCTTAAATTCAAAATTTTTCAAGTTGTTTATGAGAAAAGCGCTTGATCATTTATTTCTTGATAAAGGTAAGATAGGCAGGCGTTCGTCCTTCGCGGAGAGCTTTTGCTTCATAGCGGGTTTCGCTCCATAGTGGATAAGGGAGTTTCCAGTCTTGAGGGCTTTCTGCTTTCCATTCAAAGTGATCATGTTGTGCACAATGGTACAAAGTCCAGTTTACATAACTGTCTATATCGCTAGCAAAGCGAAAAAATTTCCCTATTTTAAGAACACGAGAAAAACGGTTAAGATTTTTTATATTGATGAAGCGTCGTTTCCAGTGTTTCTTTTTCGGCCAAGGATCAGGATAGAAGAGGTCTATTCCATCAAGCGAGTTATCAGGGAGCCAATCCAGAAGGCGTGTAGCATCATCATTATAGAGGCGAAGACGATTTTGATGGTTTTGATGCTGTTCAAGAGACGACAATATTTTTGCCATGCCATTGATAAAGGGCTCGACACCGATAAAACCGGTTGTTGGAAAATATGCCATTTCATGAAGTAAATGTTCACCTCCACCAAAACCGATTTCAAGTCGAATTTCTCTTACTTTGCTTGAAAATAAAGATGTAAGGTTTAAGGGAGGAGGGACATTTAAATCAATATTCAAACTGGGGAGAAGCATTTGTATACGTGTAAGCTGACTGTTTCGAAGTTGTTTTCCTTGTCGGCGTCCAAAAAATGCTTCACTCTTACGTATATTATGTTTAATCATGGGATTTGGATCATTGTTTGAAGCGTTTTCACGAGATCAGTTTTTTCCCATGAAAACGAACCATCGTGTTTTGGTTTACGACCAAAGTGACCATAGGCAGCTGTTTTTGCATAAATAGGTTTATTGAGGTCAAGATGTTTTCGAATGCCGGTAGGTGAAAGGTCCATTATTTTGCGGATGGCTTCTTCAATAACCTTTTCATCGACTTTTCCTGTTCCATGAAGATTAAGATAAATAGATAAAGGTTGTGCAATACCAATTGCATAGGAGAGTTGAATGGTGCATCTTTCTGCTAAATGAGCAGCAACAATATTTTTAGCCAGATAGCGTGCCGCATAGGCAGCAGAACGATCAACTTTTGTTGTATCTTTTCCTGAAAAAGCACCGCCTCCATGGGGTGCTGCACCTCCGTAAGTATCCACAATAATTTTGCGTCCCGTTAATCCGGCATCACTTTGAGGACCACCAATGACAAATTTTCCTGTTGGGTTTATATACCAACTACATTGAGCTGAAATGGGAATGTCATGTAAAGCTTGGCGAATGTAAGGTTCAACCACTGTACGCACTTTATTGGAATCCCAACTTTCATCAAGGTGCTGCGTTGAAAGAACAATGGATGTGACCTCTATCGGTTTTCCATTTTTATAACGTATGGTTATTTGGCTTTTAGCATCTGGTCCTAATTTTCCAGTTTCTCCCTCTCCTTTATGACGGGCTGCGGCAAGAAGTTTGAGAATTTTATGCGCATAATAAATTGGCGCAGGCATGAGATCAGGTGTTTCACGGCAAGCATATCCAAACATGATGCCTTGATCACCTGCTCCTTCTTCACCATGCCGATCCGTAGCATTATCAACCCCTCTTGCTATATCAGCTGATTGTGGGCGCAAAAGAACATCAATTTTAACAGTTTTCCAATGGAATCCTGCTTGTTCATAGCCAATGGTACGAATAGCACGGCGCGCTGCTGTACGAAAACGTGTAGGATTAATGAGTGGAAAGCCAGTCTTATCATAGATGAATTCTTTATTTTTATCTTTTTTTAATAGCGTATCGGGAACACGCACTTCACCAGCGATAACAACACGGTTGACACTGACGAGAGTTTCACATGCAACGCGTACTAACCATGGATCAGTACCAGTCTTTTCAGCTTCTTTATAGATCATATCAACGATTTCATCGGAAATACGATCACAAATTTTATCAGGATGTCCTTCCGATACCGATTCGCTCGTAAAAAGATAATCTTGATGCGGCATAGGAACTCCTTCAAAAAAAAACCAACGATTTAATCAATTGCTTACTAAAGTCGTCACCATTTGCTAATTCTACAGCAAATAGTCAATGCAAATGTATATGAATAAAAGAGAAAAGATATAATTTTAATTTATAACTTATTTGTCAAATCTTCCTCAGAAAGTGCTTTTGCCAAGTCAATAATTTTTCGACGCACTTTAGCATCAGATATATTTGTAAAAGCGCGCATGAGCTGAATCCCTTCGCTGCTAGAACAAAAGTCTATAAAATTGTGTTCACTTTCAGCAAAACCTTCTACTTGTTGGGAGGTAAGTCCTTTATCAAAAAAGTAAGAAACAGGAACATCCATAATTTCCGCTATCGCTTGAAGACGGCTGGCACCAATACGGTTTGTTCCTTTTTCATATTTTTGGATTTGCTGAAAAGTAATTCCTAATTTTTCACCTAGTTTCTCTTGAGTGAGTCCTAAAATATTACGACGTAAACGGATACGAGTTCCAACATAGATATCTATAGGGTCAGGTTTTTTTCTAGTTTCGGTCATAATGCAACTCTTTATTTCCAGCATTTTTCTTCTAAACCAACATCATATTTATGCGCAGTTGATTTATCATATAATTAAAACAATATGTAATATTTTTTCCCAATATTACTGGTACACGCAACATAATACCGTACAAAGGGCACTTGAATCATTTAAGCTGTTTTGTAAAACCAAAACCAATACGACACAATAGCATAAGGATGAATAAGGTAAAAGTAGAGAAAGTTCTGTATTCATTGCTTCCTATAGGGGTAATGGATGATGGAATTCGTGAATCAATAATGCCCACAGCATTTTGTCGAAGAGCTACAACGATTCGTCCATAAGAATCAATAACAGCTGATATGCCATTATTGGCTGCCCGTATGAGGGGAATTCCCAGTTCAACGGCACGAAGCTGTGCTTGTTGAAGATGTTGATAGGGTCCAGGTGTTACACCAAACCATGCATCATTTGTAATATTAATAATTGCTTGAGGCGGGGAGCCTTTGAAAGTCATTTCATGGGGAAATATTGCTTCATAACAAATCAAGGGTAGATAAGAAAATCCGTTTGGCATTGTAACAATTTTGCGCACACTTGCAGCACTATATCCACCAATATTATCGGCAAGGGTGCGCAATCCAATTTTTTTCAATAAATTCTGATAAGGAAGATACTCACCAAAAGGAACCAAATGAAGTTTATCGGAAGTATTTAAAATATTACCTTGAGCATTAATGACTGCAATTGTATTAAAATATTGTGTTTGGGAATAAGGTAGATCATTGCTGGCGCGTATTGCTCCAACAATAGCCCATTGTTTAGGTTTTAAAAGAGAGGCGATGTGCATTGTGATAGATGATTGATCATAGAGAAGGTAAGGAACGGAAGCTTCAGGCCATACGATAAAATCGGGTTCTGAATTTTGATCGGTTGTTGGTGTTGCACTTAGCTTCATATGCGCTTCCAACATAGCTTCTCGTGTATTATCACGCAATTTTATATTTTGTTGGATGGACGGTTGAACAATGCGCACCCAATAAGCACTTTTTTGATCTTCAGCTGTGTCTTCTATAGTATGAAGACGATAAAACCCAAAACCACAGTGAATGAAGATAAGTGATAAGCAAAGAGAAAGTGCCACTTTCTTTTTTTCATCTGTGAGTAAAACAGTTGGCAAACTGTAGGCTAAGACAGCAAGAATATTCATTCCGTAAAGTCCCACGATTGCATCAGATTGCATGAACATTGGGGTTGGCATGGCTGTATAGCCAAGAGAGTTCCATGGAAATCCTGTGAATAAAAACGCACGCAACCACTCGGACAATCCTAATGCAAAGGCTAAAACAAAAAAGCGTGCTATTCCTTTTGTCCATAATAAACCGACAATGAAACCAGAAAAAAACCAATAAAGAGAAAGGTAGAGTGGAGGGACTAAAATGGCTAATGGGACGGCCCAACCAAAAGAATCTGGATCTGTTAACAAAGCATTGCATAGCCACCAAAGGCCGCAAATAAAATAACTAAAACCAAAGGTTCCACAGCTTAGAGCGTAAGTAAAAAAATGTTTTTTATTATTTTTGGTGGCTTGTATTGAGTCCAGTAAAACAATAAAGAGAGGGAAAGTTAAAAAGCAAAGAGGTGTTAAATAAAAGGGTGGAAGTGCAAAAGAAGTAAGAGCACCACACAGAAATATCCATGCTTGGCGTTTCCAGCCTGTAACAGAGAATAAAAAAACAATGAAATTGTGTAAAAACGCTGAACTATTCTTTAGGGATGGCATTGTTTTCAAGATTCTCATTTTTTGGAATGCGAAAAATGCGCAACCGTTTAATCCGGCGTTTATCAGCTTCTAAAATACGAAATCTATAGCCAGGTACAGCTTCAACAATTTCACCTTTGGCAGGAATGCGATCAAGAATGGAGACGATCAAACCACCAATAGTATCAACTTCATCACCATATTCCCCTACGATAAAATCAGGACCAAGAGCTTTCTCCACATCTTCTAGTTCAGTTCTTGCATCAACGAGCCATTTATTATTGGGTTCACGTACGATAGCATTGTCGACATTATCATGTTCATCTTCGATATCCCCAACGACTAACTCAACAATATCTTCCATTGAAACGAGACCATCTGTTCCTCCATGTTCATCAATAACTAAAGCCATTTGAGTTCGTGTAGTTTGCATCCGTGTTAATAATTTGCTTGCAAGCATAGAACTGGGAACAAAGAGAACTGTTCGGATCAAGTCCAATTCACCGATTGGAGTATGTAAGTCTGTATGGTTTAATTGAAGAAAATCGGATTTTTGTTCGGTTTTTGTTGGATTGATAATAAAGCGAATCATATAGTTAAGAATATCGCGGATATGGATCATGCCGCGCGGATCATCTAAAGTTTCAGCATAAACGGGTATGCGAGAATGACCAATTTTTGCAAAACATTTAAGGGTTTCTCCAAGTGAAGTGTTTATTTCTAATGCTTCGATTTCAGAACGAGGTATCATAACATCATCCACGCGTGCTTCACGTAAACGTAAAATGTTATGCAGCATAGTACGTTCTTCAGGCGAGAAGGGGGCGGTATCTTTTTCATTGTTAGTCGTGAGGGCAACGGTAAGATCATCGCGCAGTGACGTAGGTGCACAATTACGACCACGTAAGAATGAAAATAAATGATTCATCAGAGAATATTTTTCTGTATGATTCGTCTGTTGAGAAGATTTTTTTTCATTGTTAGAAGATGTTTGACTATTATTTTGTGTATTTATTTTGTTGTCCATGGTTTTGAAATCTTCTAAACTTTCTTTCTTATAATAGATAAATAAGAGGCTTTAAATGGTATGCTTGTAATATTAATTTTAAAAGTTAAATTTTATCATTGATAGACAATTATGCGTAAGGATCTCTTATGGAAAGCTTTTGAAGAATTTCTCTTTCGAGCTTTTCCATTTTATATGCTTCATCATCAGTTTCATGATCATAACCAAGCAGATGCAAGATACCATGAACAATCATATGTGTTAAATGGTCTTGAAATGTTTTTCCTTCTTTCTCTGCTTCGAAAACAACAGTTTCTCGGGCAATAATAATATCACCGAGCATGGGACCAGGTCGATTTCCAGCCTTAAGTGGAAAAGCAGGAAAGGATAATACATTAGTAGATTTGTTTTTGTTGCGCCATTGTGCATTGATTTGTGCCATATGTTCATCATTCGTAAAAAGCAAGCTAATCTCGCTTACAACATTTGCCAATGAAACATGATGCATAGTTGTCATTAATGCTTTTTCAGTGATATTATAGAGCATTTTCTCATCATTCCACCCTGCGCTTTTAATCATTATATCAATAATAATCATGATGAATCAAATTCATTTTTTAATGCATCGCATGCGAATGATTTTTTTTATTTTGTATTTCTGAATCACGATCATAAGCACCAACGATAGCAGCAACAAGTGGATGGCGTACAACATCTTTTTCATCAAAATGCACAATTGCGATACTTTCTACATTTGAAAGAATGCGAATTGCTTCAATGAGACCTGATTTTTGCCCTATAGGCAAATCAATTTGGCTTACGTCACCGGTAACAATCATACGCGTTCCTTCTCCAAGACGTGTGAGAAACATCTTCATTTGCATGGGTGTAGTATTTTGTGCCTCATCAAGAATAACAGCGGCATGGGCAAGTGTTCGTCCGCGCATAAAGGCGAGAGGAGCAATTTCTATGACACCAGAGGCTAAAATGCGTTCTATTTTTTCAGCGGGCATCATATCATAAAGAGCATCATAAAGTGGTCGTAAATATGGGTCGACTTTTTCTTTGAGATCACCGGGAAGAAAACCAAGATGTTCTCCAGCTTCAACAGCCGGACGTGAGAGAATAATTCGCTCAATGATACCGCGTTCTAGAAGCATTGCAGCATGAGCAACAGCAAGATACGTTTTTCCTGTTCCTGCTGGTCCTATACCAAACACAAGTTCAGTATGCTCCATAGCGCTTATGTAAGCGTCTTGTGTTGGAGTTCTTGCATGAATTATTTTTTTATGGGTACTCAACCTTGCTGGTATACGTTTCGTTGCAGATTTGTGTGCTATTGTGTCTTCTTTCTGCTTCTTTGGTATATTTGCCATAGAAATCGCTCCTTTTATATCTGATAAAGTGAGCTCTTGATGTGTTTTGGCTCGTTCATAAAGCTGCTGCAATACATATTGCGCACGTTTTATAACAGAAATATTTCCACGGATTAAGACTTCATTACCACGCGGATGAATACTAAGTTCGAGTTTTTTTTCGATATAAGCGAGATTTTCGTCAAATTTACCAAAAACTGCTTTTGCATATTTATTATTTTCGAAAATCAAAACAACTTGGCTCAGATCTGAAGCGCTTGTTTGTTTCAAGGTATCAGCCTTTTCAAGGGACGTATTTACTTTTTCTTTAATACGCTTTATTTTTTCGGTTGAAGTTTTCAGTCTATTCTCCATATCTACATAAATATTGCACATTTTGTTAAGTAAACTTTATAAAGACAATTTTTTACAAAAAGTGCACGCTTTAGATGTAATCGTTTTCTTTTAAAATAAAAGAGTTTTCCAAAATATTTATTGTGAACAAGGTGTTAGAGGCATGTTTATCTATTTGTCACTTCACCAACAAAACTGTTTGAGCTTGCATTTTTAATATGAATTTCTATCACGCTACCTGTAGAGGCTTCTGTATCGACGACAACAGGTAAAAGCCAAGGGGAACGTCCTACCATTTGCCCTGAGTGACGTCCAGGTTTTTCGATGAGAACGTTCGTTTTTTGACCAATTTTAGAACGCAAAAACGCATTTTGTTGCTCAAGGAGAAGGATTTGTAAATGTTGAAGTCGGGCATCTTTTACAGATTCATCAACATGATTTTTCATTGTGGCTCCCACTGTTCCAGGACGGGGGGAATATTTAAAAGAATAAGCTGAACTGTATTGCACTTGTTGAATAAGTTTAATGGTTTCTTCAAAATCTTCATCTGTTTCGCCTGGAAATCCTACAATAAAATCACCTGAAAAGGCAATATCGGGTCGTGCAGTCCGAATTTTTTCAATAAGATGAAGATAATGAGAACTTTTGTGTTGGCGATTCATGGCTTTTAAGATGCGATCTGAACCTGATTGAACAGGCAGATGGAGGTAAGGCATTAACATATCAAGATCTCGATGTGCGGCAATAAGGCTATCATCCATATCACGCGGGTGGCTGGTTGTGTAACGCAAACGCTTTAAACCATCGAGTTTTGCAAGATGATAAAGAAGATCGCCAAGACGCCAAGTTTTGCCATCAGCACTTTGTCCATGCCAACCATTGACATTTTGTCCAAGCAGCGTAATCTCTTTAACACCTGCTTCAATAAGCTGGCGGGCTTCTTCAGTAATTTGCTCGACAGACCGTGATATTTCAGCACCGCGTGTGTACGGAACAACACAAAAAGTGCAAAATTTGTCGCACCCTTCTTGTACTGTTAAAAATGCGCTCACACCTCGTTTTCTTACTGCATGTTTATTATGGGGCGGCAAATGAGCAAATTTATCTTCAACAGCATAGTCTGTTTCGATAATTTTTTTCCCTTGTTTGGCTTTTTCTAACAATTCTGGCAGGCGATGATACATTTGTGGACCAATAACAAGATCCACTGTTGGAGCACGGCGCAAGATTTCACTTCCCTCAGCTTGTGCAACACAACCTGTTACACCAACCATAAGGGGTTTATCAGGTGTGCGCTCTTGACGCATAACGCGCAAACGACCGAGATCAGAATAAAGTTTTTCTGCTGCTTTTTCGCGAATATGACAGGTATTAACAAGAATAAGATCGGCATCATTGGGAATTTGTGTTGTCACATAGCCTTGCGAACTGAGACTATCAGTCATCCGTTGGCTATCATAAACATTCATTTGACATCCATAAGTTTTGATAAAAACCTTTTTAGGAGCAACAGGAGATGTATTTTTAGGATTTACTTTATTCATAGTGCTTGTCTAAATGTTTTTTACACAAATCTCAATCTATTTGCTTAAAAGTTTTTTGCATGATAATTGCATCACCACGACCATTTTTTGACGCGTAATAGGCAAGACGTTCAGAAATTTTTTGAAATTCAAAGCGTTGATAAAGGTTCAAAGCAGAAAGATTTATGGCTTCTACTTCCAAGAATAATTTTATGGCGCCCTTGTCGTGAAGATAGTGAACTGTGCTTTCGATAAGAAAGGTACCAATTCCTTTTTGACGATAATGAGGATGAACAGCAATTGTGATGATTTCTGCTTCATCAAGGATGAGACGGCATAGGCAAAAGCCTAAAATTTGATCAGAGCGATCAATGAGAAAAACTTTGTATCCGAAGATAGAGTGATCTGTTAAGAAATTATCAAAAGCTTGTTTTTCCCAAGAAGGGGTAAAACAATGCTGATGAATTTGATGAAGAGCAGCACTATCATGAACTTGTAGCGGAGCAATTCCAAAATTCTTTTTTGTCAATGAAAATTTGGACATTATTTTTTTCGTGGTAAAGCAAAATCGGTTTGTTGTTTTGCATCAGCACTGCGTAGATAGAGTGGGCGAGGTGAATTTTGTGGTTGTTTGTTTGCAGCAAGATAAGCATAGTTTACAATATCAGCCGCTTCGCAGGGGATTTTTTCTAGGACAATTTTTTCGTATATTTTATGGTTTTTAACATGCTCCACAACGACATCAGCAGCTGGGCCAGTCAGTCGGGTTTTTTTTGGCAAATCTTCGAGGATATTTTCCATTGTTTTTAATCCCGGTTCTCCCAAAGGTGTGAGATTATTATGAAAATTTTGATGATAGAACATCCCTCTCCCTGCTTCAATGACAACAGTAATTGCCGATGCTGTACTTTTATTGTTTATGACTTGTGCTGCTAACGCTTCAAGAGCACTCACTCCAACAGCTTGTATTTCAAGTGCTAATGCCAAAGCGCGTGCTGTTGCAACACCGACACGTACACCAGTAAATGACCCAGGTCCAATATTGACAGCAATACGCTCAACTTGATCAAGCGTCATATTGGCTTGTGTCATTATTTGTGTAATCTGCTCAATAAGTTTTTCAGCATGTCCTTTGTTCATGCGCTCATTGATACGCGCAATAACAGATTTATGACGAATAAGC
Source organism: Bartonella sp. AC535YNZD (assembly GCF_042196625.1). Lineage (NCBI taxonomy): Bacteria > Pseudomonadati > Pseudomonadota > Alphaproteobacteria > Hyphomicrobiales > Bartonellaceae > Bartonella > Bartonella sp. AC535YNZD. Next base: position 32,407 of record NZ_JBHIQP010000005.1, on the reverse strand, counting down.
GCAACAGCACAATAAATCGAAGCAGTATCTATAGCAAGGATAAGCATAAAAATATTTTAGTTGAATAAAACGATAAATAAAAGTCCTGCTGCATTTTTAATCTTTTCATTATCGTATATTTCATTTGTAAGAAAGTTACTAGTGCCAATAAGCAACAATATCTTTTTATGGGATAGAACGAGATGTTGATGTGATTCTTATTGGTTTTTGTTATCAATGAATTGATTTTATAATAATAGTTTATTATTGCCATGTTCAATAATATCCTTGGATATTGTAAGATTTTTTCATTTCAAACTCATAAATTAAAATCTTTTTCTTACACGGCATGAAAGAGAGTTGGCGTGTGGATAAAACTATTGAAGAAAAGAGTAAAATTTCTCTCATAAACCATTTAAATGCAAGAGCTATTGCAACATTGGGAGTTAATAATAGTATGATGCTAGGGCTTGTTACTTCATAAAGCGAAGAGGGGGATGAACAATGTATTTTGGACACTTCATGGGGATTTTAATTATATTATTCACAGGCACAGCCTTGAAAGGGAGTTCATGTGCCTTGAGAGGTATTTTTTTACAAGTACGTGAATGAGCAACATAAATATATTCTGTCTTCTATAAAAAAAATTAACTTAATCAGATCTGAAATAAAGAGCATTATTTTGTATGCGTTCCATATTGAATACTATACCGTTGCAAATCACTATAGACTGAAAAGCTTATTGAAAAAGCAAATTCGATAGTTTTCACTTCATATCGTAGCATTTTCAATTTTTTGTATAGAATAATGAGCAGTATTTTAGAACTTTTTCTGGTTTATGAAAGAACTGATTTCAATAATAATGAGGACTTTGGGTTGATTGCATACTCCCTTAAAAAAAGAAACAATTAATGCATATTTCAAAGTATTATATGATTTAAATCATTCAATTGTATCATGATAAGGCTACAAATACCGAGAATAATTATGGAGCAGGTTGAAGCTAAAATAACGCGCCATCCTGCTTTTTTTAATGATCGTATATCAACACCTAAACCTAATGCTGCCATTGAAATGATAGTGAACACCTGAGCAGTAAGTTTGATCGGATTTATAGCCGTTTCAGGAATAAGTCCGCTTGAGCGGATAAGCATCATGATAATAAAGCCGATTATAAACCATGGCACAAGAGTATGTAGACGAAAACGTGTTTGTGCTGAGCGATGATAGATAATTGATAGAATAAAAATAACAGGACCTAACATGAGAACGCGTACCAATTTAACAATTGTTGCAATTTGAACACTCAGAAAAGAGACAGATGCTGTTGCTGCTAAAACCTGTGGTACAGCATAAACAACCATGCCAGCAAGCACACCATATTGGCTAAATGACAAATTCAGAGATGGATGTAAAAAGGGTAAAAATAAAATAATAAGAATTCCTAAAAGAGCAGTGAAGGCAATTGACGCGGCTACATCGTCATGTTTTGCTTTTATGACAGGTGCAACAGCGACAATAGCTGAATTGCCACAAATAGCATTCCCGCAAGCAACTAACATTGCTAAATGTGTAGAAAGCCCGAAAAGTCGACCAATGACAAAGCTAAGGATAATTGTTATGAATATAACGAATACGATGCTAGCAAGTAAATTCCAACCAGCTGAAAGGACTGCATTAATACTAATGCTTGCACCTAGAAGAACAATAGCAATTTCGAGAAGTGTTTTTGCACAAAAGGTGATACCTTTTTGAAAATATGTTGGCAAAGTAAAACAACTACGGGTAATAGAGCCTAAAAGAATTGCCAAAACAAGGCTTTCAAGCCACGCTTCTGCAAAAAGCTGTTTTTCTACAACTTCTAAACCATAAGCTAAGGCTGATATGAGTAAACATACTAAAATACCAGGACCAAAGTCGTTTAAAAGTGAGAGTTTTTTCTTGATCACTTGAATATTCCCCCGTCATTAAAAAGCTAAAGGTTAAGAAGAAAAAGTTTTAAAGATTTGTTCTTGCTTGTACAGCTGCTGCTAAAGTTCCGTCATCAAGATAATCAAGCTCGCCTCCTACAGGGACACCATGAGCAAGTCGCGTAATTTTAACTGGAAAATTGGAAAGCTGATCGGTGATATAGTGAGCAGTTGTTTGACCTTCGACAGTCGCATTGACAGCAAGAATAATCTCCGTAATAGGGTTTTGTACAACACGTTGTATTAAGGTGGCAATATTGAGTTCATCAGGGCCTATTCCATCTAAGGGAGAGAGTCGTCCACCCAACACATGGTAACGTGCGGCTAAAGTTTTTGCGCGCTCAAGAGCCCACAGATCAGCAATATCCTCAACAACAATGATTGTTGTATCATCGCGGCGTAAATCTGTGCAAATTGAACAAGGATCAATGGTATCGACATTTCCACAAACAGAACAAATGCCGACTTTTTCTATAGCTGCTTGTATAGCCGCTCCCAAAGGCTCCAGCAATGTCTCTTTTTTTTTGATAAGATGAAGCGCAGCACGACGTGCTGAACGTGGACCAAGACCTGGTAACCGTGATAAAATCTGAATGAGACGTTCAATCTCAGGTCCTGCAATGTATTTAGACATATTTTTGTCCCACGGAAAAAATCCGTTTCATTAAAATGGAAGCTTGAAACCTGATGGGAGTGGTAGCCCTGCGGTCATACTTTTGGTTTTTTCTTCTATTGCGACTTCGATTTTTGTTCTTGCTTCATTATAAGCCGCCATAATGAGATCTTCAAGAATTTCAGCTTCCTCAGGTTTGAGTAATGAAGGATCAATTTGAATTGCTGTTATAATATTTTTTCCATTTAAAGTGATATTGACGAGACCACCTCCTGCAGTGCCCACAGCTTGCAGATTAGCTATTTCTTCTTGAATCTTCTGCATTTTTTCTTGCATTTCTTTGGCTTTTTTCATCATGCTCATCATTTCACGCATAGGAAGAGGTATCCTTATTCATCATTGATATCATTTTTATTTTTAAAAATATCAGCATTTTTAAAGGTATTGGGGAGTAAATCAAGATCATTTTCTTCTTTATTGAGTCGAATATCGACAATTTTTGCTTCTGGGAAATGATTGAGGATTTTTGCGATATCAGGATCTGTTTCTGCATTGGAAAAAAGAGTCTTTTGAATCGCTATACTTTCCTCCTGTAAGGTTGGGCCACCTCCTTCATTAACAAAAGTTATTGTCCAGCGTTTTTCTGTCCATTGAGATATCTTTTTTTCTATATCATGAGCAAGAAATTGTGGGGTATTTTCAGAAAGTCTTAAGGTAATATGCCCAGCTTCAAAAGAAACAGGATGAACAAATTCTTTAATAAGGAGTTTGAAAGGAGTGTCATTATGCTGTTCGGCTAATTGAACAATATCGTGCAAAGAATTAATTACGAGAGTTTTAGGTTCAGTAATCTCTTCTGTTATTTGTGTGACACAATGCGATAAATTTTCAATCTTTTCAGAAAGATCAGTAGATTGAAAAGTTTCAAGAGTTTTTGTTACTTCGTGGGCGTTGGTTTTTTCAGAAGTTTGATTTTTAACTAAATTTTCCGGTTGTAAGGAATTATCTAATTGGCTTTTCAAAGATGTTTTTAAATCTGATAGATCTGATAATGTATTGGTAACGCTTGAGAAAGTATGGGCATCGACCGTTGTTTCTTTTGCTATATTATTTGCATTCGTAGATTCTTGATGAGAAGAATTTGTAACGAGTGTGAGAGGTGTTTTTTCTTGCGTAAGCTTTTTTAAAGCTTCATCAAGAGTTGGTAGGTCAGCTGTGTGAGCAAGACGAATTAAAAGCATTTCAGCGGCTTGAAGTGGACGTGCAGTTTGATTAACTTCCTGTAATCCTTTGAGTAACATTTGCCAGTTTCGGGATAAAACAGGAACGGAAAGTTTTTTTGAAAAGTCTAAACTTTTTAAACGTTGTTCTTCAGTTAGTGAGAAATCTTCCACTATTTCTGGTGTAAAACGTAAACGTGTGACCAGATGATTAAAATCGGCTAGTTCTGTCAATATAGTAAGAGGATCAGCACCTGCTTCATATTGACTGCGTAATTCATGTAACGCATTGACAACATCGCCCTTCATGATAAATTCAAAAAGATCAATAATACGTGCTTGATCAGCTAATCCTAACATTGTACGCACCGCAATAGCATTAACATTGCCATTGCTATGGGCAATCGCTTGATCAAAAATGGATAATGCATCACGTGCAGATCCTTCTGCAGCACGGGCAATAATAGAGAGTGCTTGATCTTCTACTTCTACCTTTTCATATTTCGCAATTTGGCGCAAATGTGCACTCAAAGCTTTTGATTCAATACGTCGCAAATCAAAACGTTGGCAACGCGAAAGAATTGTAATAGGAACTTTGCGAATTTCTGTTGTGGCAAAAATAAATTTTACATGCGACGGTGGTTCTTCAAGGGTTTTCAATAAACCATTAAAGGCTTGTGTTGAGAGCATATGTACTTCATCTATAATATAAACCTTATAGCGTGCAGAAACAGGACGATAGCGTATTTGTTCAATAATTTCACGAATATCATCAATGCCCGTATGAGAAGCGGCATCCATTTCTATAACATCAATATGGCGTCCTTCGATAATTTGTGTGCAATGTTCACCAAGAGAGTCCAATACAGTTGTTGGTTGGTCAATATCTTTTGTTTTATAATTAAGCGCACGTGCCAAAATACGTGCTGTTGTGGTTTTACCTACGCCACGAATCCCTGTTAACATCCACGCTTGTGCAATACGACCTTTTTCAAAGGCGTTGGTGAGAGTACGCACCATAGCTTCCTGACCAATGAGGTCAGAGAAGTTTTGGGGTCGATATTTACGAGCAAGAACACGATAGGCTGTTTCTACCGGTAAATTTTCCATGAATATTTCCAACTTCGAAGTTCTTTATGCGTACATTTTGATAATACAAAAGCATAGATCAATACTGTAGTCTCATATAAAAGGATTTTTTCTTAATCAAATTATTTATGGGACAATTTGTTTAAAAACAACAAAATCCCTTTATTTGCTGCATACAAATGCCGCTCTGAAGATTAAAAATACCTCGCTAAAAGACAGCATAAAAAATAATTTCTTCAGCAAAATAGGAGGTTGGAACAATGACCCGTACCAGAACTCGTTGGGGCTGCTTCTTTCCAGACCTGACCCAGTTGGCGAGTAGTTCGTCCACCACCAACCTCCCGAGTTCATATTGTCGATTTGGAATGAAAAATCAAGCTCGGAAACGAAAAATATCCTAAGAACGACAAAGAATTTTCCTTTGCGTTTAATTTATTGACATATAAACAACAAAGAGATTGAGGATTTATCAGTTTTCATAGCAGGAGTTTTTCATATTTATTGGGGATGAAAATATTTTCTTCGTTTAAGATAATCTGAATGTATAATTATAATCATTCGTTCAAACTTGCCTGTAAGAATTTTAGGATAGCTCCGTCTGTTCTAAAATTACGAAGTTGAATCATTAAAATTTGCAACGGCAAAAAAGGAAAATAAAGCATATAGATCGTGCAATGAATTATAATGAGAAATTTAGAGGAAGAATATTGTTTATGAATAATTATAAAATATTGATTCAATGACGTCTCCCCCTTCATACAAAACAGAACACTCTAAACACAATACACTTAAGTTTTACATTTACATGCTTTTACACGAAATATTTTTAACTCTATTTCATCACATCACTTGTAAAGTGTATACATACTGCCGCTGAGGTATAAGTCCATTGTGCACTACCATCTTTATGTTTAATAAAAGTACAAGCCAGAACCCTTATATTATTTAACATCTCCCCAATGTTGCAATCCTTTGCATTTGAGAGGTTTCATAAGGAACATTTTTATTCCTTTTTTCAATCAATTTTACTCACACACCACTCCTCTTTGTAACTTTCAAGAAAACGATTTTAATTGATTCAGTATGAATATCAAAGACTTAATTATAGTGAGTTAATGTTTTATCTTATAATACCACTCCATCATTTCTATTGTGAACGAGAATATCAAATACGTAATATTTTTTCTTTTAACATCTATGAATGTAAATCTTGAGTAGATGTTATCGCTCTTTTTTCTTGAGTGCTGATTTTCTTCATTAAAGACGTTGGGCTCATCACTAGATAAATCAATATATGTGTTCCCATTATTGGAGAAAAGATTTCACATATCTTTTAAGGACTGTACTCATACAAGAGACGATGCAATTTAAAAGCTATAAAATAATAATGGTGGCTGGCACAGATTTATGATTTTATAACTGTAAAAATGGTATTTTATATACACGACATTTTATAGCTTTAAATAATTAGATTTTTTAACGAAAAGAGAAAAGCGAGATAAATTTTTATAAAAAGCTGAATGAGTATGACTTAAAGTGCAGTGAGGAATGCGTCTGCAGATGCAAATTTTACTTTCTGTTTATCTAAGTGATTTGGGTACGATGTGCTTTATAGTACTTAAAATAAAGCAGTTGCGAAGATAGAAGTTATATTCTTATTAAAAAAATAGCTCTGATAGTAGAAAATACAGAACAATTTAAGTCTAGTCTTCTAGTTTTCGCAAAAGTTCTTTAATATCTGACCTTATAAGCATCTTAAGGTTTGCCATATTAATATAAAAATAATCTTTTCAGCGATTAGTTTTAATGGCTCATTATGCCGTATTTTGAAAAAAACACCTAAAAAAAAGAATAACTCTACTCAAATTTAGATGTTATAGAAATATTGTTAATCATAACCTCCTGTGTCACAATCTGTTCCAACAACTTTTTTGTTCGTAATATTTTTAAAAATATAACGTCCTGACCAAGGAAAACTTATATGAAGAGATTTTATATTTTTTAGGGTAAAGATTTTCTTTTCTTTATCATGGGTTATTTTCTTTTCATCATCAACAAAAATTCTCAATTTGTTTAAATCAGAAGGGGCAGAGTATGATAAAGTAAAGGATACTTTCTTCGGTTTAAAGATATTACAAGAGTATTCAACTCCTTGCTGGAATGTATAGGATGGTGTGATCACAACACTTTCATCCCGCGCAAAATTCCATTTTTTTTCACCAAAGCCAGCAAATGCAACACTAGAGTAGGCGAGAATATTTGCAGCTAATAATCCTCGCGTGAAGACTTTTTTCATTATCCTCTCCTTTTTCTAAAGTGAGGTGAATCATAAATCAATTTTTATAAAGATAAAAGCTCAAACTTAATGCTAAAATCAGGGCTAAGTTGCATTTTCTAGTTTCAAACTATGTTTAGAATAGTATTAATCTAAGAGATTTGAATGCTCTATTATGTATAATAATTTTAATTGTTTTGAGAGCGAATTTAGAAGTTCGTTATCTTTATTGGAATATTGTCAGAGGATAATGACTTTTCTCAAGAGTCTCTCTTTGAATATATAAAGGGAAATAGATGGTACAAGCGTTTTTATTTTTGGTTACTGTATTTTTTACACTGGTTTTTATACGAGTTGAATTGCGGTTTATCGTGATATAATTTGTGAGAAAATATTATGAAAATAATTTATATATTCTGTTACGAGCTGTTTTTTCTTCTTCAGTGTTTATAAAGGGTGTTGAGTAGAAAAAAACAAGCCCTTTCAAGATGCGTTGCATTATGAAATTTTTACGATGCTTTTTGATATCAACAAAAAATGATAGCAGCTTAATTGCTTTTATATATACGATGTTCGATCGTTTTGTGCTGGATAAGTACCGATAATACGCAGTTCTGCAGAAAAGAAAGATAATTCTTCTAAGGCAAGTTTCATCATCGGGTCTTCAGGATGTCCTTCAATATCAACAAAGAATTGTGTTGCATTGAAATTTCCACCAATTTGATAGCTTTCTAATTTTGTCATATTGATACCATTCGTTGCAAATCCTCCCATAGCTTTATAGAGAGCAGCGGGGACATTGCGCACTCGAAAAAGAAGACTGGTGATGATTTTTTCGCCATTTTGAGGTTTGGGGACATGTCGTTTGGAGCGTGAAAGGATGACAAAACGGGTAATATTATGAGGGTTATCTTCAACATTTCTTTCAAGAATATCAAGTCCATAGAGTTCTGCTGCGATTAAAGGTGCTAAGGCAGCCTGTGAACGTTTAGCATTTTTTTTAATAAATTTTGCAGCTCCAGCGGTGTCAGCAGAAACAACAGGTTTCCAACCGTTGTTTCGTATGATTTTTCGGCATTGTGCAAGGGCATGCGTATGGCTGTGGACGGTTTTAATTTCGTCATATGTAACGCCGGGCAAAACCATGAGTTGAAAATGGATAGGTAAAAAATATTCATCAATAATATAAAGAGACGACTGCGGTAAAAGATGATGAATGTCTGCAACGCGCCCTGCAAGAGTATTTTCAATAGGGATCATAGCAAGATCAGCTTTCCCGCTTTCCACTAAATTAAGAGCGTCTTCGAAAGTAGCAGAGGGAACAGCATCCATATTGGGGAACATATTGGAGCAAGCAATATGGGAATTAGCGCCGTATTCTCCTTGGAAAGAAATTTTATTGGTTTTTTTAAGTATTTTCATGCTAAAATCTCACAAGCTCTATCGAGATCATGTTGTGTGTCTACACCTAAGGGAATTGTATCGACTATTTCCACATCAATACGCATATTGTTTTCTAATGCACGTAATTGTTCAAGTTTTTCACGTTTCTCAAGTGGTGAGGGTTTGAATGATACAAATTTTTCAAGTGCTTCGCGCCTATAGGCGTATATTCCAATATGGTGATAAAGAGGACCATCTCCATAGGGTGCTGTGGCGCGAGTAAAATAAAGAGCACGAAGGCGATTTTGAGAAAGCGGTGTCCCAATGATCTTGACAACATTGGGATCTCTTGTTTCATTTTCTTCAATGATTTGAGCACCCAAGGTTGCAATATCAGTAAAGCTATTTTCTAAAGGGCGTAGTGCACGAATGATTTCACGAGGCATGATTGTTGGTAGGTCACCTTGTATATTTAAAATGGCGTTGTAGCGTTGTTCAGGATCAATGCGTACTAAAGCTTCATAAATACGATCAGATCCAGACTTGTGATCACAAGATGTCATGATGTATTCATGTCCATAAGCTGTAACGGCTTCAGCAATATCATGATGATCTGTTGCAACGATGGTCCGACCTAATGCGGCTTTTTTTGCTTGTTCTGCGACATGAACAATCATCGGCTTTCCAGCGATTTCAGCGAGAGCTTTTTTAGGAAGGCGGGTTGAGCCCATACGGGCAGGAATAAGAATAATTGGTTCAAGAGCCATTGCAAGATTCCAAACGTCGTCTGTGGTGCATTTAGGATGTTGTGTGTTATAAAGAAAAAGCTTATACTAAAAATAGTAATGAAACCATGAACATTTGAATTTTTATGAATCGCTGGAGAGTTATCTATTTTGTTTTTGCTTGTTTATGTGTGTTGATCATTGTTGTGGGAATTTCCACACTCAGCAATATAGTTTATGATCATCCTACATCGGTTCAATATTATCATACAGTTACCAAGAACGATATATTTAAAGAAAAACAGAAAGCGATGGATGTTTCTCTATCACTCAATAGCCGCCTTCAACAAGGTGATTTTGAAAATGGCCGTAAAATTTTTCGCCAATGTGCCATATGCCATACTTCTGGACGCAATGAAGCAGGGCGTGTTGGTCCAGTTCTTTGGGAAATTGTTGACCGCCCTTTGGCATCAGCAGCAGGTTTTGCATATTCACGGGTATTACGTGCGCACTCTGATCAAAAATGGGATTTTGTAACGTTAGATCGTTATCTACGTTCTCCACGTGAAGCATTTCCTGGGACCATTATGTCTTTCCGTGGAATTAAAAATGACCAAGATCGTGCTGATCTTTTGCTTTATTTACGCAGTTTATCCGATCATCCTGTTCCTTTACCAATGGATAATAATAAAGCGAACGAGCCAAATTAACTTATACCATAGATGTTAATTTTAGAAAGAAGTCTGATTTTTTTGTAATTTTAGTTTCGCAGTTTTATAAAAAGAGCTCTTATTGATGTTTTGTTAGGGCGAACGCCCCTCACGCAAAACAGAACACATTTAACATTGCATATTTACTCGCTTATTTTAAAGAGATCTTTTATAAAAATGCACTTTTTACACTGTCGTCTGTGGATTGGTTTTCAAGATTTGTGTGCTTCACTTTTTCTACATATACTTGTCTGTGAAATTATTGCTGAAGGATTATCAATTCATGAGCCGCAGCTTTCTGCTTCTGAATGTAATAATTATGTAATTAAAGCTCTCCATGAGGTTTATCTTAATCCTTCTATACACATCAATTCCCATGTATTTTTCTTATGAACTGAGACAATTGATTGTTCTTATACGTGCAATAATCCTAAGCTGCATTTTATGATGCTTGATGAATAGACGTTTTCTCTTAAGGTTAGAAGTGTGTGGACAGATCATTGACCTTTTATAGTACCGATCACTAAAATATGACTTAGATTATTTATAGGTTATGGTTTGAAGTGAGCACTTTCATGTGAAACAATTTTTATGTGTGACTAGTAAAATAGTTGAATAGAGTTCCGTTGATTGTATTTTTATCTACGTTGAAAATTTTTTACACAAGAATACTGATGGGAGCTAAGTTTGCACGAGTCTCTGTCTATTTATAGACGATGACATGAAATTATGATGATAATCCATTATAGAGAATTATTTTTTCACAAAAGGTTTTCCATATTTGTGATAAATTTAATAGGTTTCATTGGTTACAATGTTTCGATGACTTACGATAAAATATTAGTATTTCAATACATATTGCGAGAGTGCTAAAAGTTAGTGGAAGAGAGAACATCATCAAGATTCTCCAAGCTTCTTAATAACTATGGCATTTTCTTTATAATTTGAGCGTTTATAAGTAATAATATTAAATTGTGCTAATAATCCATTATAGAGAAGAATCTTTCCTACTAATGGCTCTCCGATGTTTGTGATCATTTTAATAACTTCCATTGCTTGTAGGGTCCCAATAACACCGGGTAAAACACCGATAATTCCAGCTTCAGCGCATGTTGGAATAGTATCGGGAGCAGGAGGCGTGGGAAATAAATCGCGATAGTGAGGATTATTGTCTTTATATGGCATAAGGACGGTTAATGAGCCATTAAAACGTTCTACAGCACCACTTATTAAAGGTTTTTTACATTGGGCAGCGTGATCAGCAAGAAGATAGCGTGTCGTAAAATTATCACTTCCATCAACAATGATGTGGTAAGCATTGAGCAGTTTATCCACATTACTGTTATCTAAGCGTAGGGTGTGTTTTTCAACTACAACATGGGGATTTATTGCTTTTATAGTGGTTTCAGCACTGTCTGTTTTGCTTTTGTTCATTGCACTTGTTTTATGAATAACTTGGCGTTGTAAATTGGAAAGTGAAACAATGTCATTATCGATAATTCCAAGGGTTCCAACACCTGCGGCAGCCAAATAGGTTAAGACAGGAGCACCGAGACCACCAGCGCCCACAACAAGGACACGTGCTTTTTTTAGTTTTTGTTGCCCTGCACCACCAATCTCAGGCAAAATGATGTGGCGTGCATAGCGTTCGATTTCTTCGTTGCTTAATTTTGTATCTGTTTCTTGTGTCATAAATTTTCTCTTGTCATAGTTCTTTTATTGTTTACTAAGTTTATGATGCATAGACCAGTCTGCTTTTAGGATAGGGAGGATTTATTTATGAAAATTGCCATTCAGATGGATCATATTTCAACAGTTCGGATTCAAGGAGATACGACATTTGCACTCGCTTTAGCAGCACAAGAACGTGGACATTCTCTCTTCCATTATACACCAGATCGTTTATCTCTGTGCGATGGTTGTGTGATTGCACGACTAGAGCCATTGATTGTACATGATAAAGAGGGAAGCCACTATCAATTAGAAAAGCCTGTTCGCACAGAATTAACAGATATGGATGTGGTTCTTTTACGCCAAGATCCCCCTTTTGATCTCAATTATATCACCACGACTCATTTGTTAGAACGTATTCATCCTAAAACACTTGTTGTGAATGATCCGGCATGGGTACGCAACAGTCCAGAAAAAATTTTTGTTACTGAATTTTCCGATTTGATGCCAGAAACACTAATTACCAAAGATATTGAAGAAATAACAGCTTTTAGAAAGACATTTGGCGATATTATTGTTAAACCACTTTATGGGAATGGGGGCGCTGGTGTTTTTTATTTAAAACAAGATGATCGCAATTTAGCATCATTGTTGGAAATGTTTGCAGAAATTTATCACGAACCTTTTATTGTTCAGCGCTATTTAGAGGTAGTACGAAAAGGAGATAAAAGGATTATTTTGCTTGATGGTGCACCTGTTGGAGCTATTAATCGAATTCCGACAGAAACAGATGTGCGCTCTAATATGCATGTTGGAGGTCGCGCGGAAAATGTTGAGTTAACAAAACGTGATTATGAGATTTGTGAACGCATTGGTCCAGCCTTAAAGGAACGAGGTCTTCTTTTTGTGGGGATTGATGTGATTGGAGATTATATAACAGAAATCAATGTGACGTCTCCTACGGGAATTCGTGAAATTAAACGCTTCTGCGGTACAGATGTTGCTCATTTGTTTTGGGATGTTATTGAGTTCAAGCGTTCAAATGAATTTATTTGACAGAAGATAAAAACATGGTTTTAAAAAAATGATCCATATTGTTTTTTATATTTGTTATGGTGCAAATGTGAACTACAATGACCGTATGATATGAATTAAGAGGCTTTGTCCTCAATTTTTAGGGAGTTTATAGATGAGCAGAGTATTATCAATTGGAGTGGGATTGATTTTTGCGCTACTGCTGTCAGCAAATGGAGGCAATGCACGCGATCAAATACAGATTACTGGTTCATCTACAGTTTTACCTTATCAAAAGATTATTGCTGAGACATTTGGAGAAATTTATCCCCATTTTAAGGTTCCTGTTATCGAATCGGGTGGAACAGGAGCTGGTATTAAGGAATTCTGCCGTGGTATTGGGGAGAACACTGTTGATATTGTTAATGCTTCGCGAGCAATGAAACCGAGTGAATTACAGTCTTGTTTTGATGCTGGTGTAAAAGATGTTGAGGAAATACGTATTGGGTATGATGGCATTGTTTTTGCAACAGATATTAAGGGGCCTGATTGGAAATTACAGCCAGTAGATGTTTATAAAGCCCTTGCTGCTCGAATTATTATAGACGGAAAATTGCAACCGAATAATTTTTTGAAATGGAGTACAGTTAATAGTGCTCTTCCTGATTGGACGATAGCAGCGTATATTCCTGGAGAGAAGCATGGGACACGTGAAGTTTTTGAGGAAAAATTACTTATTGAGGGGTGTAAAGAGAGTGGGGCAGTTGAGGTGATGAAGTCTTTAGGAATGGATGATAAGGAGATACACACTGCTTGTATTGCGGTACGTAAGGATGGAAAAGCGGTTGATATTGATGGTGATTATTCTGAAACATTTGCGCGTCTAACTTCTAATAAAACAGGGGTTGGTATTTTTGGTTTGTCTTTTTATCAAAATAATGCTGATAGGCTAAAGGTTGCCGATATTAACGGTTTTGCGCCAACAGTTGAGACGATTTCTAGTGGACAATATCCAGTTTCTCGTCCACTTTTTTTCTATATTAAGAAAGCACATTTAGGTATTATTTCAGGTTTGCGAGAGTATGTTGATTTTTTTCTTTCTGATCAAATGATTGGTCCAGAGGGTCCTTTGGCTGAATATGGTTTGATTGTTTCTCCTGAAAAGGAACGTCAAGCACAGCGTTTTGATTTTTCTGCTGGTCGAGTAATGACATTGAAATAATTTGCAGGGAAAATTTGTTGGATTTCTGGGATAGGAAATTTGGGTGCTATTTTTTTATAAAAACTGAAAGATAAAATGCGCATTTCCTTCATTATTTTGCTGTTATTAATTCTTGGATTTTGTGGCTTTTGTATTTCTTATATGCGTGCACGCTTTCTTGAATACAGACGACATAAAATGCATTCTCGTGCGTATTATTATGGCTGGTGGACATTTTTGATTACTGTTATTCCAGCTTTTATTTTTTTAATTTTTTGGGATTCTGGGAGTACAATTTATTTAGAATATAATGCCTCTCAAGAGCTTGAGGCATATAGTGCGCATATAACAGAGCCTGTAAATCATGATTTACTTTGGGAGACTCTTCGAAGTCTTGCCAAAATGCTTCATCACTTTGAAGGGGATCTTTCTACCGCTTCCTATAAGACAGTGCAGGCACAATTATTCGCGAAGGGATTTATTTTACCTGATGAAGTATCGGATGATGTGTACACAATGGCACAGTCATGGGTATTTTCTTCTGAAAAGCTTCAGTTCATTGGTTATGGTTTCCTTTTTGCTATTGCATTCTTTGGTTTTATCTGTGGAATAATGCAAATTGCTCCTCATCAGCGTGCGCGTAATAAGGTTGAATCTTTGATTATTATTGGACTGGTTTGTGCTTCTATCGTTGCTATCTTGACGACAATAGCCATTGCACTTTCTATGTTTTTTCAGACAATAAGCTTTTTTCAGTCTGTATCTTTTTCAAATTTCTTTTTAGGAACGGTTTGGGATCCGCGTTTTTCCGCGAGCGGTTCAAGCGGTGAAGTAGGACAATTTGGTTTAATACCACTTCTTGCTGGTACGCTTTATATTGCATTTGTTGCCATGCTTTTTGCTGTACCTATAGGATTATTTTCAGCTCTTTATATGGCCGAGTATGCTTCTTCGCGATTGCGAGCAATTGTGAAGCCATTGTTAGAAGTTCTTGCTGGCATTCCAACGATTGTTTATGGCTTTTTTGCTTTGAAGGTTGTAGGACCATTTTTACGAGATCTCTCTGCTTCTCTCTCAGACGGGGTTAGTTTTATTATGGCGCAAAGTGTTTTGACTGCTGGAGTTGTGATGGGAATTATGTTGATTCCTTTTGTTTCCTCTTTGTCGGATGATGTTATAACAGCTGTTCCACGCATTTTACGTGAAGGTTCTTATGGTTTAGGAGCAACACAATCTGAAACAATTAAGAAAGTCGTTATACCGGCAGCGCTTCCAGGGATTATGGGAGCAATTTTGTTGACAGCATCGCGTGCAATTGGTGAAACAATGATTGTGGTTTTGGCGGCGGGTGTTGCTGCAAACTTAACACTCAATCCTTTCGAAGCAATGACGACGATGACAGTTAAGATTGTTAATCAATTGACTGGTGATTTTGAGTTTAACTCTCCACAAACTTTGGTGGCTTTTGCATTAGGAATGACACTCTTTGTCATGACACTTTTGATGAATATTCTAGCTCTTTATATTGTGCGTAAATATCGGGAACAATATGAATGAATGAAAAAATTCTTTTTCCTCGTCGCAATATTAGCCTCAAACGTCGGTATTGGGCTGAACGTCGTTTTCGTGCCTATGGTTTGATTGCCATTTTTATTGGTTTGTTTTTTTTATTTGCGCTTTTATGGTCTATCATTAGTCAAGGTTATACAGCCTTTTTGCAGAGTCAAATGACATTATCGATTTATTTGGATGAAAAGATTATTGATCCAGGTGGTCAACATAAAACAAATCCACAGGTCCTCATAATGGCGAATTATCCAATTCTTGTACGCAATGCGTTAGCCAAGAAACTTGATATCGATCAAAATGATCGAGCCTCCCTGCGGGATGTTAGCCGTATGTTTTCAAGTGGTGTACGTGTTCAACTCCGTGAAATGGTGACAAAGAATCCAAGACTGATTGGCACAATGCAAAAAATCAAAGTTTTGGCAGCTGCGGATATCGATTCTGCTTATAAGGGGCAGATTGATCTGCATGTAGCAGAAAAAAACCGTAAAGTTTCTAATCGGCAAATAGAATGGATAAAGCGTTTAGCGCATGATGGTACGCTTTATAAAACATTTAATGTTGGTTTTTTTACACTTGGCGCTTCAAGTCGTCCTGAGACTGCTGGGTTAGGGGTTGCGATTATTGGTTCTCTTTATATGATAGGCATTGTTTTATTGGTTTCACTTCCGATAGGCATAGCAACGGCTCTTTATTTGGAAGAATATGCACGTAAAAATAAATTTACAGATTTTATCGAAGTTAATATCAATAATCTTGCAGCTGTTCCTTCGATTGTCTTTGGTCTTTTAGGACTCGCGGTTTTTATTAATTTTTTGGGATTACCACGTTCCGCTTCTTTTGTTGGGGGGCTTGTTTTAGCGCTCATGACTCTCCCCACGATTATTATTGCAACACGTTCTGCTTTGCGTGCTGTTCCTCTCTCTATTCGTGCAGCAGCTTTAGGGTTGGGGGCATCAAAAACACAAATGATTTTTCATCATGTTATTCCTTTAGCCGCGCCTGGTATTTTGACAGGTACAATTATTGGAGTAGCTCAGGCTTTGGGTGAAACTGCGCCTTTGCTTTTGATTGGAATGGTTGCTTTTGTTGTTAATATTCCTACGACTCCCATGGATCCAGCAACAGCGTTGCCTGTTCAAATTTTTATGTGGGCTGGTGAAGCAGAGCGCGCTTTTGTTGAAAAGACGTCAGGGGCTATTATTGTATTAATGATTTTTCTTGCGATCATGAATATTTCTGCGGTTTTTTTACGTCGACGATTTGAACGCCGCCAATAATTTTAATAAAATAACAATTTCGATAAGATTTTTGTAAGGTGAGTTTTTGTAATGAAGATTAAAATGCGTGGTCAGGATGTGAAGGTTTCTTATGGAGACAAAGAGGCACTCCATGGTATTACACTTGATATTCCTGAACATCAAGTGACTGCTTTGATTGGTCCATCAGGATGCGGGAAGTCAACTTTTTTGCGTTGTTTTAACCGTATGAATGATACAATTGAAGGTGCTAAAATAACGGGTCTTATTACCTTAGATGGGGAGAATATTTATGATCAGAGGATTGATGTTGTAGAATTGCGTGCTCGTGTTGGAATGGTTTTTCAAAAGCCTAGTCCTTTTCCAAAATCTATATTTGAGAATGTTGCGTATGGTCCACGCATTCACGGTTTGGTTAAAACACGCTCTGAATTGCATGATGTGGTTGAAAAGAGTTTGAGGCAGGCAGGTTTGTTTGAAGAAGTAAAAGACCGTCTTCATGATCTTGGAACAAGTTTATCAGGGGGACAACAACAGCGTTTGTGTATTGCACGTGCTATTGCGGTTAGTCCTGAAGTTATTTTGATGGATGAGCCTTGTTCAGCTCTTGATCCCATTGCGACAGCACGGATTGAAGAGCTTATCGATGCGTTACGGCAAAATTATACAATTGTTATTGTAACACATTCCATGCAACAGGCCGCACGTGTTTCTCAATATACGGCTATGTTTCATTTAGGGCATTTAGTAGAAGTTGGTGCGACTGAAATGATCTTTACCTCACCAAAAGAGCAACGGACGCAAGATTATATTACGGGGCGTTTTGGATAGGTAAATTGAGGAGTGTAAGATATGTCTATGAAACATACTGTCCGTTCTTATGATGCAGAACTAAAATATTTAAGAGTAAGGATTACAGAAATGGGGAGCCATGCAGAAAGGATGATTGAACGTTCTGTCGCATCGGTTGTGTGTAGTGATCTTCAACTTGCAACGACAGTGATTGCCGATGATGTGTTTTTAGATAAAGCAGAACGTGACATTGATGAAAAAGCCGTTGCTATTATATGCAAACGCCAACCGATGGCTGTTGATTTGCGTGAAATTATTGGAGCCATTCGTATTTCTTCTGATCTTGAGCGGATTGGGGATATGGCCAAAAACATTGCTAAGAGGACTGTTGCACTTTCAGAAATACGTCAATCTGCGTCCTTTTATCATGGACTTGAAACAATTACAGCTTTAGCGCTCAATCAATTAAAAGAAGTGTTAAATGCTTATACGAGTCGCCTATTAGAGCGTGTTGACGCTGTGCGGGAGCGTGATGAGAAGATTGATGCTTTGTATACTTCTCTTTTTCGTGAACTTTTGACGTATATGATGGAAGATATGCGCAATATTACGGTTTGTACGCACTTACTGTTTTGTTTAAAAAACATTGAACGAATTGGTGATCATGTTACCAATATTGCTGAAATGTTGCATTATATCATAACGGGTTATCATATGTCTTCTGATCGTCCTCGCGATGATCTTACTTATAAAGTTGGGGTAGGTGAGAAGAAAATAGATTAAAATTTTTCTTATATGTATAAAATAAGTTTGTAGATATATGAGTATTTTCTTAGAGTGCAGCTATAGAAAGAATAAGATAACCATCTTATGGAAAAGCACAAAGAAGTAACAAAGAGTTTTTTCAGAGAAGCATGGCAGATTTCTAACTCTTGATTTGACATATTTGTATATTGAATGATACCATCATTCACACTGTGGCTGGAGGGGAGTTTTCTAGGGGAATTTCCTTTCAGATCATTTTGTTAAAATTTTATATTCAAAGGGGATATCTGTATTATTTTTTTCGTATGTAGAAGAAGTGGATAGTGTTATTTTATTGTAATTGAAACGTCTGGGTTATTATGGCCTATATTGAATCGTGAAGAATAACAATATCGATCTGTAAATTAAGAGTTTTTTATTTTTTATTTTGCATAGATACTTTTTGATTACCTCTTGTATTAAAGTTTTACTGAGTGGTAACAATTAGCTATGTACTTTATTGAGAGATACATTTAAAGCTCATTTCAAAATTTGAATAGCTTAGAGATTATAGGAATGTGTTGCATAAGATGAAAAAAAATCGTTGGAATGTTTTTGTTACCTGTTGTGTAGCGCCGTTAGTTGTTGTGGGATGTGCTTCAAATCATTTAGATACTGGAAAAATAAATAATAAGACAAAAACGGTTACGTATCCATTGACAGAGCGTCAATGCCTTATGCGAGCGATGTATTTTGAATCAAATCGCACAAGCCGTGAAGGAATGATTGCCGTTGGGACGGTTGTTATGAATCGTGTTAATTCGACCGCCTATCCTAAGACGATTTGTGGTGTTGTTGGTCAATATAAGCAGTTTGCTCCTGGTGTTTTAACACGTCCTATGACGGAGAAAGCATCTGTTGCTCGTGTAAGAGAAGCGGCTGATGCCGTTTTACGGGGTGAACGAGATAAGAAAGTTAAACACGCTAAGTTTTTTCATACCGCTGGTTTGTCTTTTCCGTATAAAAACATGCACTATGTTCATGTTGCAGGGGGAAATGCTTTTTATGAAAAACGATCGCGTGATGGATCACTTCAAATTCCTACAAATAATCGCCCTTATGATGTTGCTTATGCGTTTGCCCAAGAACGTTCTGGTAATACGCCAAGCTTTGTGGATGAAAGTTTAGAAAGTAGAGGAATAAGAACAGAAAAGAGTATATCTTCTTCTACACAGGTAGCACAGTCCAAGACGGACCATCCTACGTCTTTTGCGATGGTACAGCTTGATAAAGTTCCCATTCCCGCCTATGCGCCTCAACATCCAGCTAGGAAAGAAGAAAATAAACCGATTATGGCGTTACCTTCATCAGATCAGTTAAATGCAATTGTTGCAATGTTAGAAAAACGGTACACAAACCGATAATTTTTGCACGACCAAGGAAGTGTTTTTACAATCCATTGCAGTTTATGAATTAAGTGAACTCTTTAGCGATCATGATATCCATAATTATACGTGGAGAAAGTAAATTCAAAAGATATTGAATAACAATTTATAATATGACGACATAAAGAACGCATTCTATTTAAAGAAGGGTATTGGTAATGTACTTTGATATTCATGAGACAATTTCGCCTGAAATGCTTAATCGTCTTGCAGAAATTACAGTGAAAGTGGGGTTGAATTTACAAGAGGGGCAGGATCTTGTTTTAACTGCTCCAGTTTCAGCCCTCCCTTTTGTTCGGCGTATCGCATATCATGCTTATAAGATTGGTGCTGGTGTCATTACACCAATTTTTAGTGATGATATGTTATCACTTACACGTTTTGAAAATGCTCATACGGCTAGTTTTGATTGTGCTCCTTCTTGGCTCTATGAGGGAATGGCAAAGGCTTTTGAAAATGGGGCAGCGCGTTTAGCGATTGTTGGGGATAATCCTTTGCTCCTTTCCAATCAGGATTTTGATAAGGTTTCACGTTTAAATAAAGCCACTTCAATAGCTTACCAGCCGGCACTCAAGAAAATATCAAATTTTGCTATGAATTGGTCGATTGTTGCATATCCAACAGCAGGATGGGCTGAGGCAATGTTTCCTTCTTTACCTCTTAATGAGGCGATTAAAAAATTAGCTGATGCAATTTTTTCTGCTTCACGTGTTACAGAAGAAGATCCAGTGCATGCATGGAGTGTCCATAATGCAGCTTTGAAACAACGGTCATCTTGGCTTAATGAGCAGCGTTTCTCTGCTTTGCATTTTACAGGACCAGGTACCGATTTAACAGTTGGTTTGGCAGATGATCATGAATGGCATGGTGGTGCATCTGCAGCTCAAAATGGTGTTGTTTGCAATCCTAATATTCCGACTGAAGAAGTTTTCACCACGCCTCATGCTCATAAGGTTGAGGGTTTTGTTCGTTCGACCAAGCCTCTTTCTTATCAAGGAGCACTGATTGATAATATTGAGATGCGTTTTGAAGCAGGGCGTATTGTTGAGGCTCGTGCATCAACAGGTCAGGAAGTTTTGCAACAGGTTTTGCAAAGTGATGAAGGGGCTAGTCGCTTAGGTGAAGTTGCTCTTGTGCCCCATTCTTCACCAATTTCTAAGAGTGACCTCCTTTTTTATAATACCTTATTTGATGAAAATGCTGCATGTCATATTGCTTTAGGGCAGTGTTATTCCAAATGCTTTTTAGATGGGGCATCATTGACGTCAGAAGAGATTGCAGCACGTGGTGGAAATAAAAGTGTCATTCATATTGACTGGATGATTGGTTCTGGTGAAATTGACATAGATGGCATTACCCAAGATGGTGTAAGAGTTCCTGTATTTCGTAAGGGTGAATGGACTTAATTCTGTTATGCTGTAAAACTTCGTCATTTAAGGTGGGGTGGTATGCAAGTCTCATTGATACGCTAAGTATTTTAGAGTGTGTGGTATATATTCAAGGCAGGGTTTGGCCATAAAGCCTTTAGTTAAATGACTCACATGAGTAGAAAGCCAAGTAAAATCCACTCATCAAGAATTTGTTTAGTAGATGTAGAGGAAGTCTTCGTTTTTAAAGGAGGGGGGGAAGAAGCCAATTTATCAGTCATACGATTGGAAAGTGTATAATTATTAAAGAAGAGTAATGCCTGAGCTTCCTGAAGTAGAGACAGTTCGTCGTGGACTTGAGTCCGTTGTAACTGATGCAAAGATAGTATCTGTCAAACTTAATCGTAGAGATTTGCGTTTTCCTTTTCCTGAGGCGTTTTCTGAGCGCCTTATCGGCAGAAAAATTATAGAACTTGGTCGACGTGCGAAATATTTATTATTTCATCTTTCTCATAATGAAACAATTTTAAGCCATTTAGGAATGTCTGGTTCATGGCGTATAGAGAATGACATTTTGAGAAAAGCTTTTTCAACGAGAAATAAATTGGTTAAGCATGACCATTTTATCATGGATATTCAGACAAGGGATGGTGAATTTTATCACCTTATTTATAATGATGTGCGTCGCTTTGGGTTTATGCTTTTAGTCGATACGGACAAGCTTTATGAACATCCGCTTTTAAATAAGCTAGGGCTTGAACCTATGAGTAATTCGTTTTCTGGTCGTTATTTACAAAAGGCTTTTGTTAATAAAAAAATGTCTCTCAAGGGCGTTTTACTTGATCAGTCTATTGTTTCGGGTCTTGGGAATATTTATGTTTGCGAAGCACTTTGGCGGAGTCGTTTATCTCCACAACGTAGTGCATTTACATTGGCATCAAAAACGACACGTGCACGTGAATTTGCAGATTCTTTAGCACAAAATATACGCAATGTGATTTCTGAAGCCATTTTGTCCGGTGGCTCTTCTTTACGTGATTATATGCATATAGATGGTTCACTTGGTTATTTTCAACACGCTTTTTCAGTTTATGGACGAGAAGGCAAGGAATGTTTGGAATGTGGAACGCCTATTATACGTATTTTACAGGCTGGGCGTTCAAGTTTTTACTGCTCACAGTGTCAAAAATGAATAAGGTGTCTTGCAAAATCCTACAAGAGGCTTAAAGTCAGGTTCTTACAATTATACGAATATACGAGGCTTGAGAGGTTTTTTTATGTTGAATAAAGTATTAACACATCTTGATGAGAATATAGGAAAGAGCCTTGAACGCCTTTTTTCTCTTTTACGTTTCCAATCGATTTCTACAGACTTGGCTTATAAGGATGAATGTCGTAAAGCAGCTGATTGGTTGGTAGAAGATTTAAAAACAATAGGTTTTGAGGCTTCACGGCGTGATACACCAGGTCATCCAATGGTTGTTGGACATCATCCAGGGCCTTCAGATGATTGTCTGCATGTGTTATTTTATGGACATTATGATGTTCAACCTGTTGATCCATTAAATTTATGGGAAGATGATCCATTTAATCCTTCATTAAAGGAAAAAGATGGAGAAAAAGTTATTTGTGCTCGTGGCGCTTCTGATGACAAAGGTCAGCTCATGACCTTTGTTGAGGCATGTCGTGCATTTAAGAAAGAAACGGGGCAACTTCCCATTAAGGTTACTGTTTTATTTGAGGGAGAAGAAGAAAGTGGTTCTCCTTCTCTTGTTCCTTTTTTAAAAGAAAATAGGGATGAACTTAAGGCTGATTGTGCATTGGTTTGTGATACAGCAATGTGGGATGCCGATACACCATCTGTTTGTATTGCTCTTCGGGGTATTTTAGGAGAAGAGGTTACGATTACAGCAGCCGATCGTGATTTGCACTCTGGTGCTTATGGAGGGGTAGCTGCTAACCCTATTCATATTTTAACAAAAATCTTAGCAGGACTTCATGATGACAATGGTCGTGTAACGCTTCCAGGTTTTTATGATGGAGTTGAAGAAACACCTTCACAGATTTTGCAATCATGGAATGTCCTGAATTGTACTGCTGAAAATTTTCTTGGTCCTATAGGACTTTCCATTCCTGCTGGTGAAAAAGGACGGAGCATTTTAGAACTTGTATGGGCGCGTCCTACAGCAGAAGTTAACGGGATTAGTGGTGGTTATGAAGGAGAAGGAATAAAAACAGTTATTGCTTCTCAAGCGAATGCGAAAGTATCTTTTCGTTTAGTGCATAAGCAAGATCCAGAGAAGATACGCCAAGCTTTCCGTCATTATGTGTGCGGTCTTATTCCTGCTGATTGTACTGTTGAATTTAAGGGGCATGGTGGTTCTTCTGCAATTCAAATTCCTTATGATTCACCTTTTATCAAGGCCGCAAAAGAAGCTTTGTCGCAAGAATGGAGCAATCCTGCTATACTCGACGCTATGGGGGGATCAATTCCGGTTGTGGGAGATTTTCAGTCAATTCTTGATATGGAATCTGTTCTGGTTGGATTTGCATTATATAATGATCGTATTCATTCTCCCAATGAAAAGTATAATTTAAAATCGTTTCATAAGGGGCAGCGGTCTTGGGCGCGTATTCTTGCAGCTTTAGCAAATAGGAGGGTAAATGGCTGAGATTCGTGTTCATCAAGGTGATTTACCAAACTTAGACAATTATAAAACTGATGCTATTGCGATTGATACCGAAACTTTAGGCTTACAACCGCATCGTGATCGTTTATGTGTTGTGCAGCTTTCTTCCGGAGATGGTACTGCTGATATTATACAAATTGCTAAAGGACAAAAGAGTGCACCTAATTTGGTCAAGCTTCTTGAAGATAACGCGGTTATCAAAATATTTCATTTTGGGCGTTTTGATCTTGCTATTTTAGCGCATACATTTGGTGTTATGCCAGAAGCTGTTTTTTGTACAAAAATTGCTTCTAGACTCACGCGTACTTATACGGATCGTCATGGCTTAAAAGAAGTTTGTAGTGAATTGCTGAATGTGAATATTTCTAAACAGCAACAATCTTCCGATTGGGCAGCAGAAACGTTATCACAGGCACAAATTGAATATGCTGCGTCGGATGTGTTATATTTGCATCGTTTAAAGGTTATATTTGAAGAACGTTTAAGACGTGAAGAGCGAGAAAATGTTGCTAAGGCATGCTTTCAATTTTTGCCTATGAGAGCTAGGCTTGATCTTTTAGGATGGGCGGAAGTTGATATTTTTGCGCATAGCTAACTTTAAAATTGGCTTTTAAATGGAGTTAATTATTGATGTGAGAGGGCAAAATGCTTGTACATTATGGGCATTTTATCCTCTCATCTTTATCATCATTTTTAATTCTGCTTTACGACTTTCAAAAGTATTTAAAGCAATGTCTGTTAAATAATAGAGATTACGCATTGCCTCATGCTTTTGTTTCTCATGTTTTTAATGGATTTACGTTTTTCGTGTGAAACAGAACGCCCTAAACGGAATATGTTTGTGTTGCTAATTCATGTGCTTTTTTAAAGAAACCGGCACCAAAGTCCATTTTACAGGGGCGCTTATGAATGGTATAACGATAAAGCCTCCAATACCAATATAAAATCTATTGAACACTACCATCTTACGCTTATAGAGTTAACAAGCTGCTACTATCACACATTTTGCCAACACCCAATTTTGCGATAACCCTTGGCACTAGAGACGATTCATAAAAGGCATTTTTAGTCCTTTATTGTACAGCTTCACTCCACATAGGCTTCCCCACTTGTAATGTACAAACAAATGGTTTTGGTTGATTCAACATGAGGAAGATTTGGAATGAAAGGGTTTTTATGGTACTCGGAGTTCTAATTTAATCTGGATAACGATATATTATCATTATAAATAAATATGTTATATGATTAATATATAAAGGCAACCATGATTATACTGAACAATGCAAAGAACGACACCTAGAAACAAATTAGCAAGGAATATGCTTTTACCAAATTAAAATGTTATAATAACTTTTGCGTTTAAATGGCCTCATAAGATAAAACTTCTTTTTTCAAGAGTCTTATCCATATATCAACCTCATTTATGACATGTAAGCGAATAATTTTGCTTAATGTATCATGAGCGAATTTAAAATAAGATAATCTTATGATACTGAGAGCGCTCATTCGATAGGGGGGAATTATAAATCAATATGTTGATATGACATTTGTGTATTTTATTCTCCCTAGACGATATTTTGTGCTTTTATGCATTGCCAAACAAGTGATTTCTATGTTTGTAAAGTGGGGCAATTTGCATTTATTTTAAAATTAAAATGTTTCAAAGCTTTGTTTTTTGAGGATTCTCACTTTTTATCTATAAACATGCTATTTTTTCTGGAAATTTGCAATGAAGACACTAGGTAAAATCCATTATGGATATTTCTACGAGGTTAAATTTATGAACATAAAATATTTTATGACAACTTTTGCTACGTTTGCTTCAATCTCTGTAGCTCAGGGTGCTTCTTTCTTGTTTTCTCAAAAGTTAATACAGGACATATCTACGATTGTTCCTCCTAGAGATCTTTTTTCTAGTGAACGGTCTAGAAAGATCTTATCAGAAGTTTTTCAAAGAAAACCTTCTTGCAGAAATAACAGCGAATGCATAACAGCAGCTCAGTTAGTCCCTGTGTTACATTCTGGTAAAGAAAGAAGTCATTATCCTAAAAAAAGATCAGGGAAAAGAGGACGACCAAACCTATTTGCACGAGGTCCAATGAGTTATTAAAAAGTAAAAAACAACATCAAGAGGTCTAACGTATGATCGGGAATTGAAGGGAGGGGATATTTTTTATCATTTGAAAAGTGGAGGAGCAGTTGTTCGCAAAGGGTATTATAACTGTCTACGGAGGTGGTGAAGAGTACTATTTTGAAAAGATATGGGGAAGTGGATTTCGGTGCAAGAATACTCTATATAATGGCAATCGCTCGTTACAAAATTCATGGATTTGGATAAATATAGCCTCCGGATTTTGGGTTGCGCTATTATGCTGTAAATACTGTCATTTTAAGCGTGACTATACAGTGCATATCAAACTCCTTGATAAGAGTGTTTTTAGAGTAGGGCTTGTTCAGAGGGAGCATTTAGTTAAGTGAATCACATGGGGAAGGAGCTAAGAAAAATTCTTTCGACAAGAAACTAAGCTGTTTGCAGAGAGGATTTGAGAGGATACTTCATCAAAATCAAGTGAAAAAACAAAAATGTTAAATTTTTGATCTTTTATGGTATGCTTCGACTACAGATATAAAATATTCATTTGTCTATGATTCAAAATATCAGATATTTTTTCTGCCAAATTCATGATTTTTAAAGCAAGGTGTGGTTTGAAAACTTTAAGAAAGATTTCTCATTTTTTCAGCTCTAAGGATATTTCTATATAAGTTTTAATGTTTATCATACCGGTTGTCTGTCTTTAGGCATTTTTTTCAATTTAGTCTTGTAAAGAAGTATGAAATGATAGCCTACAAATAATGCTGAAGCTCTGGAAAAGATTTTCTAGAAAGTTAAGCAGAAGCGTAAGTATTTCAAAAAATAATAAATGCCTAATTAAAACAAAGAGCATGTGTGATGAAATTGCATGTAATTTTGTTGCAGTCCATAGGGTAGTGGAGATCTTGTTTTGTGCGATACAAGCATTCTTTACAATGATGAAAAAACAATCAAAGAGCTATTCACATTTTGTTATGCGAACGATGAAGCTAAAAACGTTGTTTGTATGAATTTAAATAGAACGGTTGCATTTGGCTGTTCTCAATATTTTAACAGTTCTCGCTATTTTTGATATTGAGAGTATTCATAGGTGGCATTTTAGCCTTTAATAGTTTTATTTATCCACACACTTTTGCTCTTTTGTGATGTGCAGGGGAATGGTTTTCGTTATTTTAATATAAATGAGAGCATCTTCAATAGTGCAGGTGAGCTATAAAAGACAATCTTTCATAGCCATAGTACATGCTTTACACGGAGGGTTCTGTGACGCAGTTTTTTGCAAAATTTATAAAGGAGAGCAAATGTGACAAGAGAAAATCATTTATGCAGTGGCATAGTTTAATTCTTATTTATTACAGATCAAGCAATTAAGGGTGCTTTGATTGGCTTTTTGTTTTTTTTATAAGTGTATCATTTTTGCTACAGATATCTGAAGATGGAGCTCTATATGAAATGGTGTGTTCAAATAAATATTCAGCTATGGAGAGAAAATATGAATATGAAATGGTTAATAACAGCTTCTGCTTTCGCTTTTGTTTCAGCTTCAGCAGCACAAGCAGCAGATGTTATTGTTCCCCCAAGTCCAACACCTGTTGCTCCCGTTATTGTTGCTCCAACTTTTTCTTGGACAGGTTTTTATGTTGGGGGCCAGATTGGTGGTTTTTCGGGTAAAACGAAAATGGATATTCTCAGTAACGGAAAAAAGATTCCTGTGCCTGATGACCTTTTGCCTAAACTCTCTGGTTTCATGGGTGGTCTTTACGCAGGTTCCAACGTTGATCTTGGTAATGGCCTTATTCTAGGTGTTGATACAGATATCATGTGGTCTAATAAAGATGACACGAAGACAGGAAAAACATATGTCATTGCCCCAGAACACATCAATTATATTAACAAGGTATTAAAAGACGCTGCAATTAATATTGGTAAAGATGCGCTTAAACCTGGTGCTAAACGAACCCACAGTTTCACTTTTAAAGAAAAGTGGGCTGGTGCAACGCGCGTGCGTATTGGTTTTGCAGCTGAACGCATTATGCCTTATGTTGCTGGTGGTATAGCTTATACACAGCTTCAAGATAGTGCGTTGATTTCAATAACAGATAAAGATTCAGACAAAGTAATCGCTTCTGGTACTCTGTCTGATGAAACAAAGACGCTTGTTGGTTACACTTTTGGCGCTGGTGTTGATTTAGCAATGACCAATAATATTATTGTACGTGCGGAATATCGTTACTCAGATTTTGGTAAAAAGAAATTCTCAAATGATAAATATGAGACTTCTTACAAAACCAATGATTTTCGTGTAGGTGTTGCTTACAAATTTTAACAGATGGTAAGTTGAATAATGAAGAGGCTCCGTCTTTGACAGAGCCTCTGTTATTTTTTGTTGCTATATTATCACACAATACATAATTTATTGTGGATATGAAAAGATATTCTTCAGATTTTCTTAAAAAGTTTTTCATAAACAATAAACAATAATTACATTTAAAATCAAAAAGTTATTACATTATACAGCTTACGGTTTCTTGTGCAAAACCAAGCTATGAGATCGTTTAGTCTTGGATGAGCCCTCAATTTTCTGTGACTGTATCATTTTTACTACAGCTTTTCTTTCTCTAATCTTGTAGCACTGTGCTCATAAATAAATTAGGAGCAAAGTTTATGAATATAAGATCTTTAGTAACAACTTCTATTATCGCTATGGCGGCTGCTTCTGCAGCACAAGCTGCTGATGTTGTCATCCCTCGTGAAACAGCCCCAGCAGTCATCACAGCAGCCCCTGCCTATTCTTGGACAGGTTTTTATCTTGGTGCTCAGATTGGTGGTCGTTCAATGAAATCTGACAAAGGTTCTAGCACTTTAGGTTGGCACGATCTTAAGCTTTCCGGTATGCTCGGTGGCCTATACACAGGTTACAATGTTGATCTCGGCAATGGTGTGATCTTCGGTTTGGATACAGATGTCTCTTTTATTGGTAAAAAAGACACAATTAACTCCCTTACAAGGGTTGTTGGATTTGCAAAAAGTGTTGAGGAAATTAATAAACTCCTCGATGATGCTAAGATCAAAAGGAACGATGGTCTAGAAGTTGCAGGCGCGGATGAATACATCGAAAGTATTACTATGAAAGAAAAGTGGTCTGGAGCTACACGCGTTCGCATTGGTTTTGCTGCTGATCGTATCATGCCTTATATCGCTGGTGGTGTTGCTTATACGCAGATGCAGGGCATTTCCGCAATTGAAGTGAAAAAAAATGCTCATGCTAGTAAGGATGCTAATAAGGTTATTGCTTCTGGTAACGTATATGATGAAACAAAGACCCTTGTTGGTTTCACCCTTGGTGCTGGTGTTGACTTCGCAATGACAGACAATGTTCTGTTACGTGCAGAATACCGTTACTCAGACTACGGTAAAAAGAAATACTTTAAAGACACAGCTGAACTCCAATACAGAGTCAATGATTTCCGTGTTGGCGTTGCATACAAATTCTAATTTCGTAAAAAACGAAATAAACTTCCAAGAGGCTCTGTCAAAGACAGAGCCTCTATTATTTTCTGTTGTTATATTATTGCATACCCTATATTTGTTGGAGGTGTAAAAGATATTATTCAGATTTCCTTAAAAAGATTTTTATAAACGACATGCAATGATTACGCGCTAAATCAATGACTTATACGTACTTGTCAATTTCTTGCGAAAAGTGAAGTTATGGAATGATTTTATTTTGGGTTAGTCTTTCATTTCCTATGGTTGTATCATGTTGACTACAGCGTTTTTCTGTAGTTGTATAATACTTTGTTCCTAAATAAGTTAGGAACAAATTTTACGAATATAAAATCTTTAATCATAATTTCTGTTATCACTATAACTACAACTTTGCTACACAAGCTGCTAATGCTATCATCCTTGGTGAAGCAGCTCCAACAGGTATTGCTGCTCCTACTTTTTTGAACAGGGTTTTTATCGGTGGTTAAGTTGGCAACTTTTCAAGTCAAGTTGATCTATTTTATTTAGAGATAAAAGAAAAAACTCCATACAAATATGGATTGCCTAAGCCTTCCAGTTTCATGGGTGGTATTTATTTCAGTTCCAACGTAGATCTTGGAAATGTCTTCATCTTAGGTGTTGTAACAGATGCAGTCTGGGCATGACCGTGGAAACACAAAAACGTACTTAGAGGATCTTGAGGCGTATGAGATATAAAAACTTAGCCAAAATCTTATAAATGCTAGCGTTACTTTGGCTGATGCAGAAAAGCTTCACGATGATGATACAATGGTTTATAATTTTTACTGAAGAAGAAAAATGGTCTAGTTTAACATGGGCCCGTATTAGTTTTGTAGTTGCTAATCGTATAATACCTTATTTTGCTGATGGTATTGCTTATACGCAAATGTAGGGCATTTCCGCAATTGAAGTGAAAAAAGAGGCTGGCTGATAATACTGGTCAAGTGATCGCTTCTGCTAATTTGCATGATGAAGACAAAGATACTGGTTAGTTTCACTTTAGGTGTTGACTTTGCAATGACAGACAATGTTCTGTTGCGTGCAGAGCACCATTACTCAGACTTGCGTAAGAAGCAATTTGCAAAGGATAAACTAGGCTATACAACCAATGACTTTCGTGCAGGTGTCGCTTACAAGTTCTAATTTCATCAAAAGTGCAATTATGAATACAAAGTATTAATAAAAAATTAAATTTCCAAAAGATATTGACTTTTACAAAAGCGCTGTTTTCTGGGATTTTTATTTGTATGATTGTGACATTTTTACTACAGCTTTTCTATTTATAATCTTGTAAGGTCGTTTTATAGTTAATTTAGGAGCAAAATTATGAATACAAAATCTTTAATAGCAACTTCTATTGCTGCTTTAATTTCAGCTTCTGCAGCACAAGCTGCTGATGTTATCATCCCTCGTGAAACAACCCCAGCAGTTATCGCAGCAGCCCCTTCGTTTTCTTGGACAGGCTTTTATCTTGGTGGTCAAGTTGGTAACTTTTCGAGTAAAACTAAAGTAACTATTCCAGGAGAAGATAAAGAACTTGTCAAAAAAGATAACACACCTAGTCCTTCAGGTTTCATGGGTGGGATTTATGCCGGATCTAACGTAGATCTTGGAAATGGTCTCATTCTCGGTGTTGAAACCGATGCAGTTTGGGCAGACCGTGAAGAATCAAAAACAGCCCGTGAATTGACTCTTACTAAAGAAGATGTGGCATTTTTTAATAATGCCCTTGAAAAAGCTAAGGTTGAATTAAAAGATCAGCAACGGTTTGAAATAGGTGACAAGGTAACGGAAAAGCACAGTTATAAAGAAAAATGGTCTGGTGCTACACGCGTTCGTATCGGTTTTGCTGCTGTTGACCGTATTATGCCTTATGTTGCTGGTGGTATTGCCTATGCGCAGGTACAGGGCATTCAGTCAGTTGCAGGAAAAGGAGAGAGAGCTAAAGTTGAGCAGAATGCTGGCGGGGATAAAAATGTTAATGCAGAGAATAAGCAAAGCGTAGATTTGACGGGTGGTGCTTGGGCTGATGAAACGAAGACAATGGTTGGTTTTACTATTGGTGGTGGAGTTGATTTTGCAATGACAGACAACGTTCTTTTACGTGCAGAATACCGTTACTCCGATTTTGGTAAAAAGAAATTCGCCAACGATACACGTGAATTCAATTACAAAACCAATGATTTCCGTGTAGGCGTCGCTTACAAATTCTAATTTCCTAAAAATAAAATTATAAGCACAAAAAAATACGAAGGCCTCGTTTAACGGGGCTTTTATTTTATTAGCCCTCTATTTTAATCTCTCTTAATCTTCTATTTTTTATTTGTATCATTTTGTGCTATAAGACTGTAAAGAAGAAAGTTTTATATTATAGAGGGCGAATTGGTGGTATATATGGATTTTATAGCTACTGATTACATAAAATTTTATATCACGGCTATCATTTTACGCCTAAGTGGAAAGTATTTAATTAATCTCAGAAATAGGAAAAGATCATAACCAGTGACGAACTTTAGTCTACTTTTATATACCAGATTAGAACGAGCGTACTACATCTGTTGGAGTAAGTTCTGAAACGGGAATACAGCCTCATTGGGGAAGAATATAAAGTTACAAAGAGAAAAACTAGTTTCCAACTTTATCATCTTCTTTTAATTTAGCTTTACGATTTTCAAAAGCATTTAGAGTAATGTCTTTTAAATAATGAAAATGAAGATGACGCATTATCTTACGTTTTTGTTTATTGCATTCTTTTTATGGGATTATACTCCTCATGCAAAACAGAACGCCCCAACGGAATACATTTGTTGTTGTGTATTCACACATTTGTTTTAAAGAAATATTTTTCAAAGTATATCAATCCCACTTATGTATCTGGAAAAGATTTGAATATCTTAGGCTCTGATGTTCAAACAACGGATAAACTTCTCTTGCAAGCTGAGAAGAATGTTTCGATTGATGCCACACGCAACAGTATGGACAATCAGAATGGGAGTGAAACATCTCATGTTGCCTTGCACAATGGCTCTCATTTAAGTTCTGGAAAAGAGACCACTGTTCTCTCTGGAAAAGATATCCATATTGCTGCTTCC
>NZ_JBHIQP010000004.1:0-145845 GCF_042196625.1 Bartonella sp. AC535YNZD | reverse complement strand
GTTTTGCTATTCGTGAAGGTGGTCGTACTGTTGGTGCCGGTATCGTCTCTAAGATCATTGAATAAATAATGCTTGTTGAGTGCTTTGATTATTGAAGGCACTTTGTATAACAGGGAAATAAAGAGCATGAACAGTCAGAATATTCGCATTCGCTTGAAAGCGTTTGATCATAGAATTCTTGATACGTCGACGCGTGAGATCGTATCGACTGCTAAACGTACCGGTGCAAATGTCCGTGGTCCCATTCCGCTTCCTACGCGGATTGAGAAGTTTACGGTCAATCGTGGACCGCATATCGATAAGAAAAGTCGTGAGCAGTTTGAGATGCGAACACATAAGCGTCTTCTTGATATTGTTGATCCAACGCCGCAAACAGTGGATGCGCTTATGAAGCTCGATCTTTCTGCTGGTGTGGATGTAGAAATTAAGCTCTGAGGTTTGAGGACAGAAGGAACAGACCCGATGCGTTCAGGTGTAATAGCACAGAAGCTGGGCATGACCCGTATTTATAATGATGCTGGTGAGCATGTGCCGGTGACGGTACTTCGTTTGGAGAATTGTCAAGTCGTTGCTCAGCGTACAGTTGAAAAGAATGGTTATACTGCTGTTCAATTAGGTGTAGGCTTTGCTAAGGTTAAGAATACTTCACAAGCTCTTCGTGGACATTTTGCTAAGGCTTCTGTTGAGCCTAAAGCCAAAATAGCAGAGTTTCGTGTGAGTCCCGACAATCTTCTTGATGTTGGTACTGAGATTACAGTGGAACATTTTGTTCCAGGACAAAGAGTTGATGTGACTGGTACCAGTATTGGTAAGGGGTTTGCTGGTGTTATGAAGCGACATAACTTTGGTGGACATCGTGCTTCTCATGGTAATTCTATCACACATCGTGCTCATGGTTCTACAGGGCAGTGCCAAGATCCTGGTAAAGTTTTTAAAGGCAAAAAAATGGCTGGCCATATGGGGCAAGTGCGTGTAACAACACAGAATATTGAAGTTGTTTCCACTGATAGTGAGCGTGGTTTAATTTTAGTGCGTGGTGCTGTTTCTGGTTCTAAAGGTTCTTGGATTTTGATACGGGATGCTGTGAAGAAGCGTCTTCCTGATAATGCTCCAAAGCCTGCTGGTATTCGCCGTCTTGTGAAGGAGAAAGCGGAAATGGTTACTCCGGTGACGGAAACCTCTGAAGTTGAGGGAGCCTAATAATGGATCTTGTAATTAAAACTCTTGATGGTAATGAAGCTGGCAAATTAAAGGTTTCTGAAGCTATTTTTGATCTTGTTCCGCGTGAGGATATTTTGCAACGTGTTGTTCGTTGGCAGCTTGCACGTCGTCAGCAGGGAAGTCATCAATCCCAAGGTCGTTCTGATGTGTCGCGAACAGGGGCAAAAATGTTTAAACAGAAAGGAACTGGGCGTGCTCGACATTCATCTGCACGTGCACCGCAGTTTAGAGGTGGGGGTAAGGCACATGGACCAGTGGTTCGTAGCCATGCGCATGATCTTCCTAAAAAAATTCGTGCTCTTGGATTGCGTTTTGCGTTATCTGCGAAATTAAAAGCAAAAGATTTAATTATTGTGGATGAGTTGACTGTTAAGGATGCTAAAACGAAAATGCTTGTTTCTCATTTTTCTAAGCTTGGATTTAATAACGCTCTCTTGATTGGTGGTAAGGAGATTGATATTAACTTTTTTCGTGCAGCCTCTAATATCCCTAATGTTGACATTTTGCCTATTCAGGGAATTAATGTTTATGATATTTTGCGTCGCAGCAAACTTGTTTTATCAAAAGCAGCTGTTGAGGCTCTTGAGGAGCGTTTTAAATGACAGATCTTCGCCATTATGATATAATTATTAGTCCAGTTATTACTGAAAAGGCGACTATGATTTCTGAATACAATCAAGTTGCTTTTAATGTCGCGCCGAAAGCGACGAAGCCTGAGATTAAGGCTGCTGTTGAAGCGCTTTTTAGCGTAAAAGTTAAAGCAGTTAACACGATAGTCCGTAAGGGTAAAGTGAAGCGTTTCAAAGGTATAGTTGGTCGGCAGAGTGATGTCAAAAAAGCGATCGTAACTCTGGCCAGTGGTCAGACTATCGACGTTTCGACAGGTCTTTAAGAGGCTCGGAGATAGGAATAATGGCACTTAAGCAGTTTAATCCAACGACACCTGGGCAGCGTCAGCTTGTTATTGTGGAACGTTCTTGCCTTTATAAGGGAAAACCTGTAAAGATGTTAACTGAAGGTTTGTCTTCAAAGGGTGGGCGTAATAATTGCGGTCGTGTTACTGCTCGTTTTCAGGGTGGTGGACATAAACGTAGTTATCGGTTTGTCGACTTTAAGCGTCTTAAACGTGATGTTTCAGCAAAGGTTGAGCGTTTAGAGTATGATCCTAATCGTACCGCTTTTATTGCTTTAATCCGTTATGAGGATGGGCAATTGAGTTATATTCTTGCACCACAGCGTCTTGGTGTTGGTGATTCTGTTATGGCTGGTTTAAATGTAGATGTTAAGCCAGGTAATGCTATGCCTCTTGCTAGTATGCCTGTAGGTACAATTATTCATAATGTTGAGATGAAGCCAGGAAAAGGCGGACAGATTGCACGTTCAGCAGGTGCTTATGCGCAGTTGGTTGGACGAGATCATGGTATGGCTATTCTTCGTTTAAATTCTGGTGAACAGCGTTTGGTTCCCAGTAGCTGTTTTGCAACTGTTGGCGCTGTTTCAAATCCTGATCATGGGAATATTAATGATGGTAAAGCAGGTCGGTCACGTTGGCGTGGTAAGCGTCCACATGTTCGCGGTGTTGCTATGAACCCCGTTGATCATCCACACGGTGGCGGTGAAGGTCGTACATCAGGGGGGCGCCATCCAGTATCTCCTTGGGGTAAACCTACGAAAGGTAAGCGTACGCGCTCTAATAAAGCCACTGATAAGTTTATTATGCGTACGCGTCATCAACGCAAGAAATGAGAAAGGTAGTCTGAAGTGGTTCGTTCAGTTTGGAAAGGTCCGTTTGTTGACGGCTATCTTCTTGGTAAAGCAGAGAAGGTACGTGCAAGTGGGCGCAATGAAGTTATAAAAATATGGAGTCGTCGCTCTACTATTTTGCCGCAATTTGTTGGTTTAACTTTTGGTGTTTACAACGGTAATAAGCACATTCCTGTTTCTGTTTCTGAAGAGATGGTTGGGCATAAGTTTGGTGAGTTCGCTCCTACCCGGACTTATTATGGTCATGGTGCCGATAAAAAAGCAAAGAGGAAGTAGGAATGGGAAAAGCTAAAGTTTCGCGCCAACTTAAAGATAATGAAGCAAGAGCTGTCACACGGACAATTCGTGTTAGTCCGCAGAAACTTAATTTAGTTGCTGCAATGATTCGTGGTAAAAGAGTTAATGTCGCACTCGCTGATTTGATGTTTTCACGCAAGCGTATTGCTGCTACTGTGAAAAAAACGCTTGAATCAGCAATTGCAAATGCAGAGAATAACCACGATCTTGATATTGATTCGCTTGTTGTGGCGGAAGCTTATGTTGGTAAGTCGATAGTGATGAAGCGCTTTCATGTTCGTGGTCGAGGGCGTGCGAGTAGAATTGAACGTCCATTTTCGCATCTTACTGTTATTGTTCGTGAAGTTACCGAAAAAGTGGAGGCCGCGTAATGGGTCAGAAGATCAATCCAATAGGACTTCGTCTTGGTGTTAATCGGACTTGGGACTCTCGTTGGTATGCTGATAGTGGTGAATATGGACGTCTTCTTCATGAAGATTTGAAAATTCGTTCGTATGTGCTTGAGGAGCTTAAACAGGCGGCTATTTCTAAGGTCGTTATTGAGCGTCCTCATAAAAAGTGTCGTATTACGATTCATTCTGCACGTCCTGGTTTGATTATTGGTAAAAAAGGTGCTGATATCGAAAAGCTTCGTCATAAACTCTCAGAAATGACGGATGCTGAAACTTCATTGAATATTGTGGAGATTCGTAAACCGGAGATTGATGCGACAATTATTGCGCAATCAATTGCTCAACAGTTAGAGCGTCGTGTTGCTTTTCGTCGTGCAATGAAGCGAGCTGTTCAGTCTGCTATGCGTCTTGGTGCGGAAGGTATTCGTATCAATTGTTCTGGCCGTCTTGGTGGTGCTGAAATTGCTCGTATGGAATGGTATCGTGAAGGTCGTGTTCCACTTCATACCTTGCGTTCTGATGTTGATTACGGTACAGCAGAAGCTAAGACCGCTTATGGTATTTGTGGTATTAAAGTTTGGGTCTTTAAGGGTGAGATTCTTGAGCATGATCCGATGGCTTCAGAACGTCGTGCTACGGAAGTTGATCAATCTGGTTCTTCATCGAATCGTCGCCGCGAAAATGCTTAGTTTTTGAGATTGAACTAAATTTTGGAGTAGAGAACAATGTTGCAGCCAAAGCGCACAAAGTTCCGTAAACAGTTCAAAGGCCGTATTCACGGTTTTTCGAAGGGTGGTACGGATTTGAATTTCGGTGCCTACGGTTTGAAGGCTGTTGAGCCGGAGCGGGTTACTGCTCGTCAAATTGAAGCGGCGCGTCGTGCGATTACACGTTATATGAAGCGTTCTGGTCGTGTGTGGATTCGCATTTTTCCAGATCTTCCGGTTACATCTAAACCGACTGAAGTTCGTATGGGTAAAGGTAAGGGAAGTGTTGATTATTGGGCTGCACGTGTTGCTCCTGGGCGCGTCATGTTTGAGCTTGATGGCGTTCCGGAGGATGTTGCACGTGAAGCACTAAGATTGGGTGCTGCAAAGTTGCCTATAAAAACGCGTTTCATCCAGCGTATTGCTGAATAATGAGGTTAAGCGATGAGAGCCACAGAATTACGGGCGCAAACGCTCGACCAAATGAAAGATGAATTGGCTAAGTTAAAGAAAGAGCAATTTAATTTGCGTTTTCAAAAAGCAACAGGTCAATTAGAAAAGACTGCGCGCGTTAGACAAGTTCGTCGTGATATTGCGCGTATTAAAACTTTTCTTCGTCAAAAGATAAGTGAAAGTAAGGTTTAAGGAAATAAGAGATGCCTAAACGCGTTTTGCAGGGTGTTGTTATTAGCGACAAAAGTGATAAGACTGTTGTTGTCAAAGTTGAACGCCGTTATTCTCATCCGCTTCTTAAGAAGACTGTTCGGCAGTCTAAAAATTATAAAGCGCATGACGAAAACAACCAATTCAAGATTGGGGATCAAGTTTCTATTCAAGAATCTAGACCAATTTCGAAAGATAAATGTTGGATTGTTGTAAAAGACAATGTAGCGTAATGAGTTAAGCTTATTGTTTTAGAATTTAACAGTGTGGTTATCATTGATAAATTTGAAGGCGATAACTTTATCGTTATTTGGCAGGCAAATCCGAGTGTGTAAAAGATACAATCGGATATATGTGTTAAGAGAAGGTGGCCAGTCATGATTCAGATGCAAACAAACCTCGACGTTGCTGATAATTCTGGAGCGCGTCGTGTCATGTGCATCAAAGTGTTAGGCGGTTCAAAGCGGAAATATGCTTCGGTCGGTGACATTATTGTTGTTTCGGTTAAGGATGCAATTCCTCGTGGCCGTGTTAAAAAAGGTGATGTTATGAAAGCTGTTGTGGTTCGTACTGCTAAGGATATTCGTCGCGCAGATGGTAGTGTCATTCGTTTTGATAGTAATGCTGCGGTTTTAGTGGATAATAAAAAAGAGCCGATCGGTACGCGTATTTTTGGACCTGTTCCTCGTGAATTGCGTGGTAGGAATCATATGAAGATCATCTCTCTCGCTCCTGAAGTGCTGTAAGGAGTAGATGTTATGCAGAAGATTCGAAAAGGTGATAAAGTTGTTGTTTTATCCGGTAAGGATAAAGGATGTAGTGGTGAAGTAATTAAGGTTAATCCGAAAGATAATAAGGCTTTTGTTCGTGGGGTTAATATGATTAAACGTCATCAACGTCAAACGCAGAAGCAAGAAGCTGGAATTATTTCTAAGGAAGCTCCAATTCATCTGTCTAATTTGGCGATTGCTGATCCTAAAGATGGTAAGCCTACACGTGTAGGTTTTCGTATGAATGCAGATGGTAATAAAGTGCGTTTTGCCAAGCGTTCGGGAGAGTTGATTAATGGCTGAGGAAAGACAAATACCGCGTATGAAAGCGCATTATTTTGAAGTGATCCGTAAAACACTTCAAGAAAAGTTTAATTACAAAAATGCGATGCAAATTCCGCGGATTGATAAAATTGTGATAAATATGGGGATAGGTGAAGCGACTGCTGATTCGAAAAAGCCTTCCCTTGCTGCTGAGGATTTAGGACTTATAACAGGACAGAAGGCCGTTATTACGCGTGCACGTAATTCTATTGCAACCTTTAAGGTTCGTGAAGGAATGCCTCTTGGGGCTAAAGTTACATTGCGTAAAGATCGTATGTTTGAGTTTTTAGATCGTCTTGTTACGATTGCTCTTCCGCGGGTTCGTGACTTTCGTGGTTTAAATCCAAAAAGCTTTGATGGTCGTGGCAATTTTGCTATGGGTATTAAAGAACACATTGTGTTTCCAGAAATTAACTATGATAAAGTTGATCAAATTTGGGGCATGGATATTATCGTTTGTACGACAGCAAAAACGGATGATGAAGCTCGTGAACTATTGCGTGCTTTTAATTTTCCTTTTCGTTCGTAACGGCAAACGTAGCGAGGTGAAATTATGGCCAAAGTAAGTGCCGTTGAAAAAAATAAACGTCGTGAGGTGATGGTGAAGCGTTATGCTGCACGTCGTGCACGTTTGAAAGCAATAGTGATGGATCAAAAGGTTTCTCTTGAAGAACGCTTTAAAGCTTCCGTTCAATTAGCAGAATTGCCACGTAATTCTGCAAAAGTTCGTGTTCGTAATCGCTGTGAGGTTTCAGGTCGTCCACGGGCTTATTACCGTAAGTTAAAAATGTCGCGAATTGCATTGCGTGAACTTGGCTCTGTGGGCCATATCCCTGGTATTGTAAAGTCTAGTTGGTAAGAGGAGATTATTCAATGTCTATGTCAGATCCTCTTGGTGATATGTTAACACGTATTCGTAATGCACTTGGTCGTAAAAAAGGCAAAGTGGTTACTCCGGCTTCGAAGCTTCGTGCACACGTTCTTGATGTTTTGCAGTCAGAAGGTTATATTCGGGGATATAATCGCGTTGATTTAGGTTATGGAAAAGCTGAAATTGAAATCGAGTTGAAGTATTTTGAAGGGTTGGCTGCTATTCGTGAGATTTCACGTGTGTCAAAGCCAGGTCGTCGTGTGTATGTTTCCGCTAAGTCGCTTCCGCAGGTGGCAAATGGTTTAGGTATTTCGATTTTATCGACTCCTAAAGGCGTTATGGCGGATCATGAAGCGCGTGAACAGAATGTTGGTGGAGAACTCCTTTGTCGTGTTTTCTAAGTTATGTCAAGAAAACGGAAGAAAAAGTAGGTTAGAACAATGTCTCGTATTGGAAAGAAACCCATTTCAATTCCTTCTGGAGTTACTGCTACTGTTGAAGGTCAGCTGGTTAAGGCAAAAGGTCCAAAAGGTGAGCTGAGTTACGTCGTCAATGATGAAGTCTTGGTCAAACTTGAGGAAAATATCATATCAGTTATGCCGCGGGATCAGTCAAAAGACGCGCGTTCTAAATGGGGTATGTCGCGCTCAATGATTGAGAACATTTTTTGTGGTGTGAAAGATGGTTTTGAAAAGAGATTGGAGATTAATGGGGTTGGTTATCGTGCTGCTTTGCAGGGTAAGGATGTCCAACTATCTCTGGGCTTCTCACATGATGTGGTTTATAAAGTTCCGTCGGGTGTGACTGTGACTGTTCCTAAGCCAACGGAAATTGTTGTTTCTGGAATTGATAAACAGCAAGTTGGACAAGTTGCAGCGGAGATTCGTGAGTATCGTAGGCCTGAGCCTTATAAAGGTAAAGGTGTTAAGCATGCAGATGAACGTATCTTCCGTAAAGAAGGTAAAAAGAAATAAGGATTTTGTATTATGGTTTCATCTAAGGACATTATCCAACGTCGTGCGAGGCGTGTTCGTCGTAGAATTAAAATGGTTTCTCATGATCGTCCTCGGCTTAGTGTTTATCGTTCAAATCAGAACATTTATGCTCAAGTTATCGATGACTTGCGGGGATGTACACTTGTTTCAGCCTCTACTCTTGAAAGTGATTTGAAAAAATCGTTAAAGAGTGGTGCTAATAAAGAAGCCGCTTTCGCTATTGGTAAGTTAATTGCTGAGCGTGCGAAGCAAGTTGGTGTAAGTGACGTGGTTTTTGATCGTGGAGCCTATGTGTACCATGGTCGTGTCAAGGCTTTGGCTGAAGCTGCTCGTGAAGGTGGTTTGAATTTCTAAATTTTCCTCTTTATGAATGTGTAAGGAGAGTTTAGAGTGTTTCGTTTAGGTTCTTCTGGTTTGATGAGGAGCTTTATTATCGTGCTTCCGGAAAAGAAAAAGGAATGAGGAATGGCACAAAAAGAACGTGGTGAGAGAGAAGAACGCGATAATGAATTTGTCGATAGGCTTGTTCATATAAATCGTGTTGCTAAAGTTGTAAAGGGTGGTCGGCGTTTTGGTTTTGCCGCTCTTGTTGTTGTTGGGGATCAAAAAGGGCGTGTGGGTTTTGGTCATGGTAAAGCTCGTGAAGTTCCGGAAGCTGTTCGTAAAGCAACGGAATCTGCAAAGCGTGGGATGATTTATGTTCCGCTTCGGTCTGGACGCACATTGCATCATGATCTTGAAGGTCGTCACGGAGCGGGGCGTGTTTTATTGCGTTCAGCTTCTGCGGGTACTGGGATTATTGCTGGAGGGCCGATGCGGGCTATTTTTGAAGCTCTTGGTATGCAGGATGTTGTTGCAAAATCATTAGGATCTTCGAACCCTTATAACATGGTTCGTGCAACATTTGATGCATTGAAACATCAAATGCATCCTCGAGATATTGCTGCTCAGCGTGGTATAAAATACTCAACTTTGCAGGCGCGTCGTCGCCATTTAGTTGATGTAGAAGGGTAGTTTCTGAGATTATCAGAAAAGGAATTAGGAAATGGTTCAAAAAAAATCTCAGAGTGGTAAAACTGTGATGGTAGAGCAAATTGGAAGCCCTATTCGAAAATCACAGATTCAGCGTGCAACCTTAAAAGGGCTTGGATTAAATAAGATGCGTCGGCGGCGTGTTTTAGAAGATACACTTTGTGTACGGGGTATGATTGCTCAGGTTCGGCATCTTGTTCGCGTTATAGATGAAGATTAAGGGTTGCAGGAGTATTAGATATGAAACTCAATGAATTGCGTGATTGCGAAGGCGCAACAAAAAATCGTAAGCGTGTTGGACGAGGTATTGGCTCGGGTATTGGTAAGACTGGTGGTCGCGGTGTCAAAGGACAAAGGTCACGTTCTGGTGTTTCCCTTAATGGTTTTGAAGGTGGGCAAATGCCTATCTATCGTCGTTTACCGAAACGTGGATTTAAGAATTTCTTCGCCAAAACCTATAATGAAGTTTCTTTGGGACGTATTCAGTCAGCCGTTGATGCAGGAAAGTTGGATATTGAAAAGCCTGTTGATATGATTGCTTTGAAAGAGGCTGGTATTATTCGTCGTAAAAAGGACGGGGTTCGTCTTCTTTCTGATGGTGATTTGAAAGCTAAGATTATCTTTCATGTTTCTGGAGCTTCAGAAGCTACTCGTGTTAAAGTTGAAAAAGTGGGTGGTCAGATTATTTTTCCTGATGTTGATCAATAATTTTTTTGATATGAGTAGAGATCTGAAGAAGGGTTATATATATTCTGCAAAATGTTTTGTGTGGAATTTTTTAAGTTCCGCATTTATTCTTGTATAAAGATATGAGTTTTAGGGTTATACTTCTGTGATTTAAAGAACTGGAGTGTGAAGTGGAGACGTTTTATGGCATCAGCAGCAGAGCAATTTGCTTCCAATATAAACTTCGGTACCTTTTCGCGTGCAACTGAATTAAAGAAACGCATCTGGTTTACTCTGGCGGCACTTCTTGTCTATCGTTTTGGCACTTATATCTCTCTTCCAGGTATTAATATTGATGCTTTACGGCAGACCTTTGAACATCATGCATCAGGTGTATTAGGACTCTTTAATATGTTTGCAGGAGGTGCTGTTGGGCGTATGGCGATTTTTGCGCTGGGTATCATGCCTTATATCTCAGCATCTATTATTGTACAGTTGTTAACATCTATTATTCCTTCTTTGGAGACTCTTAAAAAAGAAGGGGAATTAGGTCGTAAGGTTATTAATCAGTATACGCGTTATGTAACAGTTGTATTGGCAATTCTACAAGCTTTCGGTATCGCGGTTGCGCTTGAAAGCGGTATAGGGACAGGGCTTCAAATTGTTTTAGAACCAGGTCTGATGTTTCGTATCTCTTCTGTTATTACACTTGTTGGTGGGACAATGTTTCTCATGTGGCTTGGCGAGCAAATTACGTCACGCGGTGTTGGTAATGGGGTTTCTCTCATCATTTTTACAGGAATTGTAGCTAACTTTCCTTCTACTTTTGCTCAGCTTTTAACAGCTCATAGCCAAGCTGATTTATCAACTTTTCTTTTAATAGGGATCGTCCTTATTGCTATTTTGGTTATCGGACTTATTGTTTTTATAGAGCGTGCGCAACGGCGAATTCTTATTCAGTACCCGAAGCGTCAGGTTGGTAATCAAATGTTTCAAGGCGATATGTCGCATCTTCCTTTAAAGTTGAATACTGCTGGTGTTATTCCACCTATTTTTGCTTCATCTTTATTGTTATTACCAGCTACTATTAATAACTTTTCTGATAAAATGCCACAATGGGTTCAGGCTATTTCTTATTCTCTTGGTCATGGACAGCCACTTTATATGATCGTTTATGCATTTTTAATGGCGTTTTTCTGCTTTTTTTATACGGCGATAGTGTTTAATC
Organism: Bartonella sp. AC535YNZD; assembly: GCF_042196625.1. Lineage (NCBI taxonomy): Bacteria > Pseudomonadati > Pseudomonadota > Alphaproteobacteria > Hyphomicrobiales > Bartonellaceae > Bartonella > Bartonella sp. AC535YNZD. The sequence continues at coordinate 134,915 of NZ_JBHIQP010000004.1, read as the reverse complement.
CAAGTGATACTGCAGATCAGTTGAAAAAACATTCTGGTTTTATTCCAGGGATTCGTCCAGGTGAACGCACAGCCCAATATATTGATTACGTTTTGACACGTATTACTGTTGTGGGGGCACTTTATATCATCTTGGTTTGTTTGTTGCCTGAATTTATGATATCTGCATTACAGGTACCTTTTTATCTTGGGGGGACGTCCTTGTTGATTGTTGTTACTGTCACACTTGATACAGTTGCTCAAATTCAGGGATACCTTGTTGCTCACCAATATGAAGGGTTGATAAAAAAATCAAAACTTCGTGGAGGTAGAAGGAATCGATGAGGGTTATTCTTTTAGGTCCTCCTGGAGCGGGGAAAGGAACACAAGCAAAAATGTTGACTGAGGAATACAACATTCCTCATTTATCAACAGGGGATATGTTGCGTGAGGTGATTGCCAAAGAAACGGATACTGGTAAAAAAGCTAAAGCTATTATAAGTTCTGGTGCTTTGGTTCCTGATAGTATTGTTAATCAAATCGTATCAGATCGGATTGATGGAGCTGATTGTGTAAACGGTTTTGTTTTGGATGGATATCCGCGAACTGTGGGGCAAGCAGAAGCGTTGCAACAGATACTCGATTCAAAAAATATGCAGCTTAATGCTGTTGTTGAGTTGTGTGTTGATGAAGACGTGTTGATTGAACGTATGAAGAAGCGCGTTGAGGAAACAATAGCGGTTGGTGGACAGGTTCGTTTAGATGACAATCCTGTTGCTTTTGCAAAAAGATTAGTAGAATATCGTGAAAAAACGGCTCCCTTATCAAAATTTTATTCAGAGAGGGGAATGTTGAAGGTTATTGATGGAATGATTGGTGTTGCTGAAGTGACACGTATGATTAGAGGGTTTCTTTCATGAGATTTTTTTTAGAAATAAATGAAAAGAGTTGACTTTTGAGATGAAATCTATCAAAAGTGAATCTAATTTATTTTAGTGAAATAATAGGATTCGGAAGAATTTTTTTCTGAGTCTATTTTTTTCTGTAAGGTATATCAGGTATTTTATAACAATTTGTCAACATAACTAAGGAGAGTAGGCGTGGCTCGTATCGCTGGCGTCAATATCCCGACAAATAAGCGTGTAATTATTGCGCTTCAATATATCCACGGGATTGGACCAAAATTTGCTCAAGAAATTATTGAAAGAGTTGGCATTCCTTTGGGGCGTCGTGTGCATGAGCTTTCAGATGCTGAGGTGCTGCAGATTCGTGAGGCGATAGATCAGGGCTATCAAGTTGAAGGTGATCTTCGTCGTGAAGTGGCTATGAATGTTAAGCGTTTGATGGACCTTGGTTGTTATCGTGGATTGCGGCATCGTCGATCTTTGCCTGTCCGAGGACAGCGTACGCATACGAATGCTCGTACGCGTAAGGGGCCTGCTAAGGCAATTGCCGGTAAGAAGAAATAAGGGCCTTTGTGGAAGGTTTTTATATATTCTTTTTCTTGTTTGATTTGTTTGGCAAGGAAAAAAGGTGGAGCTGCTGATGTTACGGCAGTGATGAGATCGTTGAAAGGGAAATTATGGCCAAGGAAGCCACACGTGTTCGTCGTCGCGAACGTAAAAATATTTCATCGGGTGTTGTGCATATTAATTCAACATTTAATAATACAATGATTACTATTACTGATGCTCAGGGTAATGCAATTGCTTGGTCATCTGCGGGAGCTCAGGGGTTTAAAGGTGCGCGTAAATCGACACCTTTTGCTGCTCAAGTTGCTGCGGAGGATTGTGCAAGAAAAGCGCAAGAGCATGGTATGCGTTCTTTGGAAGTTGAAGTTTGTGGACCTGGATCAGGGCGTGAATCTGCTCTACGTGCATTGCAATCTGTTGGTTTTGTCATTACTTCTATTCGCGATGTAACACCAATTCCTCATAATGGATGTCGTCCGCGGAAAAGGCGGCGTGTTTAATTGGGTGTTGTTTTTTGTTGTCGGAGATTTCTCTGATGTTCACATTGGTCGTTACGATTGAATGGTAACGGAACTAAAGAACGGGAATAAAAATATGATCCAGAAAAACTGGCAGGAACTTATTAAACCCAATAAGGTTGAGTCATGTGCACATGATAATCCAAATATTATAAGTGTGATTGCTGAACCTCTTGAGCGTGGTTTTGGTTTAACGTTAGGAAATGCGCTTCGTCGCGTGTTGTTATCTTCGCTTCGTGGTGCTGCTATTACTGCTGTGCAGATTGACGGTGTCTTGCATGAGTTTTCATCGATTCCAGGTGTGCGTGAGGATGTTACGGATATTATTCTGAATATAAAAGAAATTGCGCTTCGTATGGAAGAAGAAGGGCCTAAACGTGTCGTTGTTTATAAAGAGGGGCCTGGTGTCGTGAAAGCGGGAGATATCAGTACAGTTGGGGATATGGAAATTCTAAATCCAGATCATGTTATTTGTACTCTTGATGAAGATGCTGAAATTCGCATGGAATTTGTTGTCAACACAGGAAAGGGGTATGTTCCATCTGATCGTAATTGTGCTGATGATGCGCGTATAGGGCTTATTCCAATTGATAGTCTTTATTCACCGATCCGTAGGGTATCTTATAAAGTAGAAAATACACGTGAAGGTCAAGTTCTCGATTATGATAAATTAACGCTCACGATTGAAACAAACGGTGCTGTTAATGGTGAGGATGCTGTTGCTTTTGCAGCACGCATTCTTCAGGATCAATTATCGTTATTTATTAACTTTGAAGAACCACAGAAGGAGCCTGTTGAAGAGGTTGATTCTGAGCTTTCTTTTAATCCTGCACTTCTCAAAAAAGTGGATGAATTAGAACTTTCAGTTCGTTCGGCAAATTGTCTTAAGAATGATAATATTGTCTATATTGGTGATCTGATTCAAAAAACAGAATCTGAAATGCTTCGGACACCGAACTTTGGTCGCAAATCGTTGAATGAGATTAAAGAAGTTTTGGCGTGTATGGGTTTACATCTTGGGATGGAAATTCCTGCGTGGCCGCCTGAAAACATTGATGATCTTGCAAAACGTTATGAAGATCAATATTAGAATTAGAATTTAAGGAGAGGGCTTATGCGCCATAGTAAGTCAGGACGCAAGTTGAACCGTACTGCCAGTCACCGTAAAGCGATGTTTGCAAATATGGCAACTTCGTTGATCGAGCATGAGCAGATTGTGACAACGCTTCCAAAGGCTAAAGAAATTCGTCCTATTGTTGAAAAACTCGTTACTCTTGGTAAGCGTGGTGGTTTGCATGCGCGTCGGCAAGCAATTGCAGCACTTCGTGATGCAGGAAAAGTTGCAAAATTATTTGATACGCTTGCGCCACGTTATGCATCACGCAACGGTGGGTATTTACGTATTATGAAAGCGGGGTTTCGTACCGGTGATAATGCGCCCATGGCTGTTATAGAATTTGTTGATCGTGATGTCGAAGCGAAAGGGGCTGGGGATCGCATTCGTATGGAGGCTTCTGAGAATGAAAAGGAAACTTCTTCGTAAAGTTTTTTTATTCTGTTGAATTTTTAAAGGCCGCCTTGTCTTGGGCGGTTTTTTTGTGAGCATTTTTAAGTTTGTTTTAGTTGAGAAATAGGTGCAGAGAGAAAATTATAGAATATTGAATTATTTTATTTTTATAATATTTATTGTTCAAATAGGTTGTTTTTATTCTCTATTATGAAATATTAATAGAGGTCCTTAATTTGCGGGGATGTGTTTTTTTATTCTATTAATCTTCAACAGAATGTGCTGATTTTAAAGGAGTGGATTATGAGGTATTCTTTTTGGGTGCGGATTTTTTTTGCAATTATGATGCAGATATCATTTGATCATGTATATGCTCATATCCCTCAAACACAAACAGAAATCACCCTTTCATTTGCTCCTTTAGTTAAAAAGACAGTTCCATCTGTTGTAAATATTTATGCAGCTCGACAAATTAGAGCACGATCACCTTTTGAAGGCGATCCATTTTTTGAGCAATTTTTTGGTCGTTTTCAAAATAAATTTCCTGTTCGTAAGCAATCGTCATTAGGGTCAGGGGTGATTGTTGATGCACGTGGTTTGATCGTTACAAATTACCACGTCATTAAAGATGCAAGCGAAATTAAAGTGGCTTTTTCTGATGGGCGGGAGTTTGAGAGTAAGGTCGTGCTCAAAGATGAAGCGACTGATATTGCAATTCTTGAAGTTAAGGAAAAAGATGCTCAATTTCCAGTTCTTTCTTTGGGAAATTCTGATGCTGTTGAAGTTGGTGATCTTGTTCTTGCTATTGGTAATCCTTTTGGTGTTGGTCAAACAGTTACAAGTGGTATTGTTTCAGCGCAAGCGCGTACACGTGTTGGGATTTCTGATTTTGACTTTTTTATTCAAACAGACGCAGCCATTAATCCAGGGAATTCTGGTGGCGCTTTAATTGATATGAAAGGTCAGTTAATCGGAATTAATACGGCTATTTATTCGCGTTCGGGTGGTTCTGTAGGGATTGGTTTTGCTATTCCAGTTAATCTTGTAAAAGTGATGCTTGATACTGTTAAACGCGGTGGAAAATATTTTGTGCCGCCTTATATTGGTGCTTCTTTTCAAAATGTTACACCTGATATTGCTGGTGGTTTAGGTTTAGAACGTCCCTATGGTGCTCTGATTATTGAAGTTATCAAAGATAGTCCTGCTGAAAAAGCTGGATTGAAAGTAGGTGATGTTATTTTGAGTGTGCAGGGGGTACGCGTTGACAGTCCAGATAGTCTTGGGTATCGTTTGATGACAGCTGACGTTGAGCATAGTCTTGCCTTGGAATATTTACGAAGTGGAAAAATTTTAAAAACACAAATAACAGTTTCATCGATATCAGAAACTGCATTTTTAAAATCTGAAAAAATTACGGGTGACAGTCCTCTTGCTGGTGCTGAGGTGTTAGATTTAACACCTCAAAATAGTCGACGTTTTCATCTTCCTATATCTGCAAAAGGGGTTGTGATTACCAATCTTGAGGAAATGAGCAATGCAGCTGGAATTTTTCAGTCAGGAGATATTCTACGTGTTGTAAATGGCCATAAAATTCAAACAGTTCATCAATTGAAAAAGGTTCTTATGCAAGGTCGCTCAAATATGTGGCAATTGGAATATGAACGTGATGGTATGTATATTCGCCAATTTATTCGTTGAGGTTTTTTTTGAAGAAAGATTTTTTTACTTCGTCGTTTGATTTTCAAGTTAATAAAAATCAGCCACTTGCAGAAAGAATGCGCCCTTGTTCTCTCAATGATGTTGTGGGACAAAAGCATTTGATTGGAGAGGATGGTTTGCTTTCACGTATGGCGGAAACTGGCTCAATTGGATCGATGATTTTTTGGGGACCTCCAGGGACGGGAAAAACGACTGTTGCACGTTTGTTAGCCCTTGAAACAAATTTCGCGTTTGAGCAGGTTTCTGCTATTTTTACCGGAGTTTCTGAACTTAAAAAGATTTTTGAAGTTGCGCAGAGGCGTTTTATATCTGGGGATAAAACACTTCTTTTTGTTGATGAAATTCATCGGTTTAATCGTGCTCAGCAGGATAGTTTTCTTTCTGTGATGGAAGAGGGTACTGTGGTACTTATAGGCGCAACAACCGAAAATCCTTCTTTTGAACTGAATGCTGCCCTTCTTTCGCGTGCACGTGTTTTAACATTTCTTTCTCATGATCATGAAAGTTTGAACCTGCTTTTGAGGCGTGCTGAAGAAGTTGAGGGAACATGTCTACCCTTGGATAATGATGCCAGAGACGCTTTGATAGAGATGTCTGATGGTGATGCGCGGGTTGCGTTAACATTGGCAGAGGAAGTTTGGTCTATTGCACCATTGGGAGAGGTTCTTGATGTTGTTGCTTTGCAAAAAATTATTCAGCGTCGTGCGCCCATTTATGATAAAGGACGAGATGGGCATTATAATCTCATTTCAGCGTTGCATAAATCCGTTCGTGGATCTGATCCTGATGCTGCGCTTTATTATTTGGCACGTATGTTGGATGCTGGTGAAGATCCTCTCTATATTGGGCGAAGGTTGGTTCGTATGGCTGTTGAAGATGTTGGTTTGGCGGATCCTCAAGCTCTTATCATTTGTAATGCAGCAAAAGATGCCTATGATTATTTAGGATCACCAGAAGGAGAATTGGCTTTGGCGCAAGCATGTCTTTATGTTGCAACTGCGCCAAAGTCAAATGCAGCATATCTTGCGTATAAAGCAGCACTGCGTTGTGCGCGCAAAAATGGCTCTTTATCACCCCCTAAGCATATTCTTAATGCTCCTACGAAATTTATGAAAGAAGAAGGGTATGGAAGTGGTTATTGTTATGACCATGATGAACCAGACGCTTTTTCAGGACAAGAATATTTTCCCGAAAAACTTGGGCGTCAGAGTTATTATAAACCAGTTGAGCGTGGTTTTGAGCGTGAAATTGTGAAACGTCTTGAGTGGTGGCAACAGTTGCGCAAAAAACGTAAAGATCAAAATAAAATTTGAGTTGAAATATGTTTTTTATTAATCTCAGATTTATTTTTTATCTCTTATGTTATTATATGAGAAATTTAGTTTATATTTTAAACATTTATTGCATTGCTTGTAGAGATTTTTTTATGATATCTTCATAATTGCATATTTTTTCAAATTTAAATATGTCATTCAACTTTTAAGCTGCTTTATTTTTTTTGGTTTTTATTAAATAATATATTGACTTATAATGATAATTGACTGTTTCGTAAGTTGAATAAAAGTTTCAAATACCGTAAATTTCTCTCATCCCAAGTCCGTTATTTGTTGAAGCAATCAGGTTATTCGGTTGCATGTTACAAGCAGGATTAGCGTGTGATAAAAACCGTACAAGAAAGGACTAAAAATTCCTCTTATGAATCGTCTCAAATGCCGAGAGCTGTCGCAACCTTAGGGGATGATAAATAGTGTAATGGTGCCAGCTTTCTCCTTCTATAGTGTAAAGATGGTGGCGTCAAAAAGTCTTACAGTATACCACATTCATAGGTGTTGTCACGAAGTGAGCTTGGAAGTTTTGAGAGGTGTTTCTTAAATTAAGTGTATGAATATGCAACACAATGGCGTTTTGCATCTTCGATGCAATATGGTGTGATTTTAATTGGTGATGCGTTTTTATGTGATCAATAGCGGGAGAATTCTAGTCTCTCAAGTATTTAATCAAAGGGATAAGCAGAAGGGCTATAGAACATTGTGTTGAAATTTAAATTGTTCCTTTTCTAGAGAGATATAAATGTGTTAACTTGCTCTCTTAGGAAGTATTGTTTTATTAGAATTTATTTTTTGTGTCATAAGATAAGCAATGCCAATTCTTTATTGTGATGCTCATGATATGTTATGGACATAAGGTGGGGATAGGAATGCAAATAGTCTGTGAAAATCTAAACTCAAGACTTTAGTTAAATTAAAAGTACAGTGTAAAATTTAAGTGTTAGATTATTTATGAATCGGTCAAGGATATAGTCGTGGATAAAACAAAAGCTCTCGATGCTGCTCTCTCACAAATTGAACGTTCTTTTGGTAAAGGCTCGATTATGCGTCTTGGGCAAAAAGAGCAGGTTGTTGAAATTGAAACAGTTCCAACAGGGTCATTATCCTTGGATATTGCTTTAGGGATTGGTGGATTACCCAAGGGGCGCATTGTTGAGATTTATGGACCAGAAAGTTCTGGGAAAACAACATTGGCTCTCCATGCTATTGCTGAGGCACAGAAAAGTGGTGGGATTTGTGCTTTTATTGATGCAGAGCATGCACTTGATCCTATTTATGCGCGTAAGCTTGGTGTTGATTTAGAAAATTTGTTCATTTCTCAACCAGATACTGGTGAACAGGCATTGGAAATTACAGAGACGTTGGTTCGTTCTGGTGCAGTTGATGTGCTTGTTGTGGATTCTGTTGCAGCTTTAACACCGCGTGCGGAAATCGATGGTGAAATGGGGGATGCTTTGCCTGGATTGCAAGCGCGATTGATGAGTAAAGCATTGCGAAAATTAACAGCAGCGATTTTTCGCTCTAATTGTATGGTTGTTTTTATTAATCAAATTCGCATGAAAATTGGGGTGATGTTTGGTTCGCCTGAAACAACAACAGGGGGAAACGCTTTAAAGTTTTATGCTTCTGTTCGTTTGGATATTCGTCGCATTGGGTCTATTAAAGATAGGGATGCAATCGTTGGTAATCAGACGCGTGTTAAAGTGGTGAAAAATAAATTGGCACCTCCGTTCAAACAGGTTGAGTTTGATATTATTTATGGTGAAGGCATTTCTAAAGTAGGTGAATTGATTGATTTGGGTGTTAAGGTTGGTATTGTGGAAAAATCTGGTGCATGGTTTTCTTATAATTCTCAGCGTTTAGGACAGGGGCGTGAAAATGCAAAGCAGTTTTTACGTGAACATGCGGAAGTTGCTACAGAAATTGAAGCAGCTTTGCGCCAAAATGCTGGTTTGATTGCCATTGAATTGTTAGAAAATGCAGGTTCAGAAAATACAGAGAGCGATGAAGCCATTTGATGGAGCGTTTTTTCATCTATAATTTTTTTCATTTAAGATTTTTTCTGTTTTTATTTGTTTGAGTTTTTAAATATACAGTCATTTTTTCTCAATTTTTTTGAACAAATATTCCATTCTTTGATTAAATTGACTCCATGCGTGGCAAAGAGGATATTTAATGAGGGGGATTTTTCTTTTATGGTTTTGTACTGTATTGAGCAGGTGTCGATATGAATAGTGTTAATAACATTCGGTCAACATTTTTGGATTATTTTCATCGTAATGGGCATAAAGTTCTTTCTTCTAGCTCACTTGTTCCACGTAATGATCCTACACTTATGTTTACAAATGCAGGAATGGTGCAGTTTAAAAATGTTTTTACTGGACTTGAAAAGCCCCCTTATAAGCAGGCAACAACGGCACAAAAATGTGTTCGTGCGGGTGGAAAGCATAATGATCTTGATAATGTTGGTTATACGGCACGCCATCATACATTTTTTGAAATGCTGGGTAATTTTTCTTTCGGTGATTATTTCAAAGAAGAAGCCATTTTTTTGTCATGGAACCTTTTAACAAAAGAATTTTGCCTGCCAAAAGATAAACTGTTGGTGACAGTTTATCAGAGTGATGATGTTGCTGCTGAACTGTGGCGTAAAATTTCAGGTCTTCCAGATGAAAAAATTGTCCGTATTGCGACGGCTGATAATTTTTGGGCGATGGGAGATACAGGACCCTGCGGTCCTTGTTCAGAGATTTTTTATGATCATGGTGATGAAATATGGGGCGGTCCTCCTGGAAGTGCTCATGAAGATGGGGATCGCTTTATTGAGATTTGGAATCTTGTTTTTATGCAGTATGAGCAGATTTCCAAGGAAGAACGTGTTGATTTACCTCATCCTTCTATTGATACAGGCATGGGGTTAGAGCGTATTGCTGCTGTTTTACAGGGTGTTCATGATAATTATGACATTGATCTTTTTCGTGCATTAATTGCTGCTTCAGAAGAAATTACAGGGATTGAGGCAAAGGGTGATTTTATTGCCAGCCATCGTGTTATTGCTGATCATCTTCGCTCGTGCGCATTTTTGATTGCTGATGGTGTTCTTCCTTCCAACGAAGGAAGAGGATATGTTTTACGTCGCATTATGCGTCGTGCTATGCGTCATGCCCATCTTCTTGGTGCTAAAGAGCCTTTAATGTGGCGGCTTTTGCCTGCTTTAATTCGCGAAATGGGACAAGCCTATCCTGAATTAGTGCGTGCTGAGTCTTTGATTTCAGAAATTTTGAAGTTAGAAGAAATACGCTTTCGTAAAACACTTGAACGAGGACTTGGTTTGTTAAATGAGGCGAGTAGTCTTCTTAAAGAGGGAGATCATTTAAATGGTGAAGTTGCTTTCAAGCTTTATGATACCTATGGTTTTCCGCTTGATTTGACGCAAGATATGCTTCGGCGTCGCGGAATATCTGTTGATGTTGATGCTTTTGATAAAGCGATGGAACACCAAAAAGAGGAAGCGCGTGCTCATTGGTCTGGTTCTGGTGAAGCTATAACGGAGACAATTTGGTTTTCTGTTCGTGATAAGGTAGGGGCGACAGAATTTTTAGGTTATGAAACAGAAAAAGCTGAAGGCATTCTTACAGCTCTTGTGTGTGATGGTAAAATTGTTGATCATATTTCTTCGGGGCAAAAAGCCATTCTTGTGGTAAATCAGACTCCTTTTTATGGTGAATCTGGCGGGCAAATTGGTGATAGCGGTATCATTTCTGGTGAAGATTTTGTTTTTGAGGTGTATGATACTCAGAAAAAGGGTGATGGTGTTTTTATCCATATTGGAGAAGTAAAATCTGGTCAGGCATCGAGGTCTGATTGTGTAGAATTAACCGTTGATGGTATTCGTCGTAAAAAAATTCGTGCAAATCATTCTGCTACCCATTTATTACACGAGGCTTTACGACAAATATTGGGGGACCATGTTACTCAAAAGGGCTCTCTTGTATCGCCAGATCGGTTACGTTTTGATTTTTCTCATCCAAAATCTGTTTCTTTGGAAGAATTGAAAAAAATAGAAGATTTAGCCAATGAGATTGTTTTGCAAAATAGTAAGGTCGTAACGCATCTCATGGACGTGGATGAAGCCATTTCTAAAGGAGCCATGGCATTATTTGGTGAAAAATATGGTGATGAAGTTCGCGTTGTTTCTATGGGGAAACAGTGTCACCAAGAGGGATTAAAAAAGCATTGGTCAATAGAGCTTTGTGGGGGCACACATGTGGAGCGAACAGGCGATATTGGTTTGATCCATATTGTTTCTGAAAGTTCTGTTTCAGCAGGGGTGCGTCGTATTGAAGCCTTAACTGGCCAAGAAGCACGTTTTTATCTTTGTCGCCAAGATGAGCGTATTCATGAGATCGCTGATCTTTTAAAAACGTCTTCTTCTGGTTTAGAAGAACGGGTGCGAATTTTGCTTGATGATCGTCGTAAACTTGAAAAAGAGTTGAATGATGTACGCAAAAAAATGGTGTTGAGTGGTGGTATAACAGAAAGTAGTCAAGATGATATTACAATCATTAATGGGCTTTCTTTTCTCGGACGCATTGTCAAAAATATTTTACCACGGGATCTTAAGGCATTCGTCGATTCTGGAAAAAAACAAATTGAGTCTGGAGTGGTTGCTTTTATTAGTGTTTCGGAGGATGGAAAAGGCAGTGCTGTTGTTGGCGTTACGGATGATTTAACGGATAAGTTGAATGCTGTTGATCTCGTTCGTATTCTTTCAGTTGTGCTTGGTGGTCGAGGTGGTGGTGGTCGTCCTGATATGGCGCAGGCTGGTGGTCCTGAGGGTAACAAGGCTGGTGAGGCATTTGCAGCACTAAAAGATTTTCTTGAAAAAATTTAAAAAGCAAAATCTTTTCTCATCGGTGTTTTTTACATTTTTATGTTGGATTGGTGTATAAGTATCACGAGTATCTGTCCGATGTCTTGCTGAAATCCAGATATAGCGTAATGGGGGCTTGTACAAAATCGTTAGAGATAAAAACAGTGTTTATCTTTATCATCATTGTTTCATTTGATTTTATGTTTTTCAAGAATTTTGGGAGTTACCTTTCAAAATAAGAAAGATTATGCAGCATTTTACACTTTGCTTTGTAGTATATTTTTACGAAGAAGAGCAGTCATTGTGCGGCTCTTACAGATTTTTTTAAAGAAACATCTCTATCCTATTTTATAAAAAGGAATATCGCATAAATTTAAAGAGGTATATTAATGTCTGATTTATTATGATGCTATTTACTCAATACATTGATTTATAATGATAATTTATTTTTTATATCTTGAGTAAGAGCTCCAAATATTCGTAGGATTTTCTCATTTTAAATCTATGTATATTGAATCAATCAAAATCATTCACAAGAATTGTTGTGAAAAATAGGCTTAGGAGTATTGAGAAATATTTCTTAAAAAAGCACGTGATGAATGTACAACACAATGACATTTTGTTCTTGGCGAGGGGGGCTTCTACAAAAAACATGATAAACAAAAGTGTGAAGCAATATGTCATATCCATTATTAAAAAAACACTGTTTTAGATAGTTTTGAAAGTTGTAAAGCTGAGTTAAAAGAAGATGGTAAAATTGGAAGCTTTTTTACCTTTGCATTTTCCTTAAATTCGATTGTATACTCATTAATATGCAAAGATATAGGCAATAATTTTGTTCCAATCGAGTAAAATTTCAACAGTAGAAAAAGTGCGAAATTTTGTTTTAATCTTTTTTCAAAGATCTCGCATCAAAAATGGATTGTGATATTCTTAGTAACCTTTTTATTTGTATCAATAAAGTATTTTTTGTGTATTGAAGAGGTATTTCTTACATGAGATTTGTGAAGAGTATCAATTTTATGATGCTATGGCTTCATGTAAGAGGATGACGTTTTCATTTTCTCCTTCTCTTTCTGGTGATTTGATTGTTAAACCACTGGCTTTTAAGAATTGAGAGAAACGGCCGCCTCTCTCGATTAATTCTTGAAAGCTTCCTTTTTCAATTAAATGACCATGTTCTAGAAAGAGTACTACATCAGCATTGCGTACTGTTGAGAGGCGATGTGCTATAATGAAAGTGGTACGATTATGGCTTATGCAATCAAGGGCATTTTTGACACGTGCTTCTGTTTCAACATCAAGAGCGCTTGTTGCTTCATCTAGAATGAGAATAGGGGCATTTTTTAAAACAGCGCGTGCAATTGCTAGTCGCTGTTTTTCTCCACCTGATAATTGAGATCCTCGTTCGCCCACCATTGTGTTATAATAATCAGCTTTTTTTAGAATAAAATCGTGAGCTTCTGCTATTTTTGCTGCTTCATAAAGTTCTTCATTCGTTGCGCTCGCTTTTCCTATTGAAATATTGTCATGAATAGTACGGTTGAAAAGACCTGAGTCTTGAAATACTGTTGCTAGAGATTTGCGTAAAGATTCGCGATTGATCGAGCATATATTTATTCCATCAATGGAGATATGCCCAAAGGTAGGGTCGTATACGCGCTGCAACAGATTGATCAACGTTGTTTTTCCAGCTCCTGTTGGTCCTACAATCGCAACAGTTTGTCCTGCTTTAACCTCAAAAGAAATATCAAAAACACCTTGAGAAGAATTTGGAAATTTATAGGTCACGTGATGAAATTGTATGGTGCCTTTAACATTTTGGAGGGAGGGAAGATTCTGCGGTTCGTTGATATGAAAGGTTGAGTCTTCCATTTCAAAAAACTCTTGCAGTTTTGCTTGTGAGGATATTGCACAATTAATAAAATTGCTCATTTGGTCTAGGCGGCTAATCATGAGTTGTGCAAATCCAACAAAAGCAACGACGTCACCTACTCGTAATTGACTTTTTGCAACAAAAAAAGCTCCAAGGAGAAGAACACAAACGATTGAAATCGTTGAAGCCATTCGATTTAAGCCACTGGCGAGCGCCCACCAATTGAGAACAGGGTTTTGTGCTTTAAGCAGAGCATTTGTATGTTGGTGCAGTATGAAAGTTTCTTCTTTTATTCGGTTATAACTTTGTACAATGGAAACATTAGAGATTGAATCACTGACGTGTTTAAAAAGGTTATGATGATAGCATTCTACAGCGGCTTGTCCGTCTTTTGTTTTTCGCATCACTAAACGTGCAATTAATACATAGATGATGGCAAGCACAACCAAGACTATTGAAAGGCGCCAATTCATATTAAAGGCTATGGGGATGAGAACCAATAAGGCGACAAGCGTTGAGAGATGTTGTCGCATAAAATCAAGCCATATGGTTGACATGGAATCTATAGCGCGCAAAAGTGTATGGAGTGCGTTAGACGTTCCGCGTTGTTGATGCCAAATTAACGGCATGGCAATGATACGTTCGAAAGATTCTGTTAAAACCGTTAAGCGACGTTTATGGGCTAAGCGGTCTGCACCGCGAGCAACAAGGACATAAGCGATAATATGTGAAAGTCCAAAACAAACCCAAATGGCAAGAGTAGAGATGATACCTGCTTTTTCTGTAATAGAATCGATAACCCGTCCAAATAAAATAGGTTCTGCAATGGTGATAATCGCTAACATAACATTAGCGGTACAGATTAAAAGGGATGCATTTTTTTCTCTGTTTAGGTAAGTGAGAACACGTGCATAGGTTTTGAATAAGGACACTGTTAATTATCTCCATTCGCTGTTAAGCGTAAAGGCTATTGATTTTTTTATAACGCTTAATTTTTAGCTAATAAAATTTGGACGTTAAGAAAAGGCAATTTTGGATACTAACTGTAATATGGTGTGATAAAGCCAACTAAAATATGAATTTTTGTGTTTATATTTGTGCTTATAAAGGCGCAAAAATAGATCAATAAAATTATCAGGCAAGGGAACTTTCATGGCAGGCGTAGAAATAAAAAAAGTTGAGGCAGATGAAGATGGAATGCGCTTAGATCGCTGGTTTAAAGTGCATTATCCAGGACTTGGTTTTGGAGTCTTGCAAAAACTGTTGCGTTCTGGTCAGATACGGGTTGATGGTGGACGTGTTAAAGCCGATACGCGTCTTTGTATGGGACAGGCTGTCCGTATTCCACCTCTCCCTATTAATGACAAAGAAAATCTTTCAATAACGGATAAAACACTTCATGGGCAGGATGATGGGACCGTTTTGAAAAAAATGCTGCTTTATGAAGATCCAAAGGTATTTGTTTTTAACAAACCTGCTGGATTGGCTGTCCAAGGAGGCTCTGGTTTAACACGTCATATGGACAGTATGCTTGAGGTATGGCGCAATAAAAAAGGTGAAAAGCCGCGTTTGGTTCATCGTCTTGATCGTGAGACGTCGGGTGTGCTTATTGTTGCGCGATCAAGGGGAGCTGCTCAGTCCTTAACAGCTGCTTTTAGAGCGCGAGAAACAAAAAAGACTTATTGGGCGTTGGTTCGGGGCGTACCTAAAAAAAAGCAGGATAAAATTTCAACGTGGATGGTTAAGGAAATGACTGCACAAGGTGACAAAATGCGTGTTTGTGAACATGGGGAGCCAGATTCACATCATGCGGTTTCCTACTATCGCGTTTTAGATACGCGAGGGCGGGCTCTTTCGTGGCTTGAAATGGAACCCTATACAGGGAGAACACATCAGCTTCGTGTTCATGCTGCCCATATGGATCATCCTATCATTGGCGATTCAAAATATTTTTTTTCTGATAGTAATTGGACATTACCAGGAGGAATTCAAAATCGTCTTCATCTTCATGCACGTCGTATTCGTATTCCTCATCCTTCAGGAGGAATATTGGACATTGTTGCACCTTTACCACCTCATATGGTTCAAAGTTTCAATCTTTTGTCTTTTAATGAGAGTGATGCTGAAACAGAGTAAAAAAGCTTCGTTTATCCTTTTTGATTGGTAAAAATTTTGTCTATAAATTTGATGAGATGGATAGGGCTTCATTTGAAGAGAGCTTTAGTAATCGCTATGAGAAAATGGTGTTTTTGAGTGATGAATTTTGAAATATCATAAATTTTCTTTCTACAGTTCTTTATCCATATTGATTGTATTATTATCTCTAGATAAGGTGTATCGTTTAATAATCTGAGTTGATGAAGCTGCTCCTTTGAATTTATCTGTAGGGCTGTATATTGGGGAGGCGTGTCTGTTGAGGAAGATGAATGAGATAAAATCTGAAGGATATTTGCTGAAATGTGTAAAGGCGCTTTTTAATTTTTCATGGGAGATAAAGGAGGCATTTTATAGTAATGCTGAGGAAAAGTAGCCTCTCAAAAAAATCCTGTTGTTAAGGAGGTTTGTTTTGTTATCAATGTGATTTGATATACTTATGATAGATTTACTATTTGTACCTTTGCTTACACCATGAAGATTTATTAACAAAGCTCTCCTTTCGATGATCAATTATTTTTCTACTTACTTTATTTATCTGAATTTGTTCGAAAGATTTTCTTTCGTAAAAGAAGAAACAACTTTTAGCATTCTTAATGCTTTATTTCAGTGAATGCATCAGATTGAAGAAATATGCTATACCAAAAATTGGAGATTAAAGCTTTAGGTGCGTTTATTGCTCTTTAGGAGGGGGAGAACATGGTCGTTTTTTCCAGTGAAAAAACAGATATTCAAAGATTATGGGAACATTCCAAGAGGGGATAAGTTGAAATGAGGAGTGACTGATGGGATCATTATTGATTGACGTTAATAACGTCTCAAAAATATACCGTAGCATGGACAGAGGAACTTCTTTCAAAAACAGAGTGCTTTCTCTCTTTAAGCCAGTATATACGAATTATCACGTGCTGAAAGATATCAGTTTTACCCTTTTTTCAGGACAATCTCTTGCTATCCTCGGAGCTAACGGGGCAGGTAAATCAACACTGATTAAAATACTTGCTGGTATACAATTCGTTGATAAGGGAAGTGTTAAAGTCTTGGGATTTAATCCGTATAAAACCAAGAAAGATCTGTTTAGACAGTTGGGTGTGGTCTTTGGTCATAAGAGTTGTTTATGGTGGGATTTACCTCTACGTTACAGTTTGGATATGGTGCAACCCTTATATGGTATTGAACGAACCTCTTTTATCCGCGACCTTAAAGAGATTGCAGAGTTGCTTGGTATTGCGCATATCATGGACAAGCCAGTGCGAATGCTGAGTTTGGGTGAGAGAGTCAAAAGTGAATTGGCATTTAATTTATCTTTTAGACCTAAATTATTGTTCCTAGATGAACCAACTATTGGTCTTGATATTACTTCTAAGCATGAAATTAGGGAGCTACTTACAAAACTTAAAAGAGAGCGAGGGATGGGATACATCATCACAAGTCATGATATGGGGGATATTGATGGTTACGTTGATGATATTCTTCTCTTGCATAAAGGAAACAAACACTTTTACGGTGATATTGATGCATTTAAAAATATGCTTCCTTCTTTGGTGAAAGTGACATTTTTTTGTGAACACTTGCAGGCGCTTTATGCTGTTGTAAAGAGAATGGATGAACTTTCGTTAAAATTGTCCGCTCCTTTAAAAAATAAAAAACTGAACAATGAAGAATGTTCATTGGAAATTTCGTTACCTCGTGGAGATTATTCGCATTTCATACGGGAAATGACAACTAAATTCAACTGTACGTTTTCTGTGTCCACTCCCTCATTTGAGGAGATGCTCCGTGTTAAATTTAAAGAATTTATTTAATTATTGTTTTGGCATGTTTTTTTATGCAAGGAATGGATTACTCTCTATTCTAAGTGATAGAGCCATGTTTTTTACTGATATTGTCATTGGGACACTTTCGCCATTTATTATTCAACTTCTATTATGGAATGCACTTTTCTCTGATATGGGAAACACCATAAATGGCTTTAGCTTTCATGATATGATGTATTATTATGCTTTTGCTTTAGTCTTAGGACGTTTAAATAATGGTTATAATGTGATTAAGTTTTTTTCTCATCATGTTAGGGAAGGTCAATTAGAAGTCTATCTCACAAAACCCTTTAGTTATATGACACAAATACTTTTTACTTTTTTAGGAGAGAGTGTATTATATTGCATTCCGTTATTGGCTCTTTTTGTTGCAAAGCTTGTTTTATCCTATGAAAATATTCTGGGATTGGTCATCTCTTTTCTGTTCTTTTTTCTGGTTGTTATTCTATCACAATTGCTTTGTTTTTTACTCTCTTTCGGGATTGCCTTATTAAGTTTTTGGGTGATTGAGTACAATATATTACTCTCTTTCAGTATTCTCAGTTCAGCGCTTCTTGGGGGTGTTCTTTTACCACCATCTTTTTGGCCGGTGTGGCTTATTCCGCTCATGCAATTTAATCCTTATCGTTTCATGATATCAGCTCCTGCCGAGTTTTTCGCGACGCAAAATTTAGCGTTGTTTCAGCAGTTTTTTTTCGGAAGTTTTGCTTATATTTTGTGTCTTTTATGCTTAATTCATATTGCTTGGAATAAAGGAATGAAGATGTATTATGGAGCGGGCGGTTGAGATGAAAATAATCCTTCATTTTATCAGCCTGAATATCTGCCGACAGATTGTTTATGGTAAGAATTTGGCTGGGGAGTTTATTCTTTCTCTATGCTATTATTTTATTCAATTCATATTTATTGATAGAATATCTTCTTTTTCAGGAAAGATTGGTAACTATAGCAGAGATGAAATTCATTTTATCTTTGTTGTCTTTGTTTTACTTGGGATATTTTTGAATATTTTTACTCATTCTATTGAAACGTTTTTTGAAAAAGTAGCAGATGGTAAAATTGAACCCTACTTGATAAAGCCTGTTTCAATCTGGTTGTTGATGTTGTTTGGTTGGTGCAAACCACTTAATCTGATAAAGCTATTTGTTCTTTATGTTAGTGCCTATTTGTTCGTATCATTACCGGATATGTATGATCTTAAGCTCAGATGGATCTCTTTTATTGTTGCAATATTTTGTGTTTTTATCGTCAATATTTGTTTTTTCATGATGTTTAATTTTGTGACATTTATTATTAGCCGTAAGATGCCTGTCGAATATTTTCATGAAATGATTTACGAGCTTTCATTTGTACCAATAGGAATTTATCCCTCAAGCATTGTAAAATGGCTTTTGTTTATGCTTCCCATGGCTTTTTCTGCTTCTTTTCCTGTATCCCTGTTACTTGGTAAAGGCGAATGGAATATTGGATATCTTCTGTCGAGCACTTTTCTTTCTATAGTCATGACTTTCATAATCTATAAGAAAACAATTATTAAATTTAATGGATTAGGGGGATGATATAAAAATCATCATGATTATAAAAATAAAAAATTGAGTGAATAATTCTATTATAGCGTAGATTATCGTTATTTATGCTGGTGGTATAGGGCATGTAAAATTTACACATGAGGATTTTTATTAGACATATTCATGCATAAAATCAGTTGTATTTCTATAGCTATGAGCAAAGAATTTACAATAAAAATCAGAGAATTAAATTTCTTGGTTTTAGATTAGTTTGAGTTTAGATGGCTGCTTGATGACACAAGCCAATGGTAAGATGGTGTACAATATTAGTAGTGTTTTCTCATCTGAGCAAAATTTATTTTTGTTACGTTTATAATGCTAAAAAATTGTCAAAGATGGGTAATTTTTATATGTGCAAAATGTGGTTATTCGTGCGGATTTTGTTGGTACATTCAATATATTATTACGTGGATGAGTTTTTGCTTAAACAATAAGAAAATTGACAGAATAAAGCTTTTAAGTTGCCCGATAGAAAGCTAAGAGCTTCGCCAAACAACATGATAGCAATTATCAAGACAACAATCACATAGAGATTTTTCAGCATGCTGAGCAGTCAAAATTCAGTTAATAATTGCTTGGAAATAAAAGGATCCACTAAGCAAAGCGGGCAAAAACGATGGTAATGCAACTGAGTTCAATAACATAATTAAATATATTTATTTGTTGTACTGGTAAACTAAGAGAATTATACTTAATTTTATTGTGAATTTATTATTTCATGTTATGATTTTATTTAATAGAAAGATATTTATTATGTAATATTTTAGTGTTATTATAAATATTATTATTTAATTAGAAATATACAATTTAAACACATACAATATAAACATAATATATTTATATTATTTTAAATGGGTTATTTTAAACAGTAATTAAATAAGATATTATTTTGTAAAAAATTATTTTCTATTTTTTTAATATTAATAAGCTCATTTTTCAATTTTTCTTAACAATGATAAGAGAAAAATGGAGTTTTACATCCTCTTTTACAATAAATAAAAATGATACTTTAATCTGGTGTTGTTCTCTAAGCTTAGAGCTATACAGATGTTATTGCTTATCATTAATAAAACTAATGTGATTGATGGCGTAGAGATTACAAAGGGCTAATTTTTTTGCATGTAATTCATATTTTTACAAGACTTTAAAAATAACACAGAAAAAATGAGAGAGGAAGGAATAGTGAACAAGAGTGATAAGCTTTTTCATTTTCTAGTGTTATGATTACTTTTGTATTTTATGGTTCATTCATTGTATGTATGATCAATTCCAAAATTTTTATTTTAAGCTTATAGTGAATCTATATTTTAAACTGTTATTGAAGTATTGTCGTGATTGAGATTAAAATATCACAGTAGTGAACACTCTGATTTAATAGAGAAGATTGTTTGCTAGCAAATAATCTATCCATATCAACGTTATTTAAATTTTTTCCAAAATATATATCTATGCTAATTTTCGTGATTGATATCTTTTCTAAGATGAAAAGGGGCATGAGCTGATTTGAATATCCATAAAATTTTTCATATTAACTCAAAAAATATACGATCACATCATTTTACGGCTATTCTAGATTATCATTTTGATAAACTGAAGAAGTATAACGATTAGCATTACAAAGGTTTGTGCAAAAATGCTTTTATTGGACATTATTAAATTTTTTATGATTTATATTTTTAATCATTTTATCTTGGTTAGAAAGAAGGTGTATTCATTTTTATTTCTCTATTTTATCTTAAAGTTGTGGAATTATATTAATGTTAGAAAGTTATAATTGTGGAAGACAATGAACTTTATTAAAATTATTCCACGTTTTTGTAGAAACGTATGGCTGTGAAATCGTTGAAATGTGTAATAGCTTATGGCATTAGATTTGGCGCATTTACCAAAGTTATCCCTTATCTTACTTAATTTAGCTTTTTCAATCAAAGAATTAAGCTGGTGCTTACGCTAATTGTAGCTGGGGCAAATATTTTTTCTTAATCTATACTAAGGAAAAATTATTTTATAAAAATATTTATTTTACTATATTATATAAAAAAATAAAAACATTGCGTGTAACTAAAAAACAATATATTGATATTTTTATATTATAAAATAATAATAATAGTTATGATAATAAATCTAAATTTATAATAAAAACAACAAAATAAATTTATTTTTATCATTAAATTACATAGTATAAATTACAAATAAAATAATTGACAACTCTTAAATAAACATGTAATGGATATATTACAAGTGTAATATAATATAAAAATAACAATTTAAATAAAATTATTAATTAAATTTTGTATTATATTTTTATTGTAATAAGATAAATATACTTTATTGATATATAACGGAATGTTTTCTATTTAGAGGGGCAGTAAAGAAAATTTATTTTATTAAATATTGTAATTAGGTGGTTATGATGAAAATATTCAAGCATTGTATAGTATGTTTTGTTGCAGTAGCGATTTTCTTTTCACAGATTTTAAGAGCCAATGCTGATTCTTTAAATGATAGATTTCAAAATGCTGGTTTTATTTCTGTAATGACACAAGAAAATAGAGTTATTAAAGCTGTTGGTATGATTATTAGCCAGTTTGGAGGACAAGGGGCTGAGAAAAATGTCCAAAAAGTTGCGGGTTTAATGGGGATGGAGACAGCGATTTTTGCTTTAATCGCATATTTTGTATATTTCTTTACTAGAAAGCCGCCGAGTCCTAACAGAGAGACAGGTGGAAGAACATTCGATGCTTTTGCTCATAGTTCATGGGCTTTGAATTAAAAGATATTATCCTTGATAAACTTTGAATTATTCTGTTATTGAATGTTTTATATTAAATAAATCGTGATATTTAATCACGGTTTATTTATTTTTTTTAATCTTAATGACATTGATAAGTTTATCCTTTTATATCATTAAGATATTGTTTTGTGGATGCCAGTATATGGTGCATTAAATTCAGCTAATCAGTTGCTTTTTAAATTTACTTAAATTTTTTCCTCTTCAAAATGCGCATTTTAGCTAAGTTTGTGGTTGATATTTTTTTATGATGAAAACGCGAATGCATTAATTGAGATATCCATAAACTTTGTATATCAACTCAAAAAATACAAGGTCACACAATCTTACGACTATTTGTGGGTTTTATGTTGATGAACTGAATAAGTATAGCGATGCGTCTTACAAATATTTGCAAAAATGCTTTTATTGGAATCTTTTAATCTCTTTGTGGTTTACAATTCATTTTATCATTTTATCTTAAGCAAAGAGAATGTGAATTCATTTCTATTTCTCTATTTTATCTGAGAAGGGTGGAGTTATACGAATGTCAAAAAAAGTCATGATCGTGGAAGATAATGAGCTTAATATGAAGTTATTTCGCGATCTTGTAGAAGCGAGTGGTTATGAAACCGTTGAAACGCGTAATGGTCTTATGGCATTAGATTTGGCGCGTTCATCAATGCCATCTCTTATCCTTGTGGATATCCAGTTGCCAGAGGTCTCTGGAATAGATGTTATTAAACAATTAAAAGAAGATGAAAAACTTCGATCAATCCCCGTTGTTGCTGTAACAGCTTTTGCTATGAAAGGCGATGAGGAGCGAATTCGTGCCAGTGGATGTGAAGAATATATGTCAAAGCCTATTTCTGTCCCTCATTTTATCACAATGGTAAAGCATTTCTTGGACTAAAGCTTGTTAAGTGGTGATAGAAAAAGCATTGAAAAGCTTATAAGATTGCTAAAGTTGTCGCGTAAATATTTTTGTGCTTCAGCACGTGGATATATTACAAGTTAGTAAAACAGATTTTAAAAATTGAAACTGAAGTTTTGAATTTTTTCGGTTTATTTTTCTTGCCTTTTATCTTAAGAGAAGAAGTTGTTTTGCATTCTTGTTTTTTCTAATCGGTATAGATTTGTTCCTACATTCATCTAAAAGTTTGTTTTAGTAGGGGAAAAAGCCCCGTTTTTGTCCGAGGCTTTATGCATTGCAAAAATTGAAATTAACGCTTTGAGAATTGGAAAGAACGACGTGCTTTTGCTTTACCGTACTTTTTACGTTCAACAACACGGCTATCACGGGTAAGAAACCCACCTTTTTTCAAGATTGAGCGAAGTTCTGGTTCGTAATAGGTTAAAGCTTTGGAAATGCCATGGCGCACTGCACCGGCTTGTCCGGAAAGACCACCGCCTGCAACGGTTGCAATAATATCAAATTGGGTATCCCTATTTGTTGCAACAATTGGTTGACGAAGAATCATTCTAAGAACAGGACGAGCAAAATATTTGTCAAATTCCTTATTGTTGATCGTGATTTTTCCAGAACCTGGTTTAATCCATACACGTGCAACAGCGTCTTTACGCTTTCCTGTTGCGTAAGCACGTCCTTGTGAATCAAGCTTTTGCACGTGAACAGGAACAACATTTTCATGTGTTTCTGTAATACTTGTTACTATGCTAAGCTCAGAAAGAGAATTAATTTCAGCCATAATCAAGCAATCCTTTTGTTTTTGCGGTTTAAAGCACCAACGTCAAGAGATTCAGGCTGTTGTGCTTCATGTGGATGTTGGTTTCCAGCATAAACACGCAGATTCTTCAATTGACGGCGACCAAGAGGCCCACGAGGAATCATACGTTCTACCGCTTTTTCAATAACGCGTTCGGGAAAACGCCCCTCAAGAAGTTGACGTGCTGTACGTTGTTTTATTCCACCAATATAGCCGGTATGCCAATAATATTTTTTATCCGTATATTTTTTGCCAGTGAGAGCTATTTTATCTGCATTAATGACAATAACGTTGTCACCATCATCAACATGTGGAGTAAATGTAGCTTTATGTTTGCCACGTAAGCGGTTCGCAACAAATGTGGCAAGACGACCTAAAACAAGGTTTTCTGCGTCAATAATAACCCATTTTTTCACCACTTCAGTTGGCTTTTGTGAAAAAGTTGCCATAGAAGTATCCTTTATTAGAACCCTTTTAATATAAGGGAATTTTTACTGTTTTGCGTTGAAAATTGTTACCATAGCGAAATATTTAACGCATACTACTTGCTCTGATATAATGTCTTTTGATTGACGTCAAGAGAAAATAAAAACTTTATAAAACAGCATGTTATGAGAGAGGTATTATAATACCATATTAAAGAAGTTTGTGGATCATTTAAATTTAAAATGAATGTTGCAAAAGACTATTTTATCTTTAACGCATGATTGTATTTTATCGTTCTTCATTATAAAATAAACAATAATGCAGTCGCCTCGTTATTTTCTCAATGTTGAATCTTCTGCTTGTGGTCAAGCTTGGTTAGATGCCCTTGATGTTCAAGGGATAAATAATGCGCGCGCTATTTCTCAAAAATTTGGTTTTCCAGATCAGCTAGCTCGAGTACTTTCAGCAAGAGATGTGGATGAAGCTGAGGCTGTTGCTTTTATTAATCCAACATTGCGTACGCTTATGCCTGATCCAGAAAGTTTTAGGGATATGCAATGCGCTGCAGAGCGTATTGTTAAGGCTCTTTTCAATCAAGAACAGGTTGCTGTGTTTGGTGATTATGATGTTGATGGTGCTTGTTCATCGGCACTTATAGCGCGTTTTTTTCGTTATTTTGGTATTGAAGTCAAAATTTATATTCCTGATCGTATTGTTGAAGGCTATGGTCCGAATGAACAAGCAATGAGGATGCTTGTGCAAGAAGGCGCTCGGTTAATTATCACTGTTGATTGTGGCGCAAACAGTCCAGATGCCGTAAAAGCAGCTAGGCTTGCTGGGGCTGATGTTGTGATTTTAGATCATCATCAAATGTCAGAGATTCATCAAGAAGCTATTGCTCTTGTCAATCCTAATCGTCCTGATGATTTTTCTGAACAGGGTCATTTATGTGCAGCGGGTGTTGTCTTTGTTACATTAGCTTGGGTTCATCATTTACTGCGGAAAAAACAATTCAAAGGGAAACTGCCTGATCTTCTCAGTATGCTTGATCTTGTTGCATTGGCAACCATATGTGATGTTGTTCCATTACAGGGGGTTAACCGTGCTTTTGTGATAAAAGGGCTGCAAGTTGCTCGTTCTATGCATAATCTAGGAATAACAGCTTTAACAAAGGTTGCACGAATAGGGGAGCCGCTTAATAGTTTTCATTTAGGTTTTTTATTAGGTCCTAGAATTAATGCAGGAGGGCGCATTGGTGATCAAGCTTTGGGAGCACGTTTGCTTAGTTGTGAGAATAAAGATGAAGCGGACAGAATAGCAGAACAATTAGATCGGCTTAATCAAGAACGCCAAGAAATGGAGAACATTCAATTAGCACAAGCGGAATCTTATATTACTTCTCTTTATCAAGATCAAGAAATACCATTGTCGCTTGTAATTTCTCATAAAGAATGGCATCCAGGAATTATTGGTATTCTTGCTTCCCGTCTTAAAGAGCGTTTTTTTTGTCCTGTTTTTGCTATTGCTTTGAAAGAAGATGGAAATGGCATAGGGTCGGGACGCTCAATTAATGGTATAGATTTAGGAGCACTCGTTCGTGAAGCTGTTACATTAAATTTATTAGAAAAAGGAGGGGGACACAGTATGGCAGCAGGAATTACAATTCAATCAACAAAAATTGAAATTTTTCGAAAATGGCTAGAAGAAAAAGTTTCTTTAATGGTTTCACAGTTGCGTGCAAAAAAATCTCTTAGTATAGATGGTTCTCTTTCTGCTTCCGGTGTTAATGAAGCGCTGTTTGAATTGCTTGAAAAAGCAGGGCCATTTGGGGCAGGGAATGCAACACCTGTTTTTGTTCTTCCCTCTCATCGACTGGTGAATCTATCTGAAGTTGGTAAAGGACATCTTCGCCTCATTGTATCTAATGTTGAAGGAAAAAAACTACAAGGAATAGCTTTTCGTGCTGTAGGGACATCACTTGGTGATTTTCTTTTTGAAAATATTGGTGAAATGATTCATTTAGCTGGTCATCTTAGTTTGAATTATTGGAATGGAACGATCAATCCGCAACTGCGCGTGATTGACGCAGCCGCAGTGGTTTGAAAGGGATATTTTTTATATTAGATGTCTAGATTAGAAGCAAAAGTAGAGTTTTCTTGTATGAAACGAAATCGTGCTTCTGGTTTTGTTCCCATGAGACTTTCTACAGTCTTTTTCGTTTCTTGTATTTCCACGGCATCAATAGAAACACGAAGCAATGTACGTTTTTGAGGATGCATAGTCGTTTCTTTAAGTTGTTCTGCGCGCATTTCACCCAGCCCTTTAAAACGCCCGATTTCGATTTTAGCTTTTCCAGTAAATTCAGTTTTGAGCAATTCATCCTTATGAATGTCGTCACGAGCATAAGCAACTTTTCCTCCTTGCGATATTCTATAAAGGGGAGGGACGGCAAGATATAAATGTCCCTGATGAATAAGGTCAGGCATTTCTTGAAAGAAGAAGGTAATGAGCAGTGACGCAATATGAGCACCATCAACATCAGCATCTGTCATGATGATAATACGTTCATATCTGAGATCTTTTTCACGATACTTGGAGCGTGTTCCACATCCAAGAGCAAGGATAAGATCGCTAATTGTTTGGCTTGAGTTCATTTTTTCATGTGCAGCACTAGCGACATTTAAGATTTTACCACGAAGAGGTAAAATTGCTTGGTTTGCTCTATTTCTTGCTTGTTTAGCAGATCCTCCTGCAGAATCCCCTTCAACAATGAATAGTTCAGCACCCAAAGCATGGTTCTGGCTACAATCTGCAAGTTTACCGGGCAGACGTAATTTACGGACAGCAGTTTTTCGACTTATTTCTCTATCTTGGCGTCGTCTAACACGTTCTTCAGCACGTTCGATAACCCAATCGAGAAGTTTTGTTGCTTCTTGTGGGGAATTTGCTAACCAATGATCAAAAGGATCGCGGATTGCATTCTCAACGATACGCTGTGCTTCAATGGTTGCTAATCGATCTTTTGTTTGTCCAACAAATTCAGGGTTACTGATAAAGACTGAAAGTATTGCGGCTGTTGAAATCATAATATCGTCAGACGTAATAATTGCTGCGCGCTTGTTTCCTATTAACTCAGCGTAGGATTTCAATCCACGCAAAAGAGCTTGGCGTAATCCTATTTCGTGTGTTCCGCCTTCTCCTGTAGGAATCGTATTGCAGTAAGATTGCACACAAGAATCACCACCATGCCAAGCGATCGCCCATTCAACGCAGCCATGGCCGTTATTTTGTTGTGTTTTGCCAGAAAAAATTTCTGACGTTACTCGATATTCATCTTTTAGTGACGCAAGTAAATAGTCTTTAAGCCCATCGGGAAAATGAAAAACAGCTTTTTCAGGAATATTTTTTGCGCCTTCAAGTATGACGGGATCACAACACCAGCGAATTTTTACGCCACCAAAAAGATAGGCTTTGGAGCATGTCATCTTATAGATTTTTTCTGGATCAAAAGCTGCTTTTTCACCAAAAATTTCATGATCAGGATGAAAACGAACGCGCGTACCACGACGATTATAAACATCTCCCAGATCTTCCAATCCAGATTGAGGAATACCGCGTGAGAAACGTTGGCGGTACAGTTTTCGTTCTCGTGCAACTTCAACTTCCATATCATCAGAAAGAGCATTGACGACAGAAATTCCTACTCCATGAAGTCCACCAGCAGTTTGATAAGCTTTTCCATCAAATTTTCCGCCTGAGTGGAGTTGTGTCATAATAACTTCAAGAGTAGATTTCTCGGGCATTTGAGGATGATTTTCGACAGGAATACCGCGTCCATTATCTGTAACGGTTATATAACCGTTCCTATCTAATGAGACTTCAATAGAATCTGCATAACCCGCAACAGCTTCATCCATCGCGTTATCAATAATTTCGGCAAATAAATGATGAAGTGCTTTACTGTCTGTTCCACCAATATACATTCCAGGGCGTAAACGTACGGGCTCTAACCCCTCAAGTACTCGAATAGAGAGAGCATTATAGTCATCTTCTTGCATATCTTTCGCACTTTTTTTTGAAATCATCGCTTTTGATTTCATTGGAGACTGCAGAGTGCTTTCTTTTGTATTTACCCGAGATTGGGCTTTATTTAAAACACTAAAAAGATCCTTGTTGTTATCGCTCATAGCGTTTAACTATCCACCTCATAAAATATTTATTAAAATAAATTTTATGCCTGTTTTTTATTTAAAAATCAATGCACTTAGGAAACATCAATTGTTGGACCAAAAATTTCTTCAAAAGCGTGTTTGAGAGCGATATCAATATCATACATTGTTACAGAGTACCCTAGATCAAGAAAGCTTGTTACACCATGGTTTGTAATTCCACAAGGAACAATTCCTGAATAATGGGCTAAATTAGGATTAACATTGATAGAAACTCCATGAAAGCTTATCCATTTGCGCACTCGAATGCCAATAGCTGCAATTTTATTTTCAGAAGAAAGATCATTTTGTTTTGATGGGCAATGAGGCTGTTTAATCCAGACACCAACGCGATCTTCTCGTCGTTCGCCTTTAATATTAAAATTTGCAAGCATCTGTATGATCCATTCTTCTAATGCACTAATGAAAGCACGAATGTCTTGTTTTCGGCGTTTAAGATCAAGCATGATATAAGCAATACGTTGTCCTGGACCGTGATATGTAAATTCACCTCCACGTCCTGCTTCATAAACAGGGAATAAATGGGGTGCTAAAAGATCTTTTTTGTTGGCACTCGTCCCCGCTGTATAAAGGGAAGGGTGTTCAAGAAGCCAAACTTGTTCATGTGCGGTTTTTGCAAGAATTTTTTCTACACGTTCTTGCATATAACGCAGAGCTTCAGGATACTCAACTAGATGATCACTTATCTTCCATTCAACTGGTGGATTGCCTAGAATTGCATTAAAATGATGTGATAAGTGATTACGATCCGTATGTTTCAATTCAAATGTCATTAGTAATATTTATCTTGATGTTTGAGTTTATATTGTAATCAGAAAAATAAAAAAAGAATAAAATTAAGAGATAGTTTATAAGAAGTGCAATGAATTTTATAAAAAAATCGTTATATGCTCGTTTTACCATCTTCCTGTTGCACCGCCACCACCTGATGATCCACCACCACCCCTAAATCCCCCTCCACCTCGAGGACCTCCGAACTTTCCACCAGGATATCTGCCACCGGCACTTAAGTTAAGAAACCAAGGTGTGAAGATAATCCCCATCCAAAGATACTTTTGTGGGCCTACTTTTTTACCAAAAATCATTGCAAGAATGGGCAAACCAACGACTATAAAGAGAATGAAAAACATGATTGTATTGATAATCATTTCTTCTTTTTCAGCTTGTTTACGTTGTTCTTCAACAGCTTTAGCTTTTTGATTGATTCGAAAAGAAAAATCAGCATCACTTTGTGTGATTACTTTGATAATTGCATGAACCGCTTCGACAATCCCTTTTTGATAATTTCCTTCACGAAAATTAGGAATCATGAAGCTATTAATGATGACAGAAGAAATGGCATCTGTTAGTTCTCCTTCCAGACCGTAGCCTACTTCGATACGTGCTGTGCGTTCATTTGGTGCAATGACCAGTAATACACCATTATTGATCTTCTTTTGGCCTAATCCCCATGTACGAAAAAGAGAATTGCTGTATGTTTCTATATCATTGCCCGAAAGAGTAGGGAGTGTGACAAGAACAATTTGATCTCCCGTTTTCTCTTCGAGTGCTGCCAGTTTTTTTATCAAGTCTTCCTTGGTTGCATTATCGAGCAAATGAGCTACATCATTAACATACCCTGTTAAATGAGGAAATTTTATTTGCGAACAAGCGATACTTCCCAATGCAGCAACTAAATACAGAGAGCAGATAAAAGCCCATAATTTTGGAAATACAATACGTTGCAAAGAGTATCGAAATAGTTTCATTAATTAAAATTAACCTTTGGTGTTTGTTGGCTATCTGTATCGATGGTAAAAGTTGGCATGGGTTTAGCATCGCGAAACCATAACTTTGCCCAAATCATCGTCGGCATTGTTTTGAGTGCAGTATTGTAGGCACGTACTGTTTCAATATAATCGCGGCGCGCAACGGAAATACGGTTTTCTGTTCCTTCTAATTGTGACTGAAGAGCAAGAAAGTTTTGGTTTGCTTTAAGATCCGGATAGTTTTCAACAACAGCCATAAGCCGCGAAAGTGCACTTGATAAGTTTGCTTGATTTTTGAGATATTGCTGCATAATTTCTGGATTATTCAACATATCTGCATTAATATTGACTTGCGTTGCTTTAGCACGTGCTTCAATTACATTTGTGAAAACGCTTTGTTCATGAGCTGCGTAAGCTTTAACTGTTTCTACAAGATTAGGGATGAGGTCTGTACGACGTTGATATTGATTGAGCACTTCACTCCATGCGGCGTGTGCTTTTTCTTCATTTGTTGGTATCGCATTGAATCCGCAACCACTTAAAAATGGCACTAACCATACCAAAAAAATAATAATTGAAAATCGTTTTAATATTCTAAACATTGAAGAAGTTTGTACATTTAACATAAAGATGTCTCCACAGATATTTTATGTATTATATAGAGTCTTTTTTCTTGGTGGAAAGTATTTTGAAATTTATAAACAGGCGTATTTATCAATAAATTGATATCTCTATGCGTTTTAGGTACGCTTAAGTGACTTGTTGATATTAAAATAATAATAGTAATATAGATGTCATCTTATAAAAGATCAATAATATTTATATCAATTATTATTACAGAAAATTATATTATTTTCGTAGGAGTTTTGGATTTCGCAACGTGCAGATAATAATTGGAAAAGAGAAAAATGTAAGGATCAATTTTATAGAAAAATAGAAGGTAAGGGCAGTTCTTATTTTCTTCCTTTAGAAGTTATGCTTAACGTATTGGATAAAAATACTTTTTAATTATGTATATCAGCAACTGTAAGGAGAGACAAAGTTCTATGATAGAAAGTGTCCAACAGCAAAGTGAAAAATTTGACGGATTGGCTGATGATTATAATCGCTATCGTCCTCGCTATCCCCTTACTTTATTTAAGACCATGCTCTTTCCTTTTAAGAACAAAAAGAATTTGTCCATCGTGGATGTAGGCGCTGGGACAGGCATCGCATTAGAGGGGATTGTTAAATTTTTAGGCAACGAGCACCAATATCATGCTATTGATGTATCGGAAGATATGATTAAGCAGGGACGAAGAAAATTTCCGAACGTGCGTTGGTATCAGGGCCGAGCCGAAGATCTATTGCCTCAAATAGGCAAGGTAGATCTTATCGTTGCAGCGCAGGCATTTCAATGGATGGATCGCCCTAAATTGCTTTGCGCTATTTCAGATCAACTTCGAGCCAATGGTGTCATGGCAGTTGTCCAAAATAATCGTGATTTCAAACATAGTGAATTTCTAGAGGCTTATGAGACATTGTTAGAGAAGATGAGTCCAAATTATTCCCGTTATTATCGTAATTTTGATTTTTTACAGGAAATGAGTGATGGCTTTGGGGTAAAAGCAGAAAAAATTTCTTTCCATACGCATAATTGGACGATGATGATCCCGTCTGAATTTTTTATTGGAATGAGCCGCTCTTCAACGCAAGCGCAACGCGCTATTGCGAGCCATGGAAAAGAATATTTGCGGCAATTGGTCGCATTGATAAAGAAATATGAAGTGCAAGGCAATTTGGAGATTTTGTATCGAAGTGAGCTCTATATGTATGCAGGATAATCCGATATCGATGATTGCTTTTGCTCTTTTAGCACATCAGAGTGGGCGCTATTCAGAAAATTAACGCATTATTAAGGCAGACTTTGAGGGAGAAAGGTTTTTTCTTCTTCAGCATTCACATTGACATCTTATTACCGCTGATTTTCATTGTTCATTTAATATGAGAGAGTTTAAATAGAAAACTTATGCTCTGCATTATAGCATCGAAGCGCTTTCTTTACTGCAGTTTAACAACAGATTATTTTATAAAATGGAAAGAGGTAGATTGAATAGAAATGTTTGATAATTCTTTGTTTTTATGATTGCTTTTTATTATTAAATGAGAGTGTTTTTAATAAATTTTGACAAAAATAACTGAAAAAGTACAAAAAATTATCATAATCAGAAATTTGTAGTAAAAAAGTAATGGCTTGGAAGAACCTTAAAAAAACAACTCATTTTGAAATTATCTCTAAATTTAGATTCAGTATAACAAAAAAGTAAAATATAAATATGCTATATGAAGCATTTCTCTTTTTAAAAGATATAATATAAAACAATATATTAATTATTTTTTTTGATATAAGAAAACTTCTTTTATTTTCTATTTTAAATAACGGGTTAGGCCGAGTCTTATGTGGTTTTATTGAAGATGTGTTTTTCAAGGTTTAATCTGGCGCTTTAAATACAATTTTAGAAGTGGCAAATAAGCTCAATTTCTTCTCTGTTGTGATGTGTTGAATAAGTTTTTAATTTTCTATAGAGTTTGATTTTTGCAATCATGATAGATTGTGACAGCTATCTATTTAAGGTTTTTATAAGTTTAGTAAGAATAGCTTGATAATAAATCCATTGAGTTTTCCATCTTTACGCTTCATAAAAGAATAAGCCTGCACCATCCACACTTTCATCTCCCAATGTTGCGACAGCCCTTGACACGGTTCATAAGAGGAGTTTTTAGTCCTTTTTTACAGTTTTATCCATACGCCAATCTCGCTTATTACGTGCAAGCGAATGGTTTTGATTTATTCAACATACACAGATTTGGAATGAGAGAGTTTTAAGATATTCAGCTCTCTCATTTAATATGCAGCATGCTAGATTATGATTATAAATTAAAGTGTTATCTATTTTTGAAATCCATTACTTTGGTTGTGCTTGTCAATATTTCATTTTCATTTATCGTCAACTATTCTACTTTTGGATAATGACTCCATTGTAAGGAATACCTTTAAGAAAGCATTATCGCTTTAAAGAGTCGTTATAGTTTTTTTGTTTTATAGAAAGATCAATAATGTTAAGCATTGTACTTTAATGAACGAAGAAAGAAAATCATGATGATTACACTAAAACCGGGCGAGGTAACGCTTAGTGAACTTAAAGATATTTATTTTAATGGAGAAGTGGGTAAACTTCATAATAATACGCATTTAGCTATCGAGAAAGGAGCGCAGCGCATTTCTGAAATTGCTGCTGGAAGTAAGCCAGTGTATGGTGTTAATACTGGTTTTGGGAAATTGGCTTCCATTAAAATTGATACGGACAATGTTGCTGTTTTACAGAGAAATCTTATTTTGTCCCATTGTTGTGGGGTGGGAGAACCTTTAGCAGAAAATATTGTGCGTTTGATAATGAGCTTAAAGCTTATCTCTTTAGGAAGAGGGGCTTCAGGGGTTCGTCTAGAATTGATAAATTTGCTGGAAAATATGCTTGCAAAGGGCGTCATTCCTGTCATCCCTGAAAAAGGGTCTGTTGGCGCTTCCGGTGATCTCGCCCCACTTGCTCACATGGCGGCTGTTATGATGGGAGAGGGAGAAGCATTTTTTAAAAATATTCGTATGAGTGGAGCAGCTGCGTTAGAAAAAGCGGGATTGTCCCCTATTATTTTAAAGGCAAAGGAAGGTCTCGCTCTTATTAATGGGACTCAAACCTCAACAGCCCTTGCACTTGCCGGTCTTTTTCGAGGTTATCGGGCATTGTGTGGTGGATTGCTGGCAGGAGCTTTGACAACAGATGCCCTCATGGGGTCAACGGCGCCATTTCATCCTGATATCCATATTTTACGAGGACATTATGGGCAGATTGCCGTATCGAAAACATTAGAAAAACTTGTAGAGAATTCAGAAATTCGTGCAGCACATCTACGGGGTGATGAGCGTGTACAAGATCCTTACTGTATACGTTGCCAGCCACAGGTGATGGGGGCATGTTTTGATATTTTGTTAGCCGCAGCAAAAACACTTATTATTGAAGCAAATGCTGTTACAGATAATCCTTTGATTTTAAGGAATGGTGAGGTTGTATCAGGTGGGAATTTCCATGCAGAACCTGTAGCATTTGCTGCTGATCAGATCGCTCTTGCTTTGTGTGAAATAGGATCTATTTCTCAGCGGCGTATTGCTCTTATGGTTGATCCAGCTGTTTCTTATGGACTTCCAGCTTTTTTAGCGCATAATCCAGGTCTTCATTCAGGTTTTATGATCGCTGAAGTAACAGCAGCAGCTTTAATGTCTGAAAATAAGCAAATGGCCTATCCTGCTTCCGTTGATTCAACACCTACTTCAGCTAATCAAGAAGATCATGTTTCAATGGCTTGCCATGGCGCTCGTCGGTTATTGGTCATGAGTGAAAACCTTTTTACACTTATTGGCATTGAAACGCTTGTTGCAGCACAAGGAATTGAATATCGTGCACCTTTAAAAACAAGTACTTTTTTGCAATCTGTTATGGAATGTTTACGAAAAAATGTTGCTTCTCTTAAGGAAGATCGCTATCTGGCTCCAGATCTTCATCGAGTACATATACTTGTGCGTGAAGGACATTTATTATCTGTTTTACCAGAAACAATTTTTCCTTCATTAAGTTTTCAATAGTATTTGTTTTAAGGTCAATGCTGAAGGGGGGATATTGAATTTTGAAACTTTCTCATATGAAAATATAGAGGAGCAATACTATATTTGAATTATTTAATAAAATGTATATTTATTACTGTATATATCTGATTTTTGTAGTTAACTAGATATTTTGTTATTTTATAGAAACTATAAAATTAAAGCACCTATATTTTCTGATTTATATCAGAAATTTTAATATAAGTTAAATAATATATACGAATTATATATTCGTGATATTATATTTTTATAAATATAAATTATGATATATGTATTGTATCAAGTAAATATAAAATTTTTATTTTATATTCTTCTTATTTTTAATACTTTATGAATTTTATAGTTCATTTCTGATATTTAAAATAAAAAAGGAGAAAAGAATGTTTAAAAGTGCTAAATTATGTGTTTCAATAACAGTTCTTTTTTTCTCTCAAATTCTTGAGATTCATGCAAATTTTAGGAGAGCTAGCTTTCCAGAGGAAGTTTTCATTATGATAGTGGCTCAAGAGAAAGAGCCTCTTATTTCAGCGAAAAACAAAGATTTTATTGCTATCTCAGGGCAAATTCCCAGAGGTAATGAGAACGCTATCATCGGACCAATAATCAAAGATGCTTTTTTTATCGTATATTTTTTTTTCATTGGAAAGCTTGTCGTTAAGACAGCTGGAGTTCTTAAAAGATGGGTTGTAGATAAATTTTCTCATGCTTTTGAAGACTTGCGAGATTCGTATTATCATTGATTGAGCTATTCAATTGGCATAAAAAGTTTGTTTTATGGGCTCAAAGAAAGTTTGCTTAAAGTAACAAAAAATTAATTTTATGCATAGTTAATGTGTTTGTTATGAATTTTTAGGCTTCTATTTCAGTGCACCGAAATAGAAGCCTAAAAGTTTAGATTACATTAAGGTTAATTTTCTCTGTAAAAAACTAGAGAATACGAAATGAATTAAATGACAATTGTGAAAAAATTCATTATCACTTTATTTGAATAAAATAATACGAAATTGTAGGCTATAAAAGCTGAATAATTCGCAATAAAAGTATTTTTTCATTGTTTAGAGCAAAGTGTTGGACTGGCTGGTCTTCGATGTTTTTTGAAATATATTTGTGAAAGAAACATGAGGCTTTATTTATCATAGGGCTGTTATCGTGGTGTGGATTGTCAGCATTTCAAAAAGTAAGGAAAGAAATGGCAATAAATGAACTGAAACGGGGTATGAGTAAGCGCCAAGTTATTTTTTTAGCTCTTGGTTCTGCTATTGGAACAGGTCTTTTTTATGGGTCTGCACAGGCAATTAAGCTTGCGGGTCCAAGTGTTTTGATTGCCTATTGTATTGCTGGTTTAGCTATTTTTATGGTTATGCGGGCTCTAGGAGAGATGATACTTCATAATCCATTGCCTGGTTCTTTTGCTCGTTATGCGGCAAATTACATATCACCATTAGCAGGTTTTTTAACGGGATGGACATATGTATTTGAGATGATTCTTGTTGGTTTGGCTGATATTACAGCTTTTGCGACTTATATGGGTTTTTGGTATCCTGATGTTGCTCCTTGGGTATGGGCACTGAGTATTACATTAATCATCACAGGCATTAATTTAGCTGCTGTAGAAGTCTATGGTGAACTAGAGTTTTGGCTCTCTTCTATTAAAGTTATAGCTATCATTGCGATGATTATTTTAGGAATAGCAATTATTTTTTGGGGGTGGGGTGAAGGTGCAGATTTTTCTACCGTTACTGTTCATAATTTATGGAAAAATGGTGGTATTTTTCCCAATGGTTGGTTTGGTTTTTTAGCTTGCTTTAGTGTTGTTGTTTTTGCTTTTGGTGGCATAGAAATTATTGGCATGGCAGTTATGGAAGTTCAAAACCCTCATCAAACGATTTCAAAGGCAATTAATTCTACTCCAGTTCGTATTTTGCTTTTTTACGTCATGACGTTAGCTATTTTAATGTCTCTTTATCCTTGGAATGAGATTGGTCTTATGGATAGCCCTTTTGTATCTATTTTTGAAAATCTTGGGATTTCGTATGCAGCAAATATTTTAAATATTGTTGTTGTTACAGCGGCTATTTCAGCAATGAATAGTGGAATGTATGGTGCTTGTCGTATGATCCATGGTTTATCGCAGGAAGGTTATGCTTTAAAAAAGTTTCAATATTTATCAAAAAATGGTATACCAGTTTTTGTTATTTTGATGATCTTCGGTATCTTTCTTCTTGGTGCTCTCCTTAATTATTTTTATCATGAAAAGCTTTTTTTTCTTATTGCCGCAATGGCAACATTTGCGACAGTTTTTGTTTGGATGATGATTCTACTTTCACAATTTTCTATGCGAATTAAGATGCCTAAAGAAGCACAGAATGGTTTAAAATTTCCCATTCCATTTTGGCCAATAGGGTCGATTTTTTCTATTTTATTTATGGTTTTTATTTTTATTCTCTTATGGTATTTTGATGAGACACGACCGGTTTTAATTATAGGTGTTAGTTGGATTGCTTGGCTTGTTGTTTGTTTCTATGTACTTAAACTTTATAATTTTAAGCAAAAGAAACGGCAATAAAATGTGAATAGAGATAAAACTCAAAACAAATAGCTGATGTCATCAGGAAAACAGGTGTTTGATTGTTATTCTCTAAAGGTTAGAACAATCTAGATTGAAAAAATCTGCTCGTTATTATTTTGCTTTGGAAGTTTTTGTGAGCCATTGCTTACGGTAACGACCAAATCATATAAATATTAGGCGTTTTTTGATGGTGAGCTGTGCTATCAATATAAGTCTTTCAGGTTAAAATGCCTAACAGCGCAAATAGATTTTACCAGATACAAGATTATAGGCAGATATCTTTTTCTAAACGTATTAATGAAGTTCTGTTTTACAAGAGAAGTTATTGTAAGAATTGTTTTTTTAAGCTCTTTAAAAAATTGGTTGCTTAAATTTTGTTGTTTAGAAAATTACTATTGCTTTTAGAAACGAAGATAAAGTTCTTTATGTCTTTTCTTGAAAAGAAGGGGTGAAGTTTTTTTTTCTATTCTTTTTTCTTAAAGAGAATTGGCGTTGGTAGAAAATAGTGGATAACAAAGTTACATGAGGCATTGTATCATTGTTTTTATAAAAACTTTAATAAACAGCAGCAAGATATTACAATAAAATCTCATAGAAGAGTAAATTAAAAAGAACAATGAACGTGTGACAGTTTTACGATTCTTATTATTATTGCTCTCACAAGAGGAAGGATCAAACTTATTTTTTATAATATTGATACGAGAGTAGTTTTTATTACAAGTGGAGGCGGACAAAATGTACTCCGCAATTGTATTTCGGTGCAAAATTATTCAATATTACCATAAAAGGCGCTCAAGAACACTACGACCAGAAAAAACAATCATCGGAAAGTGGCTTTTTACACGAGAAGTCTTCCAATAGCTCTGAAACACACACAACAACGATTCCGTTTATCCTTGAGGTAACAGGCAAAGTTGATATGGATGTACAATGAGATGCTACGATTATTGCTTCTCATCTGATTTCTGGTCAAGATATCAATGTAATGGAAGAAAGTATGACGGTTGTTAGCATGACAGACCATCATAGCGGTCATTCACAGAGGCATGAAACAGGTTTTGATGGGCATAGATTTGACTTTGTAAGCAGAATTATTGGCGGCAATGACTATACTTACGAGACAGCACCTGCTGGTAGTAACTGGTGGACAGAATGGTGGAGAGTGATCATGAATCCCATAAGCTCCCATACCTGTCTTGGAGATGCGGGTCCGAAATGCCAAAAGTTTTATGGCACATCTCATTTAGAACAAAAGCCTTGAATTAAATCATGGAGGAAAAAATGAAACAAACCTTAAAATTATTAAGTGCGATAATTCTATTGGGTATAGCTGGGTGCCAGTTTAATAAACCTCCTCCAGGAGAGGTGGCTACGTGGGAGAAAAATGGTGTTACTGATTTTACTGAGGTAGGAAAAGCTTTGTTAGAATGTGGTATGCCAAGCCTTATTGATGCCGATCCAGAAAACAGAAAACTCAGCTACAATGCATGGGCAACTATTGATGCCTGTATGGTTCAATCGGGATTTCGTGATAAAGTGGGGGGAGGGACTTGGTGCGAGAATCATAAAGCCGAAGATCTCCCGATTTGTCGTCCAGGCGCTGTTGTTCCACAGCGCAGTGTCAAGAAGCGCTTAAACAGCCCTTTTTGTAAAAAATATAAAAATGCACCTGAATGCAAACCTTAAGTCTTGCTGTTTGTGACGATCAACAATCCCTACCTTCATGTTTCTCATGCCCGTGTGGGGATGGCTTAATTCAGCATGTCAATGCTATTTATTTATGGGGACTACAACTGTTGGCGCAATAATATAAAATATCTATCTTGGTTGTAATCAAAATATTGAGAATAATTATATGCATAACGTTGATAGAATACGATTTAAGTAGTAATTTTGCTGTATTTTTGATATAATATCGGTGGCATAATTATCGGAAAGAGATAAATAACCATGAAGGTTGATAATGTTCATCGTTATTTTGGAAGTGAAAAAACAGCATGTAAAGTAATTTATGGATTGTTTCATAATATCAAATTATTCAAGGATAGGAAAATGAAGCAGATTTTAAAATTATTAAGTGGGATGACCCTATTTGTTATGGCTGGATGTTATCCAGAAAAGCCTTCTCAAACAGCTGTAGATGCATGGGAAAAGTCTGGTGCTGATCAACTTGAGATAAAAAAAGCTCTGTTAGAGTGTGGAATACAGTATCTTGATGGTCGTTTTGATACAGAAACAAGTACTGATGAGAGATTCAATGCAGAGGAGTCTGTGAATGCATGCATGATACAAGCAGGTTTCCAAGATAAATTGGGAAGGGTAAAGTGGTGTGAAAAGTATGAAAATCTTCCAATTTGTCAGCCTGATGCTGTTATTCCTCAGCGAAGTGTAGAGAGGCGCTTGAATAGTCCTCATTGTGAAGAGAACAAAGAGCAGCCCGAATGTCAACCTTAAATATTGATGCTGTTGTAATCAATAATCCTTATATTTTTGTTCTCGCAAGGGGGGCGGGATTGTTTTTCTCAATAGACTAGCAATCTTACATGTGAAAAAATTAGCACAGAGTTATAGGCTTTTTTATCGTAAATATTGAGGGAGGGGGAAAATGAAAAAAATATTGAAATTATTGAGTGCTATGATTTTTTTTAAGCTCTGTGGGATGTGTTAGTAAATCTCCCCCATCGATATTGGCATGAGGGGAAAAGCCTGGTGTCAATAAATCTATGGTTCAACAAGCACTGTTAAAATGTGGATGGAAACCAATCTACGTTTCTTCTGAAAATATGGATTCGCGTGCAAGTGAATTTGCAGCAATTTATGAGTGTATGACTAAAGCAGGTTATCGGTACAAATTGCAGGATTCAAAGGGAATCTATTTTTCATCAACACCGCGAAGTGATTCATTTTTAGTCAATTTAATGGTAGCAGGGTATCAGAAGGTTATGGACAATGATACTTTGAAACAAAAACAAGATTTGATGTTACGTCTTCAGAATGATAAAAAATAGAAAAGTTTTGAAAAAGTGACATAACAGTAAAATATATTCATCTTTAAAGTAATAGTTCAATGAAAATATTAATAGGGGTGAGGGAGTAAAAGTGCTGCTCTTTTACCCTCGATATAGTTATATTCATTAGAAACTAGCTTAGCAATGTATTATTTTCAGATGATAATAATATTGGGGGATGGTTAGCATTTTTAGAGAAGATTATTCAATATAAAAAATGGCAAAGAATAGCTTTGCTAAAATATCCTCTTTAACGATAATAAATAGATTATTTTTATAGAAATGAGTTTGATGAAATATTTTATTTTGATGTTTTTTAATTTCAGGAAAGTGAGTGTTTTATTGTATTTTAAATTTTATCAGAAGATATTAAAGCGTTATGCAAGTAATTTTGATGTAAATATCTTTTCATTTTATGGTCTATTTCGAGATGATATCTTTTAGAGTGGTTTATTGATGAATTGAAAACATTGATGATAGGAACTTACGAGAAAATTTATTCAATTTTTTCACTAGGTAGTTTACAGCTTTTATATAGAATTAGATACCTACATTAACTTATACGCTAGTGAGCATTTCCTTAGGTTTTTGTTGTAGAAGAAATGGTGCAATTATAACTTTTGTATAGTTTATTTCATAGTGTTGTGTTTTTATTAAGACATTTTGAGTTTTTAAATCTTAACAATTATTCTCATTTTATTGTATTTTTATTTTTGGGTAGTGAAAGAAATTTAAGATTATATCTCTCCAAAGTTTGCCTTTCTTCAAGTTTTTTTGAGATTATTTTTCCGACACTTTGTGTTGCCATTCTCAGCAATTGGGGGATTAGTTCTTTAAGAGAGCGTAATCCTAAATGGTATTATTAAGTTTTTTGTTCTTTCTTTACATAAAATACAAAACATATTATGAAATGATGTCATTTATCAGTAAAATAGTAAAATAACTTTGTTTGTTTTATTCTTATCGTATTTAATGTATGGTTTATTTTTTACCGGCATTTTTTGTGTTTGTTGAGAAAAAGAAAGTTTTGAAAATAATGATAAGCATGGTATCTAAAAATCGCTTATATTCGTGTGTTTTTACGGCTGCTATTTTTTCTTTTTTGTTAAACACAAATATTGAGGCACATTCTCGTTCATTTGTATTACTGTCATGTGATGAAAACAAATTACCTTATGAATGCAGAGATGGTGCAAAGCATACAATTAGTGATAAAATATATAAGTTCATTGCACCTGTTAAAGAAAAGAATGGGGAAGGTAGTTCTCTCATATTGCCTGCTGCTATAGTAGTACAGGAGCCTAATACAGTTATTCAGGCAATGCGTGTAGAGGTTGAAGGAATTTCAGGTATAGAAGATATTTATGGTGCTGTTGTATCACGAGGGGGAAGAATTGTTTTAAGCGATTCAGCTTTTAAAAATGTATCAGTAGGTCTTAAAGCTGATAGTGGAATAATTGAGGTCAATCGTGGAACAATTGAAGCTTCTCATATAGCTGCTTATGCAGAGAAGCAAGAAGCAGCTGTTAGGTTAACGAATACAAAAATTAAAGTAGAAGGTCAGGGTATTGGTCGAGAGAGTGCTCTTTTCGTTGGTGCTGATGCGGCCATTCAGATGACGGGTGGATTTATTGATGTAAATGATGCCGCTGCACTTTATGTGGGTATAAGGGGAAATGCAACTTTAGATGATGTTACCATTACTTCAAAACGTCAAAAAACAGAAGATAAAGAAAATACAAATGAAAAAATTGCGTATACAGTTTTCAATGTAGACCAGCGTGGTTCTGTTTATTTGAAGAAGACTAATATTGTTTCTACAAATGTTCATGTTTTAATGGTTGGACAAGATTCTAAGGCACAATCCAATGTTGGCTGGGATGAAAATATTTTAATTTCGCGGGTTAATATTGAAGATTCAACAATTAAGGCAATCGGTAACAAACATGGTATGCATTTTGAGATGGGGGGAGGGAACAATGCGTACGAACAAGGACTAGTTTTTTTGAAAAGGACGGTTTTTGAGGTTGCAGATGGAACAGCTATTCATAGTCATAACAGTCGTAGTTATATTGCAGTAACAGAAGGCACAAAAATTTTTGGTGACTTATTATTAACAGCTGAAAAGGGGGGGGCTGTAGCGATTTTGGCTGATTCTTCTTCATTGATAGGAGGAACTCGTGTTGCTGATGGTTCTATTGCTGAGCTTTATTTAACAGGAGGATCAAAATGGTTCGTAACAAAAAGAAGGGCGATAGATTCACATATTGCAAACCGTACAAGTTCATTTATTTCATTTGTAAAACTTTCTGATAGTTTGATTGCTTTTGAAACGCCAATGTTTCAGGAGTATCAGACACTTTATATTGGGAAGGGAGAGAAAGAAGTTTATAGTGCGCAAGATAGTGCAGATATTTATCTCAATACACATCTCAGTCGTGATGGTTTGCTTGATAATAAACAGACTGACCGACTTTTGATACATGGTGATGTTTCTGGGAAAACCACAGTTTATGTGCAATTTGTTCCAGGAAATCAGGGGGAGATAGCAACCGGTGAAAAGGCTCATAGTATTTCACTTATTCAGGTTTCTGGAAAAGCGGCAGAAGATTCTTTTCAGTTAGATCGTGCTTATATTGCATTAGAGGGTTTGCCTTACCAATATTATCTTCATGCTTATGGTCCGAATTCTTCTCTTGGAAATGCACAAACTTCTCAAAGATTGGTTGAAGGAGATGGAGACTTTTGGGATTTCCGCCTTGAAAGTAAATATATTCAGCCTGTTTTAGAGGTGTCTGCTATTCCCCCTTCTGAGTTAAAGGTCAGAGAGGTTGTTCCACAAGTTCCGACCTATCTTTTGTTACCAAATGCTTTGTTTCATGTTGGACTCATGGATATTCGTCATCAACAAAAACAGTTGCAAGCTACGCGGTATATTTCTCGTAAATTGTTAAAAAACGAAGAGAATTTTGCTTTATCTATTCACAGTTATGGTGGGCGTTATCGTTATGTCTCAGATCTTTCTACACTTAAATATGGGTACGATGGTCATGTTGATTATAACGCTATAAAAACAGATATTTTGCTCAAAACAATAGAAAGCGCATATAGTACGACATTTTTTGGGATTATGGGA
The DNA here is from genome assembly GCF_042196625.1 of Bartonella sp. AC535YNZD. NCBI lineage: Bacteria > Pseudomonadati > Pseudomonadota > Alphaproteobacteria > Hyphomicrobiales > Bartonellaceae > Bartonella > Bartonella sp. AC535YNZD. The sequence continues at coordinate 91,799 of NZ_JBHIQP010000004.1, read as the reverse complement.
ACCTATGGAAAGCTTTCCTTACAACCTCGTAACGTGGAACGAAGCCAAAAGAGTACGTTTAATAAATGGTCATTTACGGCATACGCTAGTGTGGAAAACAACACTGGTTTTTATGTAGATGGTCTTTTATCTTATGGTTTGTTTAAAGGGGATGTGCTTACCCATGCTTGGGGTAAGACGGCGACATTAAAAGCAAGTCCTTTGAACGTTTCCTTTTCTGCTGGTAAAGTGTTTATGACAGGATATGAAGATCTTATTTTTGATCCGCAACTTCAGCTTATTTATCAACATCTTCAATTTAATAAGTTTCGTGATATTGATGGATTTGATGTTGAGATGAAAAAAATAGGTCAATGGTTGGTGCGTATCGGTGGGCGTTTAAATAAAACATTTTCAGCATCTGAAAAGGATCGTATCACTTCTTTTTATGGCAATATTCATCTTACTCATTGTTTTGATAAAGAAAAATTTGTTCATTTTAAAGATGTTTTCCAGTTGAGTTCTTTTGGTTCTTCCTTAGAGGTTGGCTTGGGTGTCAATTCACAGTTTTCTTCTAAAGTTACACTTTACAGTGATCTTGGCTATCAGCATACGTTAACAAAGGCGGGTTTTTCTGGAGTTCGTTTTTCTGGTGGATTGCGCTATCATTTTTAATCACTCTTTTTAAAAATAATAAATGTGATTTTCAAAATCTTGTTCTGTTGTCGAGAACTAAAACCATTGTTTGTGCAGAATTTTTTAACAATAGTCCCATGTGCTTTAATAAATATGAAAGTATCACGTTGATTTATTTTTATTGAGTATAGCATTTCTTAAATGCTTTTAAAAAATTGGTCTATTAGATTTTAAATTTTTTTGTCTTGTTTTGGCTATAAATATTTGGGATACCTTCGTTATCATCTTTTTAAAAGAACAGCATTGTTATCTTATTATGCCATAAAACACCGTTGTGTAAGGTATGCTGATATCAGGCATGAAAAAAGGCAGGGGAATATTGTTTGTGCTGATTGAGAGCCTTTGCTTTTAAGGATATGTGAAGGGAAAGAATGCACAACTCTATAGTTTCATGGATAATGGGCATTTTTCTACTTGTAAATTTTGCAAAAAGCGTTTTTGAAGCTTTGGAATCGAGTGTATTATTGTAAGTGGGGAATAAGAAAAGTGGCAAAGTGTGCTTCCTTTCACCATAAGATTCACTATCTTCAATTTTAAAATCAAGATAAATCCTTTGAAGAAATTGTTAGAATTGTTGCTGAATAGATGAATAAGACCGTTGTTTTGTTTGTTAAATAGAGATGAAATATAACTTTTAAATCAGAGTGAAAGTGGTAAGATTTTCTGCTTTCTTTGAGGCGGGGGGAGAAGAGGTTGATCATATCGAAAAAGTCGATGACAAGTTTTCTTTATGATTTGAAATATGGAGATATTGAAGAGAGTCTATTAAAATGGGGTGTAAAAGTAGATCATCGCTTCCTCAATCATTAGGTTTTGAAAAGGATAAAAGAAATATCTTTATCGGCTTATTGATAAATATGGTATTTCCAGTGGGTGCAGTTTTACGCGCTTGTTTTAAGAAGTTTTCTCAACGTTCCAAAAGTCCTTTCGCGACGGCATTTTTGAATGGTCTAACGGTAAATCCATTGAGCCTCCCATCTTTACGCTTATGAAGTAACAAGCTGGCACCATCACACACTTTGCCAGCCTCCAATGTTTTTTGCTACAGCTCTTGTCGTAAGATGATGCATAAGAGGCATTTTTACTCCTTTTGTAACGTGTAAGAAAATTGTTTTGACTGATTTAATATAAACAGGGTTGGGATGAGAGAGTTCTTCAATATTGGGAACGCTCATTCAACATGCAAAACAATAAATTGTTTTTATAAGTCAGTATTTTGCCATATGATGCTTAAAGTGTCATCAAGCCATTTATGGTAATTGCACGCTTCTTTGTTTGAGGCATGAACAGAGAAAATAAAGCCAGGATATCCACCAAATGCTGGTGGAGGTGGTGAAATATGATCCGTTTCAAAGAAAATGATAGTTCTGCTAGTTTGTGGATGTTGTACGACCTTATCGAGACCTAAAAATCCAGAGAAGCGTCCATACCCATGAAGAGGAATAATATAATTTGCAGCCACTTTTTTAGCTGGGAGGACATCAGGAAGATCTAAATTTTGTTCAGCTAAAGCGGCATTCATACAGAGTTTTGCAAATGAAATTCCTGTACCTTGTTCTACAATAAAATGGGAGACACCTGACCCACCTATACGAGCGCCGATCTCAATGATATAAGGTAAATTATTAGCATCTAGGCGTAGCTCTACACGGGCAGCCCCCATATTTATACCAAGAGCTTTGACTCCAGAGCATGCAGCCTCACATAAAGCAATAATTAAAGGATCATCTATATCACAGCGTTGACGATAAATTGTTTCTTCAAACCATGGTCCTTCAGGTTGTCCTTTGTCGCCAACGGCTAAAACATGCACACCTGCTGTATCAACAAAACATTCTACGACAAATTCTTTTCCTGGCAAATATTGTTCTACAATTAAACCTACAGGTTTATTTTTATCATTAAAACGTGCCATATCTTTATGCTGAATATTCCATACAGCTTTGATGAGCTTAGAAAATTCTTCAGGATTTTTAGCTAACATGACGCCTGTACTCGCCCATCCAGAGACGGGTTTAATAACGAGCGGATAGTCTAAGGTTTGTGTTTGTGATAGGTCTTCTGGATTATCTATATACAGAAATTTTGGTGTTCTTAAGCCTGCTTTAGCAAAAGCTTGACGCATGAGATATTTGTTTCTGGTTAATGCTGCTACTTCTGGTTCAATACTTGGAGTGTTGATTTTTTTGGCAGCCAAAGCTGTCCATAGAATGGCTTCTTCGCGAAGGGTCATAACCCCAGCAATATTGCGTTCTTTTACGCCTACTGCAAAAGCGTCTAGAGCTGCCTCTGGCTTATCAAAAACAGGAAGTTGCCAAGTTTCACTGACTGCTGCGGGGTGTTGAATAGGAGCGCTTTCAGCGGTATCATAGATCATTACTAATTCGATATTAGCTGCTTGTGCTGCTTCAAATATAAACGGGAGCTTTGTATTGCGCTGGCAAACTAACGCGAGTTTTTTCATTTTGTTTCCTTATTAAATTTGGAATTTGTGGCACGACGTTTTTGTTGCCATCCAGATACCTTTGATGCATCTATAAATAAGAATGTCATTCCTATAACAGCCATCATCATAGCAATTATTTTGATAATGTTGAGAGAAGGGCTCGAGCCGATTATCCATTCACATGTAACCACTGCAAAAGGGGATAATACGCCAATAGTGTTGGCGTATAATACACCTCCCTCAGCTAAAACTTTTTGGTATAAAACGTAAACTGGTGCCGAGCAAATAGTTCCTAAAATCAATATCTTAAATACATCTTCTAACTTAAGATATAAGAGTGGGGCAGGATCAAAAATGAATAATGGCATAAATGATGCGGCAGAAATTGTTGTAATCCAAGCCAGTGAGGTGAGCAAAGGTAAATGTTTAAGATAACGTTTAGACAATAAGCCATAAGCAGAGTAAGAAAGTGCTGCTGTTAAGGCAAGACCTACTCCTATCAGGTTATAATATCCACCTTCTCCACTGTTTATATTGAATGCTACAGCTGCTACACTGACAATTATCACTCCACTAAGCTTCAGCCATGAGAATTTAAGGACATTTGTCAATGCACCTAATATATAAGTAATCCCTGGAATAGTAGCGAGCACCATGGTTAAATCACTAGCTTTGAGTGATTTTAATGCACCAAAACTGCATACAAAATACAGCGAAAATCCTAACACTGAGAGAATAAAAAAAGCAGGTATCATGGAAAGCAATGGTAGGGATCTGAAAACGGCTTTCTCACGAAATAGTGCAATTAACCATAAGGTGGCAGCAGTGGCAAACAACCTAAGTCCAACTGCATACATGACGGGTATATTGCTAACCAAATTCTTAGATAATAACCAACTTATGGAAAACAATGCTAGAATAGCAAAGGTAAATAGGAATAACCGTCCTTTTAAGAAACTCAATGATTTAATCCCACAATAATGTACTGTGCATAAGATGATGTTGAAAAGTTAAATCGTGACTTTGAGGTCTGTGGTTTTCCAAGATTATCTTGGATATAATCCTTAGCTCCTGCCAAATAAGCATCATCATCTAATGCTTCAAGTGCTTCTATAGCTGCAATCATCAATGCTATTACTTGTTTGAGATGCTCCAAATTAAAGATACCTCCTTGATCCGTTTCAATCAATGCTTTGTTTCACATCAATATTTCAAAAAGCAAGATCCCTGTACCAGCATCGAATGTTATATGCTGATCAGAATCTTTTGGATAACGAAATATGCGTTCTAAGAGGATAAATTCAGTTATTTCTTTCCAAAACTTTGAACAGTCTTCTAGCATAATACGCACTGTAACTAAGTTAACTTTAATTTCTTCTAGAAGATCTGTAAACCAATTTAATTTTATATACAGATTCTTATCTAATGGTTGCGGTCCAGTATGATGTGCATAGTCATGATAATACCCCCATAAACAGTGAACATCGTAAATGTCTTCTTTAGATAAGTTACGACTATGCAATTGACTGAACAGGAATTTACTATCTCGACCGAGTAAATTTTCAGCTTTCACAATTGTTTGCTTGTTGTAAATATCAAAGAGTTTGCTGAACAAACAAAGCAAATGCTTGTTTGTCAATTTTTTTAGCAGTTGCACAGATTTTGGGAATAAAACAATGTAATTGCCTTCTAAAAAACCTTTTGATGCTCTTCCCATTTTTATACATTGAAAAGGTGATACATAATCCTTTGTATATTTTGAGGCGTCGGCAAGATAGTCCGTTTCATGACGATATCCTGTCTAATTCCAGTCGGAATCCTTCTGGATCGGGACCATTTGTTGCACGCATTGGAGCCAAGAAAAATAGGGGAGCATCTGTTAATGGCGCTTTGAAAGCAGTCAAGGTGTTATCAAGTTTAGGAGGGGTAGTTAAACCGCTGAGCATTCACTGATGAAGATCATCAGAAGTGGTCACCAAAAGTTCCGGAGATAATCCGTCAATTATATCTGCATGATGATTGAGTAGAGTGATCAATTCATTGATTATATCACTATCTGCTGAAGTTGGTTCCTTAATGCTCCCATCTCGTTCTTGACGCATACGGAATTTGTCAACCAAGTTAACAATAGAAAGAGGAGCTTCAGATTGTTTTATAATGAGCTGACTTTAGCGAATGGAGCAAGAAAGCCATTGGCACTTGTCCAAAATTTTTCATAATATTCAGCTTATAACGGTTTGCTGCAACCGATGTTGTGATACTAGCATCGGCTTTTTCAGCCTTACAAAGAACGGCTGCATCAGCATTGCTGTTGGCAAATACTTTGTCATATTGATGAGCTACCAGAGATTGCGGAGTAGGACGAGTCGCTACGATTATAATTTTGTCTTGTCATTGCCCTATTGCCATAAAATATCGTTATTTAGGGGAGTTATTAGGGAGAAAAGATTCTATGCAGGGGGTGTTTATTGGATATGTTAGAGAATTATTGGAATGGTGAAGCAAAGGTTGATGATGTGTAAAGCACACTGTTCTTTTGGGGATAATAAGCTTTTTTCTACTTTAAAATTTTGCAAAAAGTATTTTTTAGCTGTTCGTATCGAGTGCACTATTGTAGGTGGATAACGAACAGAGTGTTAAAACACGATTGCTTTTACCATCTCATTCAATATATTTAACTTTTTAATTAAAATAATATTTTTAAAAAATATTCTACAGTTGTAACTGTATTGAATATAGGAAAAGGTATCACCATTGGCTTGTTTGTGAAAGAAAGATGAAATATGATTCTTAAATTAGAGTGAGGTTGGCAAGAATCTTTTTCCTTCTTTGAGGTGTGGGAAGGGTGGATTAAATCTTATTAAAATATATAAAACTTAGAAAAAATAGTCTCTTTCTTGAAAAGATCAGAGGTAAACAATATGCGTGAGATTTTGGATCATTTTGATATGCCATTGAATAAAAAGATTTCTGTTCAACAGACTCAAAATCTTTCATGCCAATCACACCCAAAACGATTTTATAAACAAGTGAAAATTGCTTGTGAGGAAAGAGGTTTTACTATCTTATTAGATGAACGTTCTGTTAAGACGCCCGCAAGGCGTCATTTTTATGTGCCAACGCAAGTGTTTGCTGAATTCGTTGCTCAGGAATTTGAGAGCCAAAAGCACGTTGTTGATCCTGCAAAAATGCCGATGACGCGTTTGGTTAACACAGTTATTGATGGTATCGCTGATGATATGCAGGCTGTGTTTGAAGATTTATTGCGTTTCGTTGTATGTGATATGATCTTTTATCGTGCGCAGACACCTAAAGAGCTGGTGCAAAAACAATCTAAACAGTGGGATCCTTTATTAGATTGGGCAGAAGAAAAATTGGGGGCGCGATTTTATTTGACAGAAGGGCTAATGCATGTGGAACAATCACCAGAAGCACTTCAAGCAGTCAGTAATTATTTACGTAGAGTTGAATCTCCTTATATGCTTGCTGCACTTCATCTGATGACGACCTTAACGGGATCTGCTCTCATTGCTCTTGCGGTTGCTGCGGGAAAGATTGATGCTGATCATGCATGGTCTATTGCCCATTTAGATGAAGATTGGATGATGGAACAATGGGGAACGGATAAAGAAACAATAGCACGCCGTGCTCATAAAAAAGTTGAATTTAATGCTGCGGTTACAATTGCTACAGTATGTTTATAAGATTTCTTTATTTCCTTGGGCTTTTTAAAGAAACATCTCTCAAAGAGTACCCAAGCCCATTTCACGGTGACAACCATGAATGGTATAACGATAAAGCCATTGAACACCACCATCTTTACGCTTGTGAAGAAGCAAGCCAGTACCATCATACACTTTACCAGCTCGTAGGTGTTGCGAACAGTCCTTGGTATTTGAGAGGGTTCATAAGAGGCATTTTTAGTTCTTTCTTGTACAGTTTTTACTCATATGCTAGCCCCGTTTTTGACGCGCAAGGAAATGGTCTTTATTGATTCAATATACACAGATTTGAAATGAGAGAATTTTACAATATTTAGCTTTCTAATTCATTTATAAATCAATGTGTTGTTTTTGCTGTTACATTATTTTTGTGATTTTGAGAGGATTGATTTTTACTTTTTCAAGTCCAGGAAATATTTCATTGGTTATGTTTAAGATTGCTTCGTCATTACCACGGATAAAATACCATTCATTATCGTGAAGGAGGGCAATAATTTCAGTTTGAATAGAGCATTTTTTTCCAGCATTTGTTGCGGTTACAAGCTCCACGGGTATAACAAAATAAGGAATGCCATTATCAAGTGTCCCTTCACGTTTTTGTTTTTGATCAATGTTGATTGTTTCAATCTTGTAACTTTCTGCCAACCGTTCTATTTGGCTTTTCATGATTTGTAGAAATTGTGATTGATTAAGATTTTTTTTGGCGGTTAAGCGGTTGATGATTTGGGGAGGAATAGCATTTAAGATGGCATTTGCATCGGCATTTTTAAGTGCTTTACTATAAGCAGATGTTGCTTTCTCAAGAGTTGTAAGCTTTTGGTTGGTTATTGTATGTGCTTTAGTTGTTGATGTGATAAAGACAATGCATAAAAGAACGGGAACGAGAAAACAAATTCGCGGCATTAGAAACCTTTGTTAATTCATTTGAAGAGATTCAACACATTATAAAGGAAAAGCGGATGAGCAAAAAGCCTCTTGCGCTTTTGCATGAGACGAATATCCACAAAAATGGAGGCTTTTGCCTCCATTTTTAAAATCAAAAGAATGCGTATTAATTGTTTAAACAGAATAGTACATATCAAATTCAACAGGATGGGGTGTTGTTTCGTAACGCAAGACTTCTTGCATCTTTACTTGAATGAAGGAATTAATCTGATCATCATCAAAAACGTCGCCAGCTTTAAGAAAGCCACGATCTTTGTCAAGTGCTTCAAGCGCTTCACGCAGGCTTCCTGAAACAGTAGGGATTTCTTTAAGTTCCTTTAAGGGAAGATCATAAAGATCTTTATCCATAGCATGTCCGGGATGAATTTTGTTTTTGATACCGTCAAGACCAGCCATTAAAAGGGCTGCAAATGCCAAATAGGGATTTGCTGTTGGGTCTGGAAAACGAACTTCTACGCGTTTTGAATTTGGTGAGGAGCTCATTGGAATACGGCAAGATGCAGAACGATTACGTGCTGAATAGGCAAGAAGAACAGGAGCTTCATAACCAGGAACCAAACGTTTATAGGAGTTTGTGGATGGGTTGGTAAAAGCATTTATTGCTTTTGCGTGCTTAATAACACCACCGATAAAAAACAGACAGGTTTCTGATAGTCCAGCATATTCATTTCCTGCAAAAATGGGTTTGCCATCTTTCCAAATGGAAATGTGGACATGCATTCCAGAGCCGTTATCACCAAAAACTGGTTTTGGCATGAAGGTTGCTGTTTTCCCATAACTGTTTGCTATTTGATGTACAACATATTTAAAAATTTGCATCTTGTCAGCCTCGCGAACAAGTGTATCAAAACGAATACCCAATTCATGTTGGCCCGCTGCTACTTCGTGATGGTGTTTTTCGACCTGTACACCCATATCTTTGAGTGCTGTGAGCATTTCAGAACGCATATCTTGGCAAGAATCAATTGGCGGAACAGGAAGGTAGCCTCCCTTTATTCGTGGGCGATGCCCTAGATTTCCTGTTTCATATTCCGTATCATCATTGGAGGGAAGTTCACTTGAATCGAGTTTAAACCCTGTGTTGTAAGGGTCCGTTTTATAGCGCACATCATCAAAGATAAAAAACTCTGCTTCTGGACCCACATTGATTGTATCTCCAATGTTTAAAGATTTCATATAAACCTCAGCCCTTTTGGCGATAGAACGAGGATCTCTACGATAAAATTCACCAGAGACAGGGTCAAGTACGTCACAAAATATGACCAAAGTAGATTGAGCAAAAAAAGGATCAATATGTGCTGTTGCTGGATCTGGCATTAAAACCATGTCAGATTCATTAATTGTTTTCCAACCAGCAATTGAAGAGCCATCAAACATAACACCATCACTAAAAGTATCCTCGCTGATTTCTGCGATATCCATTGTGATGTGATGCAATTTTCCTCGTGGATCAGTAAAACGTAAATCAACAAAACGGATTTCGTTGTCTGCAATCTGTTTGATAATATCTGATGCGGTTGTCATATTCAATTTCCTTAATGTGGCGTTGAGGTGGATAAAAAGACTAATTTTTTCGTTATCTATTAAAGGGCATCGATCCCAGTTTCGTCAGTCCCTATACGAATGGCATCATCAATGGAAAAGACAAATATTTTTCCATCTCCTATATGTTTAGTTTGGGCTGCTTTACGTATTGCATCAACAGTTTGTTCCAGTTTGTCATCGGACACGACAATTTCAATTTTTACTTTAGGGAGAAAGTCAACAACATATTTCGTCCCACGATAAAGTTCTGTATGTTCCCTTTGACGACCAAAACCTTTCGCTTCTGTTACTGTAATACCATGTAACCCAATTTTTTGAAGCGCTTCTTTCACTTCATCAAGTTTGAAAGGTTTTATAATGGCTTCAATTTTTTTCATGCTGAAATTATCTCCAACGTTATTTTGTCTTTTTAGACTGCATCACATTATATTGACAACTGTAAGATGTCCAACAGATACTTTGTGCACAAAAAGTCGGAAATGATGATACTATATATTCTTGGAGAGGCGCTTCTTTTGTAAAATTAAAGTGAAATATTATTGTTTTGGAAAAAACTTATAATCCTTATAAGCGAATCAAAATAATATCATTAAGAGAGTTTGCTTCCTTTTTGGGGGATAATGCATTGACTTATAAGGATAATTAGACGTTTTCTATATGGCATGAGGAATTCTAATAGCGTAAGATTTTCTCATTTTAGATCGTCTCATCAAAGTTATATCCTTGTATATCAAGAGATATGAGTGTGTGGATAAAAACATTTGAAAAAGGAATATAAATGCTTTTTATGAAAGCTCTCGATAACCAAAGGTTATTACAATATTAGAGATTAGGGGAGAGCGCAAATATTGGAAATGAAGGTGTTAGTTTGCACTTGCTTAAAAGCACAAAGATAGTGGTGTATAATAATTAATTTACCATTCTCAGGTGATGTCGTGAACTGGATTTGGGAGTGTTGAAAAATATTTTTTAAAACAAGCGTGTGAATTGGCAACGCAAATATATTCTATTTGGGGCGTTTTGTTTTTCGTGAGGAGCGAGATCTCATTAAAGAATGCGATAAACAAAAGCGTGAAGCAATGCGCAATCTTCATTCTTTTTAAAATATTGCTGTAGATGTTTTTGAAAATCGTAAAGATGAATTAAAAGGGGAGGGTAAAGATGGAAACTGGTTTATACCCTTAAAACTTCATATCCTTTCAAAATTAGGTTGTCTTCTCGTTTCAGAGATTACACCCAATAGAGCTATGCAATATGTTTGCCGCTATTTGACAATACAAAAACTAAAATAAAACAGCTTATAAAGCGCTAAATTGTTTTTAGTCTTTGCTTCCAACATGTTGCACCACTGGAATTAGGTGTTGGTTTACAGGTAACAATAAAAGTACAGGCTTTGTTCGTATGCTGTATTTTATAAGGGGAAGCATTTTTAAGAATTGGAATTATAGAGGGATGGGCGCAGTAAAACATCTTTTAGAAATTTTCCTGTATAGGAAGCGGGAATTTTAATAATGTCTTCAGGGCGTCCAATTGCAACGATTTCTCCACCGCGATCTCCACCTTCTGGTCCTAAATCAATAATCCAGTCGGCTGTTTTTATAACATCAAGGTTATGTTCAATGACGATGACTGTGTTGCCTTGCTCGACTAGTTCGTGAAGCACTTCAAGAAGTTTGGAAATATCATGAAAATGTAAACCTGTTGTCGGTTCATCCAAAATATAGAGTGTACGTCCCGTTGTTTTACGAGAAAGTTCTTTCGCAAGTTTTACACGTTGTGCTTCCCCACCAGAAAGTGTGGTTGCTTGCTGTCCTACTTTTATGTAACCCAATCCTACTTTAATGAGAGTTTCCATTTTATTATGAATAGCGGGAATAGCTTGGAAAAATTCTTCTGCCTTTTCAATTGTCATATCCAAAATATCGGCTATAGACTGTCCTTTGAATTTTATTTCTAGTGTTTCTCGGTTATAGCGTTTTCCTTTACAGACATCGCAAGTAACATAGACATCAGGTAAAAAATGCATTTCAATTTTGATGACTCCATCACCTTGACATGTTTCGCAACGTCCTCCTTTAACATTAAATGAAAAACGCCCAGCTTTGTAACCGCGGGCTTTTGATTCTGGAAGATCGGCAAACCACTCACGAATCGGTGTAAAAGCACCTGTATAGGTTGCGGGATTAGAGCGTGGGGTGCGTCCAATAGGGGACTGGTTGATATCAATGACTTTATCAAGAAATTCTAGTCCTTCAATTTTGTCATAGCTGGCAGGGCTGTGATGAGAGCCCATGATATGATGTGATGCTGCTTTGAAAAGCGTTTCAATAAGAAATGTTGACTTTCCTCCTCCAGAAACACCAGTTATGCATGTGAAGGTTCCAAGAGGGATGTTTGCATTGATATTTTTGAGGTTATTGCCTTTGGCACCGATGATTTTAAGTGTTTTCGATTTTGATATTTTACGCCGTTCTGTTGGCATTCTAACAGCCATTTTTCCTGAAAGGTATTGGCCTGTGAGAGAGGCTGAATTTTCTATAATTTCCTGCGGTGTTCCTTGTGCTACGATTTTTCCACCATGAACGCCCGCGGCCGGCCCCATATCGACAACATAGTCTGCCGTGAGAATAGCATCTTCATCATGTTCAACGACAATAACTGTATTGCCAAGATTGCGCAAATGCTGCAGCATTTCCAAAAGGCGTTCATTATCGCGTTGGTGTAAACCGATAGATGGTTCATCTAAAATATAAAGAACGCCTGTAAGACCAGAACCAATTTGAGATGCTAATCGAATACGTTGGCTTTCTCCCCCTGAAAGCGTTCCTGAATTTCGAGACAAGGTAAGATATTCCAATCCTACATGATTTAAAAAAGCCAAACGTTCACGAATTTCTTTTAAAATACGTACGGCGATATTACGTTGTTTTTCTGTGAGATATTGATGAACATTGGCAAACCAATCATCTGCTTGTGAGATGGAAAGATCTGATATTTGCCCAATATGCATTCCGTTGATTTTTACAGCAAGTGCCTCTGGTTTTAAACGATAACCGTGACAAGCCGGACAGGGCGAAGAAGACATATAACGTTCGATTTCTTCTCGAGACCAAGCAGAATCGGTTTCTTTCCAGCGTCTCTCCATATTAGGGATGATTCCTTCAAAAGGTTGGGTCGTTTTATGCGAACCAGAATTATTTTTATAGATAAAAGAAATTTCATCTCTTTTTGTACCGTAAAGAATAGCCTGTTGTGCTTCATTAGAGAGTTCACACCATTGATCTGTGAGTTTGAAACCGTAAGCTTTTCCTAATGCTTCTAAGGTTTGTTTATAGTAAAGTGAATCTGATTTAGCCCAAGGGGCAATGGCGCCATTCTTGAGGGTAAGATTTTTATTGGGCACAATTTTCAGTGGATCCATTGCTTTTTTTATGCCCAGTCCATCGCAGAGAGGACAGGCGCCAAAAGGATTATTGAACGAAAAAAGGCGTGGTTCAATTTCAGGAATAGAAAAACCCGATACAGGGCAGGAAAACTTTTCTGAAAAAATGAGCCGTTTGTGTGTATCATTTTTTGATTTATGAGCAGATTCCTTTGTCGTTTCTTTTTGTGCTAAGGGTTGGTCTGCCATTTCAGCAATGGCAAGCCCATTTGCTAGCTGTAAACAGGTTTCTATACTATCAGCTAAACGAGAGGTGATATCCTTTTGTACAACAATGCGGTCTACCACGACATCGATGTCGTGTTTATATTTTTTATCAAGAGGTGGAATATCAGCGATTTCATAGAATTTTCCATCAACTTTAGCGCGTTGAAATCCTCTTTTTAAAAGTTCTGTTAGCTCTTTTTTATATTCTCCCTTTCGTCCTCGCACCAAAGGGGCCATAATAAAAATTCGCGTTCCTTCTGGTAAGGACATAATTTGATCCACCATTTGGCTTACTGTCTGGCTTTCAATAGGAAGTCCTGTCACAGGAGAATGAGGAATGCCAATACGGGCAAAGAGAAGACGCATGTAATCGTGGATTTCAGTAACGGTACCTACCGTTGAACGAGGATTGCGACTGGTTGTTTTTTGTTCAATGGAGATAGCGGGAGAGAGACCGTCTATGCGGTCGACATCGGGTTTTTGCATGACTTCCAAAAATTGGCGTGCATAGGCCGAAAGGCTTTCGACATAGCGACGTTGTCCTTCAGCGTAAATTGTATCAAACGCTAAGGATGATTTCCCTGATCCAGAAAGTCCTGTTATAACAATGAGTTTATCACGAGGCAGATCGAGATCAATATTTTTAAGGTTATGCTCACGTGCACCGCGAATGGAGATATATTTTTGATGAGTCATACTTTATCCTTGGCATATGTGGCAAAAATTGAGCACCTAAAATGGAATAAAACTGTTTTTTTAGAATTACAATGTGTTTAACTGCTTTAATGCAAAAGGAAGGTATAAGTTTTGTGAAGAAAATACAAATAAGCAGCTTTTTATTCTCTCGAGGTGGAATAAACTATGCGTTTTTATCATCTTTTGTTATAATTACACTGAATACAATATTGGTAAAGGATAGCAATACCTATATTGATGGTCAATTGCGACATGTAAATTGAAGGTCAAGATGGTTATAACTGTTATAGAACAGAGTATTTTACAAATTAAAATTTTGGAGTTTATGCGATGGCTGGTAGCCTTAATAAAGTTATTTTAATTGGTAATCTTGGTGCGGACCCTGAAATCCGCCGTTTGAATTCTGGTGATCAAGTGGCAAATCTGCGTATTGCTACTTCAGAAAGTTGGCGCGATCGGAATACAAATGAGCGAAAAGAACGCACTGAGTGGCATAGTATTGTTATTTTTAATGAAAACCTTGTCAAAGTTGCAGAGCAATATTTAAAAAAGGGGAGCAAAATTTATATTGAGGGGCAGTTACAGACACGAAAATGGCAAGATCAAAATGGAAATGACCGTTATACGACAGAGGTTGTTTTGCAAAAATACCGTGGTGAATTACAAATGCTTGATGGGCGCGGAGCAGCGGGTGGAGAGCAGGGAGCAAGTCAAGGGGGGAGTTACAGTGGTGACTTTGCTAATAGTAGTTCAAATCAAAGAAATACTTTTGGTCAAAATAATAACCAATTAGGAGAAAGTTTTTCACACAAATTAGATGATGATGTTCCTTTTTAAGAGGCTTTAAAATTGCAGTATTATGATTGCTTTATGGTTTGTTTGTTTTAGATTTTTGAAGTTTAGCAAAGTGAAAGTTGTTAATTATTATTGGTAATTTAAAATATAAATTAATAACATCTTGAAAAATATTGTTAAATTTCTTTTTTGTTATGGGAGAGAAATTAGCATTTTTGTGTATTTTTCGATATAAACCGATATAAATAAAGTGAAATGATTCTTTTTTGAAAGTTTTTAAATTGTGACCGATCTTACTCCACACCCAGAACGTGATGTGCTGACCGGTATTGAACCAATCAGTATTATTGATGAAATGCAACGCTCCTATCTCGATTATGCGATGAGCGTGATTGTTTCGCGTGCACTCCCTGATGTCCGTGATGGTCTTAAGCCTGTTCATCGACGTATCCTTCATGCTATGAATGAGATGGGGCTTTCTTTCAATAAGTCGTATCGTAAATCTGCTGGTGTTGTTGGTGAGGTTATGGGAAAATTCCATCCTCATGGTGATGCTTCAATTTATGATGCTTTGGTGCGTATGGCGCAGGACTTCTCTTTGAGAAATCCATTGATTGATGGTCAGGGGAATTTTGGTTCCGTTGATGGTGATCCACCTGCAGCTATGCGCTATACTGAGTGTCGTTTAGAAAAAGTTTCAGAAGAACTTTTAGCTGATATTGATAAAGATACTGTTGATTTTCAGGATAATTACGATGGGCGTGAGCGTGAACCGGTTGTCTTGCCAGCACGTTTTCCCAATCTTTTGGTTAATGGGTCAGGGGGAATTGCTGTGGGAATGGCAACCAATATTCCTCCCCATAATCTTGGTGAAGTCGTTGATGGTTGTATTGCTTTGATTGATAATCCTGATATCACACTCGATAAAATAATTGAAATTATTCCTGGTCCGGATTTTCCTACAGGGGGTATTATCCTTGGCCACTCTGGTGTCCGTTCAGCTTATGAAACAGGGCGGGGTTCAATTATTATGCGTGCTAAAGTTGATATTGAAGAAATTCGTAGTGGTCGGCAGGCAATTATTGTGAGTGAGATCCCTTATCAAGTTAATAAGGCCACAATGATTGAGAAAATGGCCGAATTGGTGCGCGATAAACGCATTGAGGGAATCTCTGATTTACGTGACGAATCGGATCGTGATGGATATCGCGTTGTTATTGAGTTGAAAAAAGATGTTGTTGCGGAAGTTGTTTTAAATCAATTATATCGTTATACGCCGCTGCAAACTTCCTTTGGTTGTAATATGGTTGCGTTGAATGGGGGAAAACCCGAACAAATGACGTTGCTTGATATGCTTCGTGCATTTGTTTCTTTTCGGGAAGAAGTTGTCAGTCGGCGAACAAAATATCTTTTGCGTAAAGCGCGTGAGCGGGCCCATGTTTTGGTTGGTCTTGCCCTTGCAGTTGCCAATATTGATGAAATTATAGCGCTTATTCGCAAAGCTCCTGATCCACAGACAGCACGTACACAATTAATGGAACGACGTTGGCCAGCGATGGATGTCGCGCCTTTGATTAAACTTATTGATGATCCTCGTCATATTATCCACGAGGATGGTACTTATAATCTCTCTGAAGAACAGGCACGTGCTATTTTAGAATTGCGTTTGCAACGATTGACAGCCCTTGGACGTGATGAAATCGCTGATGAATTGAATAAAATTGGTGTGGATATTGCTGATTATCTTGATATCTTAGCATCGCGCGTACGCATTATGGGTATTGTTAAGGACGAGTTGAGTGCTCTGCGTGAGGAATTTGCAACACCGCGACGTACCGTATTTGGTTTTGGTAGCGCTGAGATGGAGAGTGAAGATCTGATCGCGCCAGAGGATATGGTCGTAACGGTGAGCCATAGTGGCTATATTAAGCGCGTACCTCTTAATACCTATCGTGCGCAACGTCGTGGTGGTAAAGGGCGTTCTGGTATGTCCACGAAGGATGAGGATTTTGTAACACGGTTGTTTGTCGCCAATACGCATACTCCGGTTCTTTTCTTTTCATCACGTGGGATTGTTTATAAGGAGAAAGTTTGGCGTTTACCGCTAGGTACACCGCAATCACGTGGGCGGGCTTTGATCAATATGCTTCCCTTACAACAAGGTGAACGCATTACGACAATTATGCCTTTGCCTGAAGATGAAGCAAGCTGGAGCGCATTGGATGTCATGTTTGCGACAACACGTGGAACTGTGCGTCGTAATAAGTTGTCAGATTTTGTTCAGGTTAACCGTAATGGTAAAATTGCAATGAAACTTGATGAGGAAGATGAAATTCTTTCTGTCGAAACTTGTACAGAACATCACGATGTCGTTCTAACAACAGCGAATGGACAGTGTATCCGTTTTCCAGTTGTTGATGTGCGTGTCTTTGCGGGGCGTAATTCTGTGGGAGTTCGTGGTATCAATTTGGCTAAAGGCGATAAAGTCATTTCAATGACAATTTTAGAGCATGTCGAGGCAACGTCCATTGAACGTTCTGCTTATATTAAACGTGTCATGAATGAGCGGCGTGCTGCTGGTGCAGATGCTGATGTTGAAGATATTGTCATTCTGGATGATGAAGATGGGGGTGTTGAAACAGAGTTAACAGATGAACGTTATGCAGAACTTCATGCACGTGAACAAATGCTTTTAACAGTGAGTGAATTTGGTTATGGTAAACGTTCTTCTTCCTATGAGTTCCGGATTTCGGGGCGTGGTGGAAAAGGGATTCGTGCAACAGATCCATCTAAAACAGCTGAAATTGGTAAATTAGTAGCGGCTTTTCCGGTGAAGGCGCAAGACCAAATTATGTTGGTGTCAGATGGGGGGCAGCTTATTCGTGTCCCTGTTGAGGGAATTCGTACTGCTGGGCGCTCAACTAAGGGAGTCACAATTTTTAATACAGCCAAAGGTGAAAGAGTCGTATCGGTTGAACGTATTTCTGAGCCTGAAGATGATACGAGTTCATTGGATGATGAAGGTGAGAAGTATTCTGATACGATTGATATGAGCGAAGAAAAGTAATTTTTAAGAGGAAGGAGTAAAATCATGAAAATTGCTCTTTACGCAGGTTCGTTTGATCCTCTTACAAACGGTCATCTTGATGTTTTAAAAGGGTGTTTTGTGTTAGCTAATAAGGTGGTCGTCGCTATAGGTATACAGGGTGACAAAAAAGCACTCTTTAGCTTTGAAGAGCGTGTTGGTTTTATTACCCAAGTAGGGAAAGACTTTTTCGGTGCAGATTCTAATCGGTTGCAGGTTCTTTCATTTAATAACCTTCTCATTGACAAGGCACGTGAAGTTGGTGCTTCATTTCTCGTTCGCGGATTACGTGATGGTACTGATCTTGATTATGAAATGCAAATGGCAGGGATGAATGGCATTCTGGCTCCTGAATTGCAAACTGTTTTTTTGCCCGCAAGTGTTTCTGGGCGTGCGATAACGTCTACATTGGTACGTCAAATTGCCTCTATGGGAGGTGATGTGACACCATTTGTGCCGCCCAATGTTGCACAAGCTTTGCGCTCGAAATTCCAGTCTTTAGAGGAGAATAAGTGTGTTTCGTAGAATTTTTGCTGTTTTGATATGTGTATTTTGTTTTTTTTCATTGTCCGCTGTCGCTGGTAATTCTAGTCCAGCGAGTGATTCAAGCCTTCTTGTTTTATCTCTCAAAGATGGTGATGTCATTATTCGCCTGCGTCCTGATTTGGCGCCAAAACATGTTGCGCAAATCAAAAGATTAACAGAGGAGGGGGCCTATAATAATGTTGTGTTTCATCGTGTAATTCCTGGCTTTATGGCGCAAACTGGTGATGTAGAATTTGGAAAAAAAGGCAGTAGAGATTTTGATCTGAAACGCGTTGGTATGGGGGGATCAAATTATCCCAATATACCGGCTGAGTTTTCAAAGCAGCCATTTAAGCGTGGTACTGTTGGGATGGCACGTTCACAAGATCCAGATTCCGCGAATTCTCAGTTCTTCATTTGTTTTGATGATGCTGCTTTTTTAAATGGTCAGTATACGGTTGTTGGGGAAGTAATAAAGGGGATGGATGTTGTTGATAAAATTAAAAAAGGTACCACAAGTAATAATGGATCTGTAGAAAATCCAGATGTTATTAATGCTGCTACTTTACAAGTTGATAGATGAAGCAAAGGAGCTTTTCATATGATTGAGGATAAAAATCCGGAAAATACTTTAATTCTTGAAACAACAAAGGGCAGAGTTGTTATTGAGCTTTTTGCTGATTTAGCGCCTTGTCATGTTGCACGTATCAAAGAACTTGTCCGTGAAGGTGCTTATGATAATGTTATTTTTCATCGCGTTATTGATGGCTTTATGGCGCAGACTGGAGATGTGCAATTTGGAAAGAAGGATGGTGAAAAATTCAATTTATCACGTGCTGGTATGGGGGGGGCAGAAAAACCAAATTTAACAGCAGAGTTTTCAAATCTTTCTCATAAGCGTGGTACAGTTTCTATGGCACGGAGTCAGAATCCAAATTCTGCTAATTCTCAGTTTTTTATTTGTTTTGCAGATGCTCCGTGGCTTGATCGTCAATATTCCATATGGGGGCAGGTTGTTGAAGGTATGGAAAATGTTGATAAAATTAAACGTGGTGAACCTGTTGCAGACCCAGATTCAATTACCAAAGCCATTATTGCTGCGGATGTAGAATAGTATAAATTATACTGGTTTCAATTGTAAGTTGCTAAGAGAAAATTCTCCTATCTGATATAGGGTGGTGATCAGTGATTACAGCTTAAATTCCTAACAGAGTTCAGCTGCTATGCCTTTATTCTTTCTACCAAGTTTCTTTTAATTTATGGATTTAGAGAATTTTGTTTGCTGTATTGGGGAAAGGTTGTGATTTGTTTGGGTGTTTTCTCGAACGAAGAGACCGCTCAATTGGGTGGAAGACGTAAAGATGAAAATAAAAGGCTCATCTTGCTCTCTCCTTTTTAATTCAGCTTTACTTTTTCAAAAGTATCTAAAGCAATGTCTTTTAAATAATGAAGATGACGCATTGCCTTATGCTTTGGTTCCTCTTGTTTTTTAATAAGAGGAACACTCATTACGTGGAATAGAGCGCCCCAAATAGAGTTACGCATTTACGCGCTTTTTTAAAGAAACATCTCTCAGTCTATTCCAACATTCATTTAAACTCCCTCATCTTTATGCTTGTGAAGGAGCAAGCCAGTATCATCATATGCTTTTTTCAGCCTCCAATGTTATAACAGAGCCTTTGGTATGTGTAGTTTGACAGTAAGTTTCGCAGTAAGTGGGAAGAGGTGGGATTAGTTAGGAATACGTGATAATTTACTATTTTATGTATAAAATTTAGCATTAAATGCGTATTTTGTCAAAATGGATTTTGACATTTGAAATTGCCAAAAAGAGCTAAAAATAACGAAATTTGGAATTTTGGAGCAAAAATGATAAAAGGCTTTGAAAGATCTTTTAAAATCCTTTGAAGATTTTTAAAAAGTCTGTGAAATCCCAGAAAACCGCCTTTGAAGACCCTTTGAGAGCCCCTTAAAAATCATTTGAAAAAAATAAATTGATGCAAAACCCGATGATAAGCTACAGTATGTGAGAATCTTAAAAAAGTGCTTTTTTTTAGTGTTTTTATTTACACGTTAATCTCTCTTGTGATGTGCAAGAAAATGATTTTAGTTATTTTAACGTATACAGATTTACAATAAGAGAAGCTATCCCTTCATTCAACATATAGAAATGAATTATTATTATAAATCAATGTATTGATGCTGTTTCTAAATATTGTCGTTAATAGGATATTCTATCAAAGTTTGGCTTTTACATCTTAATACGGTTTGTTCGATGTAATTTGAGTATGAATAGCCTATTTTATTGTACTTACTATTTATAGGGTTCGTCGTTTTTTAAAATTGTTTTTGCGTTTCATAATAGGTGGTTCATTTTATTTTTATCCCATGTGGGTAATGATCTTACAGTTTAATTAAGGATTTTTCCTGTTAGATTGAATGAATTATTTTTTCATGCTTGTGCTTTTTAAAAAATTTTGATGAATCTATCAATGTGGATGATACAAGGTAAGGTTTTAAAATAGAGTATTACATTTGTGATGTTGGTTGTCTTGTACAATCTGGAGAGCCTTTTAACGCCATATTATATGAATATATTGCGCAAGATAATGAAAATAAAATCATGATTTTTTTTATTTGCAATTGCAATGGAGCAAAGATGTAATCTCTAGGCTTGTGTTTTATGAAGTTATATCTAAATAACTTTAGAGATAGGTTTCTTTCTAGATTAGTACATTGATTTATAACGGATAAATTATTATTTTGTCCATTGAAAGAGCGCTTTGAATATTGTAAGATTTTCTTATTTCAATTTCTCTTATATTGACTTCTTCTCCATCCTAAAGGGTGAATTTTCTACAAGTGTCGGTTTGTAAGTCTTTTTTTTTCACGGTAGGGGTCTCTTACAGATTATTCATGCGGTTGAATTAATCAAAATCATCCCTTTTGCTCGTCACAAATGAGATTGGCGTGGGGAAAAACTATTGGAAAAAGCTCCCTTTTATGAATTATCTCAAGGGCTATCTCAATGTTGTGAACGGATAAATGATAATATGCATTTGCACTTTTATTAAGCGTAAGGCTCTCGGTGCCCGATAGATGAAAACTTTTTATCTGTAAAAGTTAAAGAATATTGTAAGTTGTACAATGCGTTCATAACTTTCTTCTATTCGTACGAAATTATTACTTATGAAAGTACGTAAAGATGAGATTGTTGAGATAATAATTTTGCAGTTCTGTTAAGGCTTTAGTGCGTTAAGCATAGGTATTTTGAGGTGTGATATTATAAGGATTTTACTTGTTTTCTGGAGCTAGATTATCACTTTTATTATGTTGATTTCTTAACAAGAAATGTTCTTTTATCTCGTTTAATTTTTGATGCTGATTACAATATTGAGCGAATCAAAAATTAATTCATAAAGCTTATGACAATGCTCGTAAGGGGATATCTTTTTTCTTTCTACAGAGATATGCATTGATGGAATCAAAAAGACGAGAGTTATGATAAAGACATTTCATTATAGAAAAATTGCTCAAGATGGGTATGCACGTCGAGGCGAAATTATAACGGGGCGAGGATGCGTTCGTACACCCGCATTTATGCCAGTTGGGACGGCAGGAACCGTTAAGGCTATGTATATGGATCAAATTCGTGATCTTGGTGCAGATATCATTTTGGGAAATACTTATCATTTAATGTTACGTCCAGGAGCTGAACGTGTTGCACGTTTGGGAGGATTACACGAATTTTCACGCTGGAGCGGACCTATTTTAACTGATTCTGGAGGCTTTCAGGTGATGTCGCTGGAGGGAATCCGTAAAATTACTGAACAAGGTGTGATTTTTCGCTCTTACATTAATGGCGCTTACTATGAAATGAGTCCAGAGCGTTCTATCGAAATTCAAGGGCTTCTTGATGCGGATATCCAGATGCAGTTGGATCAATGTATTGCATTACCCGCCACTGAAAAAGAAATGGAAGAAGCTATGGAACTTTCATTGCGGTGGGCGCTGCGTTGTAAAACAGCTTTTGGAGATCAGCCAGATAAAGCATTGTTTGGGATTGTTCAAGGGGGTGATAATATGAAACTGCGTGAGCGTTCTGCTCAAGCATTAAAAGAAATGGATTTAAAAGGTTATGCTATTGGAGGGCTTGCTGTTGGTGAGCCGCAGAGTGTTATGACAGCAGTATTGGATACTACTTGTCCGATTTTACCAGAGGATAAACCACGCTATCTTATGGGAGTAGGGACACCTGATGATATTTTACAAAGTGTTGCTCGTGGTATTGATATGTTTGATTGTGTTATGCCGACGCGTGCAGGACGTCATGGTTTAGCTTTTACCCGCTTTGGTAGAATTAATTTGCGTAATGCGCGTTATGCAGAAGATCCACATCCTCTTGATCCACAGTCACTTTGTCCAGCAGCACATGATTATAGTTGTGCTTATTTGCATCATTTGATCAAATCTGGTGAATCTCTTGGGGGGATGTTGTTGACTTGGAATAATCTTTTTTATTATCAACAACTTATGCAGGGAATTCGTGATGCCATTGAAGAAGGTTGTTATGCTGATTTTTGCGCTGAAACGCGTGCTCTATGGGCACAAGGACGCTAAAATATTAATCGAAATATAGCACCTTATTTTTTTATTGAATTTATTCTCGCACTTACAAATTTAGCTAAAAATATGAAATTAGAAACATCTTCCAAAATTATAAAATCCACTATCTTAAGATATAACAGTGCGGTTTTATAGGGCATATATTCTCTTTCTAAGTACTATATAAAACAGAAACTGTTACTCCGGTACGCGCTACCTGATCCGGAGAAAAACAGTTTTTCTGTTTCTGATGACTGTTTACAGCAACAATGTTAATGAGGCGTTAGCGAACTCTTAAAGAAGTATGAAAATTGTACTTTTATGAGCTACTTGGTATTTTTTATTACTAAAGTTAAAGAATGGATTATATACAATCGAACAGATAGATTTTTAGAAAATTAAAATAAAGTTAAAATAAAATTACAAAATTTTAAATGTTGTAATTTTATTTTTTAATTTTTCATATATAAATATTCTTTAAAATATATTTATGTAATATTATTAATATTATAAAACTATAGATATAATGTTATAATAAATTAAATATTAATCACGATAATTGTCATATTTATAAAATATCAATAAATATACTTATACAAAATTTGTTATATTTGTTTTTTGCTTTGTTTATAGAATTTATCTGAAAATAATCATAATATATTTATGTGAATATTTTAATTTACAGATAGTGAGTTAGATATCTGATGCGATTCCTCTGTTAGATGAGGGAGGGCTAAAGATGTCTAAAAGAGGGTATTTAATAAATCTAGAAACCAAGCACTATTATCATGAGAATTTTTAAAAGAATTTATAATAATTTATAAAAATGGCATAAAGTTGAAATTATAACTTATCGATTTGGAGGGTCTGTATTCAGGTAGCAAAAATAAAGCAACAATAATTTTAGGGGAGACGTTTTATCTTTGTATCAAAATAATGATGAGATATTATTCACTTGTTGAAATGCATTCTTCAGAAAATTTTAGAATTATTTATAGGATATAGTATGTCGTTGCAAAATAAAGCTTTCATTGTAAAATTACAATGACTGAAAAGAGGAGGTAAAGTTTATTATCTGGCAGATCTGATAAAAATAGGTAAATACGTCTGTGACCTTGAGGTTTTCAAAGGTTTTTCATTAAAGAATCTTACTTAAAGCTTCATAAAATGCTTTATATATCAAAATATTTCTAAAATTTTATTAGGGACTATTGGGCATGCGTATAACAATGTTTTGAATTTTTGTTTGTGTGTATTACAGATATCTACAGTTAAAACTCCTATCCAGAAGTGATGATATGAAGGATTTTTATCAACAAAAGGTTCTTGCATTGGGAATTGATTCGAGAATACGGCGTTTAATAATTTTAGCTCTTGCTGTGGGGAGTTTTGCTATTGGTACTGCAGAGTTTGTCGCAATGGGGCTACTACCAGAGATGGCACGAAGTTCCTATGTTGATATTCCTACCGCTGGTCAATATATTTCTGCTTATGCATTAGGAGTTGTGATTGGAGCACCTCTTTTAGCTGTGGCAACAGCTCAGGTATCACGCAAAACTGTTTTGATAGGATTGATGCTTTTTTATGCTTTAGCAAATATCGCTAGTGCCTTTTTTTCTGATTTTAGCATATTAGTCGTATTACGCTTTCTCAGTGGACTTCCCCATGGAATCTATTTTGGACTTGCGGCTATGGTTGCCTCTTCAATGGTCGAAATGAAAGAACGTTCTAAAGCTGTTGGATATGTTATGCTCGGCTTAACAATTGCAACCGTTTTGGGAGCACCCAGTGCTACTTGGATTGGTCAACTTATTGGTTGGCAGATTGCTTTTATCCTTGTGGGTATGATTGCTTTATTGTGTAGCTTGCTTATTTGGAATTTTTTTCCTTGTGATTCAATTTTTCCAAAAACGAATCCTTTGCAAGAAATGGGTGCATTAAAGCAAAAGCAGGTGTGGTTTCTTTTGTTGATGGTTTCGGTGGGAGCGTCAGGATTATTTTCTGTTTTCACTTATATCAAGCCAACGTTAATGCATATTTCTGGTGTTTCACTTGAGTTGGTACCATTTATCATGCCTTTAGTTGGATTGGGTATGGTGGTAGGAAATCTCTTGGGGCCTAAATTAGCCGTTAAAATTGGTATTTCGCCGATGATATTTTTTTCTATGCTTTGGAGCGTATTTGTTTTTTTTCTTTTTTTCTTTTTATCCTATGCTCCGTTAACAGCGGCAATAGGATGCTTTTTTGTTGGAACTTCTTTTGCTGCTATGCCTTCTATACAAACAAAAATTATGGATGTTGCACTACAGGGACAGATTTTGGCAGGAGCATTAATGCAGTCTGCTTTTAATATTGCCAACGCTCTTGGTGCAGAATCTGGAGCATTAGTTTTAAAATTGGGCTATAGTTATGAATATACAGCTGTTTTAGGAAGTGTTCTAACTTTGTGTGGATTAATGGTTTTTTGCATCTCATGGTATATGGAGAAGCATGCTTAATATTTTTCATTTTTTAAATGAAGAAGGAATTTTTATATTTATTTTTAGTTATTGGAATGTCCTGTTGGGTTTTTTAATATGCAGTAAGAAATGCGCAGTGCTAATGGAATAGCAAGACAAAATAAAAGACCCATGAGCACTATAAGAAGAGTTTTTGCTGCTAAGATCATTCCTATTGTTCCTCCAGGATTAAAGAGGCCAGCAAGATTGGTGATAACTCCTGCTAGAGTTGCACTTAAGGCCGCTGAAAATAGTTGTACAGAGGTAAGGGATTCACTGGCACGGAGAGCATCTTCATCATTTGCACATTGTAAGATCCTTGTGAGCAAATGTGGCCATGCTATGCCCGCACTGATTCCAATAAAAAACAGTGCTAAGCAGATCATAAAAATATATTCAAGTGTGGAAACTTCTGTTGGAATGAGCCATAAAAGAATAGCTATGCCTAATAGTTTTAATAGGGGGGAGTATATAATGATGTTGCGAATTTTTTTTTCCGATACACCAGCGCTTGAGAGGGCTCCACATGTCCATCCTAGGCTCATAAGTGCTGCTATGTAACCAGCAAGAAGTGGAGTTTGTCCATGAAGCTCTTGAAGAAAAAGTGGGAAATAAAGCTCCATACTATATACGACTGTCGTCATAACGAGTATTAATGCGTAAACAGGAAAAATTTCAGAAGAAAAAGAAAAGGATTTGCGTGGCAACATAGGATGAAGGGTAGATGATTCGATTTTTGCTAGGACAAAGAGGAGACTAAGTCCGATAACTAATCCGCAAATTTTGGCCATTGTTGTGTCCATAGCTCCTCCAACAGAAATGATAAAAATCAATAAGGTGAGTGTGAGAAGCTGGAGCAGAGGGAGAGGGGTTGTTGGAATATAATTTTCATTCTTTTGGGGTAAAAATTTAAAGGCTATGAGTGAGAATAATATAGCTAATGCACCAATGATCCAAAAAGATGCTCTCCACATGCCATAATATACAGAAATTCCTCCGATTGCTGGTCCTAACAAGGTTGATATTCCCCACATTCCAGAGATGACACTTAATGCGTGTGACCATAAAGATGGACTGAAAACAATACGTACCATGGAATAGGATAAGGATAACAAAGAACCACTTCCAAATCCTTGAATAAAACGTCCTATTAAAAATAATGGCATAGATGAAGAAATGCTGCACATGAAAGTGCCTAGGGTAAAGATAAGTCCAGAGAGAACATAAGTGTTGCGAGGACCTAATTTCCCTAATATTTTTGTTGCAAGTGAAGTCCCAAGAAGTGAAGCTGTAATAAAGACAGTTGCCACCCAAGAATAATATATTTCATTGCCAATATGATTCATA
This sequence comes from Bartonella sp. AC535YNZD, assembly GCF_042196625.1. NCBI lineage: Bacteria > Pseudomonadati > Pseudomonadota > Alphaproteobacteria > Hyphomicrobiales > Bartonellaceae > Bartonella > Bartonella sp. AC535YNZD. The sequence continues at coordinate 65,266 of NZ_JBHIQP010000004.1, read as the reverse complement.
AGAGAGGGCAAAATAGTAATAACAATATAAACGTTGGTAGCGTGTAACACAACACCGCCTATAAACGTCAAAAAGCAAAGACCATTTTTACCTAATAAAAGCGCAGACCAGCTTTGTTTTTTCACTGTTTTTGCTATTTAATAAAATTTATCCTCTTTTTATTTATAAGGCAGTTCTTTAAATTTGCCAAGAGAAATTCAAAGCTCTGTTTAGAGCTTTGAATTTTAATTTAAGTAATAACTTAATTGCCCATTGCTTTTTTGAGATTCTCATCAATTTTATTGAGGAAACCTGTTGTAGAAAGCCACTTTTGTTTAGGCCCAATCAAAAGTGCGAGATCTTTAGTCATAAAACCTTCTTCGACGGTTTTAATACAAACTTCTTCCAATGTCGTGGAAAAGTTTTTTAACTTTTCATTGTTATCTAGTTTAGCACGGTGCGCTAGTCCACGCGTCCATGCAAAAATAGAGGCAATGGAATTTGTTGATGTTTCTTCACCTTTTTGATGCTGACGGTAATGGCGTGTTACGGTGCCGTGTGCTGCCTCTGCTTCAACAATTTTGCCGTCAGGTGTCATGAGAACAGAAGTCATGAGACCCAGAGAACCAAAGCCTTGGGCAACAATATCAGATTGGACATCACCATCATAGTTTTTACATGCCCATACGTATCCACCTGACCACTTTAATGCAGAAGCAACCATATCATCAATAAGACGGTGTTCGTAATATAATTTACGGTTTTCAAATTCATTTTTAAATTCCGTATCGAATATTTCTTGAAAGATATCTTTAAAACGACCATCGTAAGTTTTTAGAATGGTATTTTTTGTTGAAAGATAAACTGGAACATTTCGTTGTAGTCCATAATTAAAGGATGCGCGGGCAAAATCACGAATTGACTCATCAAGGTTATACATAGCCATGGCAACCCCTGCGCTTGGAGCATCAAAAACATCATGTTCAATAACTTGATTATCATCACCGACAAATTTAATACTTAATTTCCCTTTTCCTGGAAATTTAAAATCTGTTGCCTTGTATTGATCACCAAAAGCGTGACGTCCGATAATAATTGGCTTTGTCCAGTTAGGAACAAGGCGAGGGACATTTTTACAGATAATGGGTTCGCGAAAAATGACTCCTCCTAAAATATTGCGGATTGTGCCATTAGGTGATTTCCACATTTTTTTTAGGTTAAATTCTTTAACGCGTGCCTCATCAGGTGTGATGGTTGCGCATTTTATACCAACCCCATATTTTTTGATAGCATTGGCAGAATCGATAGTTACCTGATCATTGGTTGCATCACGATTTTCGACGGAAAGATCATAATATTTTAGATCAATGTCGAGGTAGGGATAGATTAATTTATCTTTGATATATTTCCAGATGATGCGGGTCATCTCATCCCCATCAAGTTCAACAACGGGGTTTTCTACTTTGATCTTTACCATTAGAAATCCTTTTTCTTTTAAGCGATACTATTTGTATAACACTTTCAAGTTTATAATGAAAAGTAAAAACAGGGGAAAAAAGCATTCAAATATGAGCTTTTAGAATATATTATCAATAGAGTGTAAAATTTTGTTGGAGGGTTTAATTTTTGAAAAGAAGTGATGTGTTTGCAAATCTATAATTATTCTATGATTGATGAGGAATCTGTTTAATAGATTAAGGTAGTTAGATCATCGGGGGATCGAGATTATACATTTTTATTATCAGAGATTCCATTTAATAAGTTGATCGTATTCTGAATTATAGTTTCTTGATTTGTTGTGTTAGGTGAATAAGAAACTATTTTTATATTTCTATTTCAATTTTAAGCTTACGGTCTGTTTGTTTATAAAAAGTTTAATGTGATAACAATGGCACTGTAATTAGAAATGCTTCATATAAAATGCGTTTGGGATAAACTTCAATTTTGAAGGTTGGAAAATACGCAAGGATATGACTTATAAAATTACCGTATCGCGAGCTAGAATCTTCTAACTTTTATGTTTTATCGATTCTTATTGTTATTAACTGTGCACAGTAAAGCACTATCCTCGAAATGCAACAAAGAAATTAATCACCTAATGATTCTTGTACCCTTTTTACGAAGAGATTCCTTTTAAAATCTTATTCCCTCGTTTTTATTTATGCATCCCTCATTTTTAAAAACACAAATAAAATGAATATATTACACATAGAAAAAAGAAACATGGTACGCCCAAGGGGAATCGAACCCCTGTTTCCGCCGTGAAAGGGCGATGTCCTAACCGCTAGACGATGGGCGCAAACCAATGATGAGGCTTATAGAGAGGATCTTTTTACTTCGCAAGCCCTCTGTGTCATTTTTTTTGAAAAAAGTGTGTTTTATTGAATAATTTTTGAGCGATTTCTGTTTGGATTGTTTTTTTCAGTTTGAGGAGTAGGCAAAAATGATCAAAAACAGCATTTTTAATGTATTTATTTTTTGCATATTTTATCGTTTGTTATCTTTGCTCACCATATGAGAATATTATTTAACTTGCTTGAAAGAGCCTTTATACAGAAGACTTCTCATTTGAGTTTATCATAAAGCAAAAACTGTATAATTTATGAAGTAGAAAGACAATATTTATTACCAAATTGACAAATAATACCAATCATACAAAAGTTTTTTGAGGAACAAGCCACAGATTCCTTTCAGTTTAACAAAATATAAAAAGATTCTTTATAATAAAAATATTAAAGCAATTTTTACAGAATATATTAAAAAATAATTTTCTTATATTTACTTTTACATGACTGTAAAATTTTTAAAATTAAAAACCATTCATTTGTTCTTTTACATATTGAGAAGTTCTTGATTTGAAAATGAATTAGCGTGGATAAAGGGTAAATTGAGTTTTTTGTCACTTCAATTCGCTAGTTTTGCAAAGAGGTGGTAATAAGTTGAGATAAAATATTCGAATTTTGCAAATTTATTCTCCATATTTATAATATTTCAGAATTATGGTGTACACATATCAAGTCTTGTTTTTTACTTTAATGTAAGGTTCTATTTTGATATATGAGTGCGTTAAGATTTTTGCATTAAAGATTTATAGTTAAAGCTATGGAATGGTAGGAAGGAATGTGTTATCATTTACTGATTTACTTTATTTTATTCATTCCCTTAATTTATCATATGAAAGAATGTTTTTTGTTCCATACTTGTTGATTTAGAAGAGATGTTTTTATTCTTTCTTACCAATTCTTCAATATTCTTTAACTGGTTATTGATTATTTTTTAGAACTTTTCTTTATGGAAACTTGCATTTATAAGTTTTACAGATTTTCATTCTGAATTAGATATTTTATAAAGATTCTGAAATCTTTGAAGACAATAAATATTATATTTTTAGGAATGTTGATTGAACAAGCGGGGATAATTCTATTAGAAAAAATGAAATGAATAGAACAGGGTATTTCTTTTGTTTTTATGAACATAAGTACTTTTTGTGTTGATTGGCACATCATTTAAACGATTTTTCAATGAAGATAGGGATCAGTGGTTAATAATGGCAGAAGCTTTAAAAGTTGGTGTTGCGGGACTTGGTACAGTTGGTACTTCAGTTGTTCGAACTCTATGTGAAAAAGCGAATAGTTTAGCTTGTCAATGTGGACGATTCATCAAAGTTGTTGCTGTTAGTGCGCGTGATAAAGGCCGCAATCGTGGAATTGATCTTAGTGGTATAAAATGGTTTGATTCACCTGTGGAGTTGGCTGCTTCTGATGAGATTGATGTTTTTGTAGAGTTAATTGGTGGTGAATTGGATGTGGTGTATACCGCTGTTAAGAGAGCGCTTGAGGCGGGACATCATGTTGTAACAGCCAATAAAGCTCTTCTTGCTCAACATGGAGTAGAGCTCGCTATAATTGCAGAAAAAAAAGGTGTTTTTCTTCATTTTGAAGCAGCTGTTGCTGGGGGAATTCCTGTTATCAAAGCGATGAGAGAATCACTTGTTAGTAATCGCATATCGCGAATTTATGGTATTCTCAATGGAACCTGTAATTATATATTAACACGTATGTTTACGGAAGGTCTTTCATTTAAAGATTGTTTAGCAGATGCACAGAGACTTGGGTATGCTGAAGCAGATCCAAGTTTTGATATTGAGGGAAATGATACTGCTCATAAATTAGCTTTGTTGACAAGCTTGGCATTTGGAACTGCTGTTTCGTTAGATGATGTTTATGTTGAAGGAATTCATAATATTTCGCAAATTGATATTCGAGCAGCTGATGAATTGGGGTATCGGATTAAGCTTTTAGGGGTTGCATTAAAAACGGATTCTGGAATAGAGCAACGCGTTCATCCAACAATGGTACCAACATCCTCGATGATTGCACAGATAAATGGTGTAACCAATGCTCTTTCTATTCAAAGTGATTTATTAGGTGAATTACTGTTTTCTGGTCCCGGTGCCGGAGGAAAGGCAACAGCATCAGCCGTTATTGGTGATTTGGCTGATATAGCAAAAGCACGTTCTGGTTTTCAGTATGCACCTGTTTTAAGACGCCCAGCATTAGAACTTGCTCCTCATAAAAAAGCACGTATTTCGCATCATGCAGGTGGTTATTTTATTCGTTTAAATGTTCATGATCGTACTGGTGTTTTTGCCGCGGTCGCAAGGCATATGGCTGATAATCACATCTCATTGGAGTCGATTGTTCAAAGATCTTTTGTAGAAGATCAAATTGAAAAAACAATTATTTTAATTACGCATGAAACAACAGAGGTGAATGTACGACAGGCACTTGCAGAAATTGAAAAAGATGGACATCTTGTTGCAAAATCTCAATTTATTCGTATTGAACCTATGGCAGAGAATTGATAACTTTCTTGATAATGACAAAAAGGTAAGCTTGAGTTCTTTTGTCTCTTGTGGAAAATTTTCATCTTTGCCAAAAACTTTATTCTTAGTATTTAATAAGGACTCATATTTTTTCTGGTATTCATTCGGTAGGATTTTTTCATATGCCCACAACTCAGAAGATTTTAAATGGACTTGATCGTATTTTGACACTTGAATTGGTACGTGTTACTGAACGTGCTGCTGTTGCTGCTGCACGCTGGCGCGGACGTGGCGATGAAAAGGCTGCGGATCAAGCTGCTGTAGATGCAATGCGGCAGGAACTTAATCGATTGCCTATTGATGGTACAGTGGTGATTGGTGAAGGTGAGCGGGATGAAGCGCCTATGCTTTATATTGGAGAAAAAGTAGGTCTTCAAAGTGGATTGGCGATCGATATTGCACTTGATCCACTAGAGGGAACAACACTTTGTGCTAAAAATATTGCCAATTCTTTGGCTGTGGTTGCAATTGCTGAAAAGGGTAACCTCCTTTATGCTCCTGATGTTTATATGAAAAAAATTGCTATTGGTCCTGGTTATCCAAAGGGAATAGTAGATATAGATGCTTGTCCTGCCGATAATATCCATGCTCTTGCAAAGGCTAAAGGAGTAGCCGTTAATCAGATTACTGTTTGTATTATGGATAGACCTCGTCACGAAAAATTGATTGATGAAGTACGAGCAACAGGAGCAGCGATTCGCTTGATTGGGGATGGAGATGTGGCTGCTGTTATTGATACAACTGATCCAGAAGAAACAGGTATTGATATCTATATGGGGATTGGTGGAGCTCCAGAGGGGGTTTTAGCTTCTGCTGCTTTGCGCTGCATTGGGGGACAGATGCAAGGTCGTTTGCTGCTTGATACAGAAGAGAAAATTGCTCGTGCAGCTAAAATGGGGATTAGTGATCCCAATAAGGTTTATACAATGGAAGAAATGGCAAAGGGTGATGTTTTGTTTTCAGCAACAGGGGTGACAGATGGTAATATGCTTTCTGGCGTTAAATTCACGCCTCGCTATATTCAAACAGAAACTCTCGTAATGCGTTCCCATACGGGAACAGTCCGCAATATTAAAGCACAGCATAAAGATTATTCAAAATTTGATTAATATTTTTTGTAGTCGCTAAAAAATAGAGAAACTTTTTAGTGAGCACGTACGCTTCCATGAAGGTAGATATGTATTCATGGAAGCGTTATAAATATAAAAATATCTCATTATTATGAGAGCTGGATAGAATGTACCCAGCCGTTTTTGTCTTCTATGTCCCCTTTTTGAAGGCCAACCAATTGTGTACGAAGCTGCTTTGTAATTTCTCCAACTGTTTCATTTCCAATAATAAACTCTCCCCCTTTATATTTAAAACGACCAATTGATGTGACAACGGCAGCTGTACCACAAGCAAAGACTTCTTTAAGATGTCCACTCTTTGCATCTTCTTGGAGAGATTTAAAGGAATAAGGACGCTCTTCTATCTCTAATCCTATTTGTTTTGCCAATTCTAAGAGCGAATGACGTGTTATTCCTGGAAGGATTGTTCCATTAAGTGGAGGAGTTACGAGTGTATTATTGTCCATAATAAAGCAGACATTCATACCACCAAGTTCTTCAATCCATTCATGTTCAACCATATCGAGAAAGAGCACTTGGCTACAATTGTTTTCAGTTGCATTTTTTTGTGCAAGTAAGCTCGCTGCATAGTTTCCACCACATTTGGCAGCCCCTGTCCCCCCTGGACCGGCTCGACTATAATCTGTTTCAATCCAAACGCTGACAGATTTTTCTTCTCCTTTGAAATAGGATTCAACTGGAGAGGCTATGATACAAAAAAGATATTCTTGAGAAGAGCGAACACCCAAAAAGCTTTCATTGCCAAACATAAATGGACGTATATAGAGGCTAGCATTGGGATGGTCGGAAACCCATTTTTGATCAATTTTTACTAATTGATGAACGGCATCTAGAAAAATATTTTTTGGTAATTCTGGCATCGCTAACCGTTGTGCTGATTCTATAAAGCGTTGTGCATTGGCATCAGGACGGAAGAGCAAGATGCGTCCATCTTTTGCACGATATGCTTTTAAGCCCTCAAAAATTTCTTGTCCGTAATGCAAAACGGTACTTGCAGGATTAATTTCTAAAGCTTTGTATTGAGAAATGATGGCATTATGCCAGCCTTTGTCTTCAGTCCATTGAATAGTACACATGTGATCTGTAAAAAACTGACCAAAACCGGGACTTTGTAGAATTTTTTCACGTTTTTCTTCTGACAGAGGAGATGGGTGTTTTTCTATTTTAAAGGGAAGCGATGATATGGGAGATTTCATAAAAAACCTTCTGAGTATGTTTCATTTTTATTAATAAAAATAATGAAATATTTTAATTATAACTCTATTATTAACAAAACCTTTGTGTCAATGTTTTATTATAGAATACAAAGGGGTTTATTATAGAATTCAAAGGCTAGGGTAGGGTGGATATTTTAATTCTATCCCTGCCTCTTCTCCTCAACTTTATGAAGTAAGCTGGAACTTTTGTCTATAATTATCGTTTTCTCACAATAAGTATCTGAATAATTTCATATATGCATATTTTCTAGAAATTTAAAGGTAAGGGAATTGAGAAAAGGAATCCACTATGATTGATAAAAATTATCACACATATGAAGAACGTATGGCCGCAGAAAGAAGAGGTCGTGAACAACCTGTTTCAATCGCTAAGGGTATTTTTGCTATTCTTCTTGCGATGGTTATTATCTGGTTTATTTTTGGTTTTTTAGGATCTTTTTTTGCAAAATCTCCTGAACATAGTTCGCGTTATAATACCCCAGAAACAAGCCAAAGCGTAACAACGCCCAAAAAAGATTTAAATTCGCCTCCCCTTGTACCTTATACTTATAAGGGTACGGAGTGATTTTTTCATAAATATAATCTTTTAGATAGAGCAAAAATCGACGTAGATTAAGGAATAAAGTCAGCACAAAGACATAAGCGAAAAAGATTGAGGGAATTGTAATTTCTAACGTTTTCGATAAGTAATGAGCTGGTATGGAAATAAATAATGCAACGGTTGTTAAAACCGCTGCATTATTGGTTTAGCGTGTGATGAAGCAGCTTCCACCAGAACTTTTAATGGATTCACAAAGGATTATGGCTTCATTACGGTCTTGCGCTTGAATCCGAACACGGTAATAAGTGCCTTTTCCTGGTATAAAAGCGGATTGAATATTTAAAGGACGGGCACCGATAAGGAACCCAAATTTAGATTTCATATTTTTTAAAGAATCTCTAGCTAGCTCATGCGTTGGTTGAGATGCAAGTTGTACATAATAACTTTCTGAATTTTGTGGTGCAACTCTGTTTGATGAGGTGGGGCGAGATGCAGTCTCTGTTTCGATTTGTGCATTTCTCTCTGCATGAGAAGGAATTGGGATAAATTTTTCTTCAATATTTGAGCTAGAATTATTTTCTGCGATTATTTTATCAATATTATTTTTGAGATCATGATCTCTTTCTTGGTCGTTTATATCAGAATCATGGGACGAATCTTGAAGTTCATTAGAAGCTTGATCAATGCTTTCTTCAGATTGAGCAGCAGTTTTGCTGTTTGTTTGATGCGCGGGGGCTAGTGTAACTGTACCATCTTGATTGACAATAACAGTTTGTACTTCTCGCATTGGAATAGTATGATTTATGGCTTCTGTGACTGCATCTTCAACATCAGATTCATTTAAAGACGATGAGGAAACGCTTGAAGATTCTTCAGGGTTTAATTCTTTTAAATTTTCAGGTTGTTCAGAGTTATCAATAAGAAATTGTTGTGTATTTTCTTGTTTCTCATTTTGTTCAGTTGTTTGTTTATAGATATCTAAATTATGTGCAACATCATTTTTCGTTTCAGTTGTTTCTGGTTTGAATTTAAAAGGCGTATTATCAGCGTGGATAATGACCGTTTCTTGATTTTTTTGTGATGGCATAAAAAAGTGAGAATAACCAGCAAACCCAATTCCTATTAAAATAAGTATAAAAAAACCTTTAATGAAAGTTTTACCAAAAATAAAACTTTTTAAGGGAGGAGGAGCTGATGGATGCGTGGGAACCTCATCTGAGCTTGTGTATGATGAATTCTCGCTAAAAGAGGGAAAATTATATTCCATATTGGCAGAAGAAAAATAGTCGGAGTTTTGTTCTTTAGAGTTTATATAAACACCTTCTTTTGAATTTTGCATAGACTGATGAAAAATTTCACTAAAAACCTCATTTTGCTGTTGTTTTTGAGAAAAATTATCCGTTGGGACATTCCCTACATTGAGTACATCAGCAAATTCTTCTTCTAAACCACCATTAGTTGGCACATCATATTCTGGCGCTTCATACGGAACTTCTGGAACCATAATAGGGCCAGTTTTTTCTACGATTTCCTCTGAAAATTTATAAGTATCAACATTGGGAGGGGGAGTATCTCTGTGCGTATAGTTATGGGTAAAAAAGTCATCCGTTTGTTTTGTATTTAAAGAGGGGGATGAGGAAAGAAACTCATCTAAATTATTTTCATTATATGAAATTTCTCTATTTGGGTTAGACGCACCTTCGGCGTTATTGATGTATTGGGCTCGAGCCTCATCATATATCGGAACTTTTTCGCTATAAGTTTCTTGTTGTGAGGGGGTTTCTTCAAAAAAATGGGGATAATTGGTTTTATGATCTTCTTGTGAAGCTCCCTTTAAATAAGATTGTCTATCAACTGGTGGAGAATCTAAAGGTGAGGAGAAGGTACTTGTTGTTTGATTTCTTGTAGTGTTTTGTCTTTCTGACACAAGATTAGAAGATGAGAAAAACTCATTTTCCTCTGTAGAAGAGGAGGAATCAGGATAATCTTTTTTAATCCAATTTTCTTGATCAGCTGAAATTTTATAGGGATGGTTTATAGGAGTGTCATAGAGGTTTTGATTGTCATCATAAGTTTTTTGTATATTCGTAGCCTCAGGTTGTTGTGAATTTATTTGTGAAAAACGATTGGTTTGTTCAACATCTTCTGGTGTCTCTCTCTTATTTTCACGCCTTTCAGATTTATCAAAAAAGAAATTTTCTGATTCTGATTGTGACATAAGATTACTTTTTTCAAGAAAAGGATCAGCACTGGTTGCTGTTGTTTTCTGTTGATGTGATTGATTTTTGGGGATTGGTAATGGAGAAAGCGCATCTAAAATTTGTTCTTCATCATGATTGTTAGATGAAGAATATTTCTCTTCAGATAAATTATTTTGTTTTGAATGGTTGAAAGAAGCAGCTTGTGCAATATCTGAGGCTTTTGCGTTGCTGGTTGCATGCAAGCCCCATTGTTTTTTTTGATCATCAAACGGTAAGTCATGTGCTAAATTATTTTCAAGTTCCTCTTCTAGAAAGGACAAATCAAAATCATCATCATGGGATGATATTTCGGGGTGAGATGTTGATCGATCTGTTTTTAAAGAAGATTGCCCATTTTGGTTTCCGCTTTGTTTGTGCGGATTAAAAATGCGCGTAAGCCTTTCTAAAGGATCATGGTGTTCATGATCGTGTTTTGTTTCGTGTAGATTTTTGCGATCGTTATCGCTCATAGCTTTTCTCACATGATGGTTTGCACTTACGTGCAATCAATGGTTGATTTTGATTTGTTATATTAAAATTATAAATTTTCCCCCTCTCATGCAAGGATACATGAAAAAGTTTATCAATAGAGTACCTATTGTATGTATTTATAGAACTTTTTCAACGCATTTCTATGGGTGCTTCGACTCCTATGATGGTAAGCCCTGATGATAAAATATTGATAACAGCTTGTATCAATCCTAATCTTGCAAAGGATAACTCTTTATCATCGGGTTGAATAAAGCGTAAATTGAGATTTTCACTCCCTTTATTCCAATGGGTGTGAAAGCTGGAGGCAAGGTCATAAAGATAAAACGCTAATCGATGCGGTTCCTTATGAACTACGGCCTGTTCAATGATACGTGGATATTCAGAAAGTTTGCGTATTAACAATATTTCATGGTCATCTGTTAATCGATGAAGATAGGTAATCAATGTATCATTTGAAAAGCTTTTAATATGAAGCGCTTCTTGTGCTTGACGAAAGACTGAGTGACAACGTGCACTTGCATATTGTACGTAAAAGATGGGGTTATCTTTTGATTGTTCTGTTACTTTTGCAAAATCAAAATCAAGAGGCGCTTCACACTTACGGTATAACATCATAAAACGCACAGGATCACGACCAACTTCTTCGACAACATCCCGTAGAGTGACAAATGATCCTGCTCTTTTTGACATGCGGACAGGTTGACCGTTGCGAAAGAGTTTTACCAATTGACATAAGAAAACACTTAATTTGGCTTTATCACCAGAAATCGCTTTTGCCATTGCCTCTAGTCGTTTTACATAGCCAGCATGGTCTGCGCCTAGAATATAAATCATTTCATCAAAATGACGATTAAATTTATCCCGAAAATAAGCAACATCAGCAGCAAAATAAGTGTAAGAACCGTCAGATTTGACTAAAACACGGTCTTGGTCATCACCGACATTTGTTGAACGGAACAAAGTTTGTTCGCTTGGTTCCCAGTCTTCTGTGTTTTGTCCTTTGGGAGGGGGGAGTTTTCCTTTGTAGATATAACCATTTAAAGTGAGGTCGTTGATAGTGTTACGAATGGCGCGTGCATTATCTGCATAAAGCATTCGCTCAGAGAAAAAGATATCATGATAAATATTAAGAGCAGCCAAATCTTCGCGAATCATGGACATCATTGCATGAATTGCACGTTCTTTCACAAGAGATAAGGCTTCATCTTTATCCATTGTGAGGAGTTGGTCACCAAACTCTTGAGCAAGCGATTGACCCAATGGTATCAAGTATTCTCCAGGATAGAGTCCTTCTGGAATTTCATTAATTTTTTGCCCAAGAGCTTCACGATAGCGCAATAGTACCGAATGGGCGAGGACTTCGATTTGTTGACCCGCATCATTGATATAATACTCTTTTGTAATGTTATAGCCCGTAAATTGTAGCAAATTGGAGAGAACATCCCCAACAACCGCTCCGCGGCAATGTCCTACATGCATTGGTCCTGTCGGATTTGCTGAGACATATTCAACATTGACGCATTTTCCTTGTCCCATTGGAATACGACCATAAGAAGTGCCTAATTCAAGCATAGATTTTATAGCATCTTGCCAAAATAATTTTGTAAGCTTTATGTTTATAAAACCAGGACCGGCAACATCTATATTTTCGATAGAGGAATCATTTTTAAGAAGTTCTACGATTTTATCTGCAAGTGCACGTGGATTGATTCCAATAGATTTTGCAAGCACCATAGCAGCATTGGTTGATAAATGACCATGGGAGGAATCACGCGGAGGATCAACAGTGATTTTTGATAAATCTAGATCTTCTCCATTTTTTCCTTTTATATCAGATAATTCAATTGATCTCTTAATTTTTTTTTCGAATTTTTTAAAGATATTCATATTTAGCTTCCATGATGATGCCAAAAGCCATTAAACGAAATTATCTGTATGGTCAAATAAACGCTGATATTCACGTAGAGCGTAGTGATCTGTCATGCCTGAAAGAAAGTCAGCAATCAAACGTGCTAACTCTTGATTTTTTAAGTGCACTGCTTTGCTCTGCCAACTTTCAGGCATTGTATTTGGATTTTCATAATAACAATTGAATAATTTTTGTACAATGCATTTTGCTGCATTGCGACGACTAAGAACCTGTTCATGGTAGTAAAGATTTTTAAATAAAAAGTTTTTTAGTTCTTTTTCATAAACGGTCATTGTCGGTGAAAAGGTAACAATGGTTTGTTTTGCTTGGTGAATATCGTTTATGCTTGTTGGTTTGATGCGTGCTAAATTTTTTTGTGACTGTTTGATAACATCTTCAACCATGGTTGTTATTTGTCTTCGTACAAGTGTGTAACCGCGACGCGTTTGGTCGAGGTGGGGATGCTCATCTGTTATATCTTTTAATATTGCTGCTGTTAGTGAAACATGTTCAAATTGATCGAGTGTTAAAAATTGCGAACGTAGACCATCATCAATATCATGCGCATTGTATGCGATATCATCTGCAATAGCAGCACATTGCGCTTCTAATCCTGCAAAACAATCGAGTGCAAGATCTTGCTTTACATTGTATTGTAAAATATCGATAGGAACCTCCTTATTCTTCGCGTAAGGCCCTAAAAGGGGACCATTGTGCTTTACAAGTCCTTCGAGGGTTTCCCATGTAAGGTTAAGTCCATCAAAATTTGCATAGCGCTGTTCTAGTTTTGTTACAATGCGTAATGCTTGTGCATTATGATCAAAGCCGCCATAATATACCATGGCTTCATTAAGAGCATCTTCTCCAGCATGGCCAAAGGGTGTGTGTCCAAAGTCGTGAACAAGGGCAATGGCTTCGGCAAGGTCTTCATCAAGACACAGGGCACGGGCTAATGTTCTTGCAATTTGAGAAACCTCTATGGAATGGGTTAGGCGAGTACGATAATGATCGCTTTCATCAGCAATAAACACTTGCGTTTTATGTTTAAGACGTCGAAATGCATTAGAATGGATAATACGATCTCTATCTCGTTGAAAAGGTGAGCGTGTGGTGCTCATCGTTTCATGGTATAATCGACCACGGCTTGTTTGTGGATGAGCACTGTATACTGCTCGAGATTGGTAATTGAAGTCGATATTTCCTATATCCATTGCAAGCTGTCTATTATCATCTTAAAATTGAGAGTGGTTTATGACAAATAAACTGCTCTTTGAGTGTAGGATACTCTTTCTTGATGGTTTAATGCAAGGATATATAAAATGAATGTGAAAATTTCAGATGTTGCTGCCAAAAAAATTGCACAGATACTTTTGCGTGAACCCGATAAAATAGCATTACGTATTTCTGTTGAAGGTGGTGGGTGTTCTGGTTTTTCTTATAAATATGACTTGGTTTCTGAAATGTGTGAAGATGACCTCGTTCTCAAAAAAGACGGGGCAGTTGTGTTTATTGATTTACTATCACTTCCTTTTATGGAAGGAGCTGAGATTGATTTTGTTGATGATCTTATGGGGCAGTCTTTTCAAATCCACAATCCCAATGCTGTTTCATCATGTGGTTGTGGTGTAAGTTTCTCAATTTAAAATGATGGCTGTGTGATATTGTTTCTTGAAAAAAAGATCATGTTGGTCAACAATGCAAAAATGGGTATTCTTATAAAAATAGTGCACCGATGTGTATGGTTGTGCGTGGTGCTTGCTTTATTGACTTGGAGTCACTGTGCTTTTTCTGAAGCAGGAGAAGGGCAAAATCAGCAGCAGAGACAATCAAGGAGTTTTATTGTAAAGACTCAAGAGCAGGAAAATGAAAACTTAGCATCTCAAACACAACTCATTTTGAATGCTCGATTAACAAATAGTCATCCGGATATTGAAAAAGGGCTTGTCTGGCGGGTTTATGCCCCTATTCTAGGGATTGATAATAAATTACCATTAGTGGCAACCTATAAGGGGGGAAGTGCACGTTTTAATCTCGAACCAGGAAATTATCTTGTTCATGTCTCATTTGGTCACACGAGTGCTGTGCGCCATATTCGTTTAGAAAATGGGCAAAGTCTTGTAAAAAACTTTAATCTTAAGGCTGGTGGTGTTATTTTAAATGCAACATTGCTCAATGGCGTAATGAATGAAAAGGAACTCCGTTTTACCATTTATGAGGATGAAAAAGAAAATGATGATACGGGAGTGATTATATCAAATGTTAAACCCCACTCAGTTGTGCGTTTAAAAGCTGGCCGCTACCATGTTGCTTCCCATTATGGTTCTATTAATGCGACGGCTCGTTCGGATATTCAAGTGGATGCTGGTAAAATAACAGAAGCTACTCTTGAACATCAGGCCGCTCAAATTGTCTTAAAGCTGGTCCGACAAGAAGGAGGAGAAGCACTTGCAGATACAAGTTGGTCTCTTGCCAATGATTCTGGTGATATCGTTTATGAAACAGTTGGTGCGTATGTTTCACTCGTGTTAGCGGAGGGAGAGTATATTGCAATTGCTAAAAATAAAGATAAAATTTATCAAAAAGTTTTTTCAGTCGTTTCTGGTCATGATGAAGATATAAGTGTGGTGGCGAATGAACAAAATATGCAACGAATTGATGAAGATGTGGATTGATCGTTGTTCATGGGGGTAAACTATGATGAGAGATGGGGTATGAATTTTGATTGAAGTTTCAACAGTTGGTGTGTTTTTTGCTGGGGCACTCTCTTTTTTGTCACCATGCGTTTTGCCGTTAGTTCCTCCCTATTTGTGTTATATGGCAGGGATTGGTATTGATGATTTTCGTTCAGAAAATCGTGATGAGAAAGTCTTTATACGGTGGACTTTATTGTCTTCTGTTATTGCTTTTGTTCTTGGGTTTACGACTGTTTTTGTTGCTTTAGGTGCCAGTGCTAGCACAATTGGGAAATTCATCGGTTATTATCGTGATTGGTTTGCACTTGCTGCTGGAATTGTCATTATTATTTTTGGTTTAAATTTTTTGGGGATTTTCAAGATCGCTTTTTTATTTCGTGAAGCGCGTTTTCAGACCCATAAAACACCTGCTGGTCCTTTAGGCGCGTATATTATTGGTTTAGCTTTTGCCTTTGGTTGGACACCGTGTATTGGCCCCATTTTAGGGCCTATTATAACGCTTGCTGGAACAAAAGAGACGGTGGGCGAGGGAGCTATTCTCTTAGCAGTTTATGCATTAGGTCTTGCTGTCCCTTTTGTGTTGGCAGCTTTATTTTCGAGCAGTTTTATGCGATTTTTAGGCGCTTTTCGTATTCATTTAGGAAAAGTTGAAAAAATTATTGGTATTTTTCTTCTTCTTACAGGGATTTTGTTTTTAACAGGTTCTATGCAGGATATTTCATTTTGGCTTTTAGAACATTATCCTTCG
This sequence comes from Bartonella sp. AC535YNZD, assembly GCF_042196625.1. NCBI lineage: Bacteria > Pseudomonadati > Pseudomonadota > Alphaproteobacteria > Hyphomicrobiales > Bartonellaceae > Bartonella > Bartonella sp. AC535YNZD. Next base: position 49,432 of record NZ_JBHIQP010000004.1, on the reverse strand, counting down.
TTGAGTTATATTGAAGATATTCGTTGGCACAATATTATGAATTTTTTTGGATTTTCTCGTTAGTCTTATGTGTTTTTATGGTTAGAAGTTGTCTTTCTATTGTTCTTGCTGCAGGTGAGGGGACGCGCATGAAATCGTCTCTGCCTAAGGTACTTCATAAAATTGCTGGATTGCCTCTTATATGCCATGTTCTAAAACAAATAGAATTGGCAGGCTCTTCGCAATTAGCCGTTGTTGTGGGATTTGGTGCTAAGGAGGTTACGCACGTTGTTCAGTCATTTGTAAAAGATGTAATGGTTTTTGAACAAAAAGAACGTTTAGGAACTGCTCATGCTGTTTTGTCTGCTCGTTTAGCTTTGCAAAAGGAAGTGGATGATGTTCTCATTGTTTTTGGTGATACGCCTCTCATTCAGCAAGATTCATTGCACCAAATGCGTGCACAGCTTGCTGATGGAGCAGATGTTGTTTTTGCAGGTTTTCATACCCAAAATCCAACAGGTTATGGGCGTCTTCTCGAGAAAAATGGTAAATTAATCGCAATTGTAGAAGAAAAAGACGCTAGCGATAAAGAAAAAAAGATTTCTTTTTGTAATGGTGGAATACTCGCTATGCGTGGAAAACATGCGCTTTCTCTTTTAGAGAAGGTTGATAATAACAATATAAAAAAAGAATATTACTTAACAGATGTTGCTTCTCTTGCAACACGTGAAGGATTAGATGTACGCGTTGTTGAAGTTCCTTTTGAAGATATTGTAGGAATTAATAATTGTTTTGAGCTATCGAGGGCTGATTCTTTATGGCAGAAACGTAAAGCATACGATTTAATGTTATCAGGTGTTACACTCTTAAAACCAGAAACAGTCTATTTTTCTTATGATACAGAAATTGAACCAGGCGTGGTGATAGAACCAAATGTTTATTTTGGGTTAGGCGTAAAAATACACTCTGGAGCTGTTATTCACGCATTTAGTTATCTAGAAGGTGCTGTAGTTGGGACGGATGCACAAATTGGTCCCTATGCACGTTTACGTCCTGGAACAGAGTTGGCGAAGGCTGTAAAGGTTGGAAATTTTTGTGAAGTTAAACAAGCCAAGGTAGGAGAAGCTTCTAAAATTAATCATTTGAGTTATATTGGTGATGCCGAAATTGGTGCACATACCAATATTGGAGCTGGTACGATTACATGCAATTATGATGGATTTAACAAATATAAAACGATGATTGGTGATCATGCTTTTGTTGGGTCTAATACGGCGCTTGTTTCTCCATTGGTGATAGGGGATGGTTCTTATGTTGCTTCAGGAAGTGTTATTACTGAAAATATTCCTATGAATAGTATGGCTTTTGGGCGTGCACGACAGGTTATAAAAGAGGGCTATGCGACAAAATTTCGTACGCGCTTGTTAGAGAAAAAATTGTCAGAAAACAAACAAAAAAAATGATCTTTTTCAGTCTATTTCTTTGTTTAGTGCTGATCGAACGATGGAGAGGCGGTTTATTTTTAAAGATTGCCGTACTCCATGTTTGAATTATTTTATTATTTACAGTTTTAAATAAAGGTTGTTGGATTGTTTTATAAGATTTAAATCTTAAGATGTGGGTTGGAGCTTTTTAATGTGTGGAATTATTGGAATTCTTGGAAAGAGGTGTGTTACGTCTTCTCTGGTTGAGGGTTTAAAACGTCTTGAATATAGAGGGTATGATTCATCTGGGGTGGCGACAGTCCATAATGGGCATCTTTATCGTGTACGTGCTGAAGGAAAACTTGTTCGTTTAGAAGAAAAATTAAAAAAAATACCTCTGGAGGGAAGTTTAGGGATTGGCCATACCCGTTGGGCTACGCATGGAATTGCTGTTGAACGCAATGCGCATCCCCATGTAACTAAAAAACTTGCAGTTGTTCATAATGGTATTATTGAAAATTTTATAGAATTACGAAAGGAACTCATTGAGGATGGTTATATCTTTGAAACAGAGACAGATACAGAAGTTATTGCACATTTAATAACGCGTGCATTAAAAAGTGGTCTTTCTCCGCAAGAAGCCATGCGTACAAGTTGGAAACGGTTGCAGGGGGCTTTTGCTATTGCTCTTATTTTTGAAGGTGAAGATAATCTTATGATTGCGGCTTGTTCTGGTCCACCGCTGGCAATCGGTTATGGAAAAGATGAATTTTTTGTGGGATCAGATGCCATTGCTTTAGCGCCATTCGTTGATCATATTAGCTATATGGAAGATGGGGATTGGGCTGTTATCACACGGGAGGGTGTCACAATTTACGATGCCAACAACCAACTGATAAAACGTCCTGTGACACCATTACTTGAAGGGGCTTTATTGATCTCTAAGGGTAATCATCGTCATTTTATGCACAAGGAAATGTTTGAACAACCTGAAGTGATTTCTCATAATTTGGCGCATTATCTTGATCTTGGGAATTATGCAGTTCGACCACTTGAGAATTTGATTGATTGGAAAAATATTCATCGGCTTCTTTTTGCGAGTTGTGGAACGGCTTATTACTCAACCTTAGTTGCGCGCTATTGGTTTGAAAAATTTGCCGCTTTAAGTGTTGATAATGATGTCGCTTCGGAATTTCGTTATCGCGAACCTCCTATAACGTCTGATGCGTTATCATTGTTTGTTTCTCAATCTGGTGAAACAGCGGATACATTGGCTTCTTTGCGTTATTGTCGTGAACGAGGTATAAAAACAGCCACAATTGTGAATGTTGAACAATCAACAATGGCAAGGGAGGCTGATTTTATTCTCCCAACACTTGCCGGACCAGAAATTGGTGTTGCTTCAACAAAAGCCTTTACCTGTCAATTGGCAACGCTTGCTTCACTTGCTCTTAGTGCTGCTAAACAACGTGGTTATCTTACAGTTCAAATGGAACAGCAATTGGTTCAGCAGTTGGCAGAAGTTCCTCGTATTTTAAATGAGGTCTTAAAATTAGAAGGCAAAATTGAATCTATTTGTCGTGATTTGGTGAATGCAAAAAGTGTTCTTTATTTAGGACGTGGAACTTCTTATCCGATTGCTTTGGAGGGAGCTCTTAAATTGAAAGAGCTTTCTTATATTCATGCTGAAGGTTATGCGGCGGGTGAGTTGAAGCATGGGCCAATTGCGTTGGTAGATGAGACAATACCCGTTATTGTTGTGGCGCCTTATGATCGATGGTTTGAAAAGACTTTTTCTAATATGCAAGAAGTAGTAGCGCGCAATGGTCGTATTATTTTAATAACCGATAAAAAAGGAGCAGAAGCAGCTTGTTTTCAGACTTTATCAACGATTACTTTGCCAGATGTTTCAGAATTTATTGCTCCTATTATTTATGCTCTCCCCATTCAGTTAATCGCTTATCATACGGCTGTTTTATTAGGAACAGATGTTGATCAACCCCGTAATTTAGCAAAATCAGTCACGGTTGAATAAAAATAGCGTTTGTATTTCTGAATCTGATTAGAGAATAATCAAGTGTAACAAGTTGATTTATAATGATAGCTTATTTTTCCATTTTTCTCTGTCAAATAAGAATCTCCACGACTGAATTTCTCATTCCAAACCCTTTACGACAGAATGAAAAATATTTTTTACCTATCAAAAAATGAATCAGCTGTGTGAATATAATGGCAAAAAGAGCGCAAGAGTGCTTTTATTGTTTTAATGCAAGAGTCATCCAGATTGTAAGAGAAGATCTGACGTTGGTTTGTTATTCTTTTATGAGGCATAAAGATGGAGTAGGGATTACGTTAGGTTATTTATGGGTTATTTCAAGAAAGAAAATCATATTTTAAGAGAGAGGTATTTAAGTTTTTTATCAAAAGTTTTTTTCTAGAGTTACCCTGATCGTAAGAGACGTGTAGCATCGTCGTGTCCGAAAAGATAAAGGAGTAACTGTAAAGCTTGTCCTTGCTCAGAAGAAAGATGAGGATCGCGTTGTAAAAATAAACGAGCATCTTTTCTTGCCATTGACAAAAGATCGCTGTGAACAGCAAGGTTTGCTATATGAAACTCAGGTACGCCGGATTGTTTTGTACCTAAAAGCTCTCCTTCACCTCGCAAACGCCAATCTTCTTCAGCAATTTCAAAACCATCTTCTGTGTTGCGGATAATATTAAGGCGTGTTGCTGCTGTTTTTGTCAGTGGATCTTTGTAGAGCAGAATGCAGGAAGATTTTTTATCTCCTCGTCCTACACGTCCACGCAATTGATGCAGTTGTGAAAGTCCAAAATGTTCCGCGTGTTCGATAATAATGATTGAAGCATCTGGAATATCTACCCCCACTTCAATAACAGTGGTTGCTACTAAAATGCGTGTATTGCCGCATTTAAAAGATGCCATAGCTGCTTCTTTTTCTGCTGTAGACATTTTTCCATGGATCATACCAACGTGTGCTCCAAAGCGCTCATGAAGAAATGCAAAGCGGTTTTCAATTGAAGTAAGGTCAAGAGCTGTAGAGTCCTCCACTAAAGGACAAATCCAATAAAGCTTTTCTCCTTTTTCTAATGCAATTGCAATTCGCTCTATAAGCTCATGAAGACGTTTCAAAGAAAGCGTTGCTGTTGTAATAGGTTGTCGCCCAATTGGTTTTTCTGTAATTTTAGAGACATCCATATCACCAAAAGTTGTTAAGACAAGGGTGCGGGGAATGGGCGTGGCGGTCATAACCAGCATATCAGGTTGATTGCCTTTTTCTGTAAGGGCAATACGTTGATGGACACCAAAACGGTGTTGTTCATCGATAATGGTTAAAGCGAGATTATTATAAGTAACGCTGTTTTGTATGAGAGCATGGGTTCCAATGACAATAGAAACTTGACCTGATAAAATATCATTCAAGATATTTGTCCGCATTTTTCCTTTTTCTCGTCCTGTTAAAAGCGTTGTTTGTAATCCGATCTTTTCGGCAAGAGGGGCAATGGTGGCAAAATGTTGCCTAGCCAGCACTTCGGTTGGTGCCATTAAAGCTGATTGTCCTGAATTTTCAGCAATTTGTGCCATTGCCATTAATGCAACGACAGTTTTTCCTGCGCCTACATCACCTTGGAGCAGTCTTAGCATCGGTTCTGGTGAAGCAAGATCATTTGCGATATCTTCTACCGCTTTTATTTGTCCGGTTGTAAGTTGAAAGGGGAGGATATTGAGCAATTTGTTAGTATAAATTCCAGTAGCTGGTCGAGAAGCGCCAATAAGAGATTTGGTTTTTAAACGCACGAGGCTTAGTGCCAATTGACAAGCAAACAATTCATCATAGGCAAGACGTTTGCGTGCTGTACTTTCTAAGGATAGATCATCGGGATTAATGGGCGCATGGATACGGCGTAAAGCAACAGAAAAAGAAGGAAAATTTTGCTGTTTTTTTACATTTTCATCTATCCATTCCGGTAGAAGAGGAATAAAATCGAGAGCGTTTTTTATGGCACGTCTTAGCGTCTTTGCAGTGAGTCCGGCGGTAGATGGATAAATCGGTTCGATGAGAGGTATCTGATTTGATTGTTCGCTTGTGGCGATATGGTCTGGATGCGCCATTGAAAGTTGTCCATTAAACCATTCAACTTTTCCTGATACAACGACTTTTTTGCCTTCGGGAAGTTGTTTTTTTAGCCAAAGAGGTTGAGCATGAAAAAAGACTAAATTTATTTTTCCTGTTTGATCATGCGCAATAACACGATAGGGAATTCGGTTATGACCACGTGGGGGTGGTTGATGTTTATCGATGACAATTTCAAGTGTAATAGTATCTCCTTCTTTTGCACAAGCAATGCTGGGACGCATTCTGCGGTCTATAACGGAATGGGGCATTAATTGAAGGAGATCAATAAGGGTTGCTTCCCGTTGTGTAGGATTAACATTTAAGAGTTTGGTCAGTAAGCCATAGACTTTAGGTGTAATACCAGAAAGGGTTCGAATAGAGTTGAAAAGAGGGGCAAGAAGACTTGGAGGCATGAGAAAATTTAACCTGCTCTTTTTGTTTTTTCTAGACCTTTAGAAGAGCTTTTTGGGGATAAAGTCATTAAAGAAGATGATATTTTATTTACACATTGCGTTGTAAAAAGAGAAATTATCTTTAAAAGAGAAATAAAATAAAAAAATGAAAGTGCTTATGGCATATTTTGCTTCTTTTTATTTTAGGTATTTATTTGCTGTGAATAGAGGTACTTTCTTGATAGAACTCTCTTATAAATATCAATAAAATTAGGGCATTTTTTCTATGTGGGATGATAAAATTTATAGCTTTAAAGTTATGCTAGCCTGAATTTTTTTCTTTAAGGGGGCTGTTTGGCATTTAGTTTATAGTAGGAAATTGTGAGAGTGGTTAAAGATAAAAATAAAATGCAAGAGTACAAAAATTCTCTTCCTCGCTTTATTCATTTGAGAGTGCATTCAGCTTATTCCTTGCTCGAAGGGGCTTTAAAAATCCCACAAATTATTCAACAGACGATTGTAGATCATGCTCCAGCGGTTGCTATTACCGATACCAATAATTTATTTGGTGCTTTGGAGTTTTCGCAGTATTGTCTCTCTCATGGGGTTCAACCCATTATTGGTTGTCAGCTTACCGTTGATTTTTGTGATGAAAATGATCATTCACATTTGGTTAAAGGACGTAATGCTTCTGATTTCTGCTCTATTGTTCTGTTCGCTGCTAGCGAAACCGGTTATGCTCATTTGGTTCGTCTTGTAAGCCGTGCTTATCTTGATAAATGTGATACTGATCCTCCTCATATTAAAGCTGATTGGTTGTCAGAACACAGTGAAGGTATAATCGCTTTAACGGGTGGAAAGGGAGGACCTATTAATCGTTCTTTGTTAGAAGAAAAAAAAGAACGCGCTGTTGAGCGCTTAATTTATTTAAAAAAAATTTTTTCTGATCGTCTTTATGTGGAATTACAGCGACATGGCTCTTATGACCGAAGAGTAGAAGCAGATCTTATTGAATTGGCTTATGCACATGAAATTCCTCTTGTTGCAACGAATGAAGCCTTTTTTCTGAAGAGAGAGGGGTATGAAGCGCATGATGCGTTGATGGCTGTTTCAGAAGGACAAATCGTCTCTAATCCAGATCGCAAACGGGTGACGCCAGATCATTACTTGAAGTCACAAGATGAAATGGTTGCGCTATTTTCTGATCTTCCAGAAGCTTTAGAAAATAGTGTTGAAATTGCATTGCGTTGTCATATTGCCACGCCTCTTCGAAAACCGATATTGCCTCGTTTTATAGAACAATCTTCTAATTCAGAAAATACTTTAGAAGCAGAAGATAGTGAATTGTTAAATCAAGCTAAAGCTGGTTTGAAGATGCGCCTTGAAACAATTGGATTGGCTGAAGGGTATACGATTGCAGATTATGAGCAGCGGCTTGATTATGAGATTTCAGTTATTACGCGTATGCAATTTTCTGGATATTTTCTTATCGTTTCAGATTTCATAAAATGGGCGAAGATTCATGATATTCCTGTTGGTCCAGGGCGGGGATCTGGTGCTGGTTCACTTGTTGCTTATGCATTAACGATTACCGATGTTGATCCATTGCGTTTTTCCCTTCTTTTTGAACGTTTTCTCAATCCAGATCGTGTTTCGATGCCAGATTTTGATATCGATTTTTGTCAAGAGCGGCGTGAAGAAGTTATTCAATATGTTCAAAAAAAATATGGACGTGATCAAGTTGCTCAAATTATTACCTTTGGTAAGTTACAGGCACGTGCAGTTTTGCGTGATGTGGGGCGTGTTTTAGAAGTTCCTTATCGTCAGGTGGATTATCTTACAAAATTAATTCCTGCCACCCCAGGAAGTCAGGTAGAATTAGCGGATGCTATTAAGGATGAACCTAAATTTGAAGAGGAAAAGAAAAAAGATCCCGTCATTGGACGCGCATTAGATATAGCACTTCAGTTGGAAGGGCTTTATCGTCACGCTTCAACGCATGCTGCTGGGATTGTTATCGGAGATCGGCCGCTTTGGGAGCTTGTCCCGATGTATCGTGATCCTCGTTCTGATATGCCTGTTACACAATTTAACATGAAATATGTAGAACAGGCAGGGTTGGTAAAATTTGATTTTCTTGGACTAAAAACACTGACTGTTTTGAAAATGGCTGTTGATTTTGTTGCCAGAAAGAAGATCAAAATAGATTTGTCAAATATCCCTCTAAATGATGAAGCAACCTACGCTATGATGGCATGTGGTGAAACGGTTGGTGTGTTTCAGGTGGAAAGTTCTGGTATGCGCAAGGCGCTGATTGGAATGAAGCCAGACCGTATTGAAGATATTATTGCGCTGGTTGCGCTTTATCGTCCTGGTCCAATGGAGAATATACCAACCTATAATGCACGTAAACACGGGGAAGAGGAGATAGCTTCTATTCATCCTAAAATAGATCATCTGATTAAAGAAACACAAGGTGTTATAGTCTATCAAGAACAGGTGATGCAGATTGCTCAGGTGCTGGCTGGTTACTCGCTTGGAGAAGCTGATTTATTACGGCGCGCTATGGGGAAAAAAATTCATGCAGAAATGCAAAAACAGCGTACGCGTTTTGTCAATGGCGCTGTTGCTGGTGGTGTTGATAAAGAGCAAGCTGATATTATATTTGATCTTTTAGCAAAATTTGCCGATTACGGTTTTAATAAATCACACGCTGCTGCTTATGCGATTGTTTCTTATCAAACAGCGTATATGAAAGCCAATTATCCCGTTGAGTTTTTAGCTGCTTCAATGACGTATGATATGACGAATACCGATAAGCTCAATGATTTTCGGCGTGAAGCGTTAAGGCTGGGTATTGAAGTTATTGCACCTTCTATACAAACATCTCATCGTATTTTTGAGGTTGGTGATAACTGTATTTATTATTCTCTTGCGGCCATTAAAGGTGTGGGAGAAACGGTTGTAGATCATATTGTCACTTGTCGTGGAAATGAGATTTTTAAGGATTTGGAAGATTTTTGTGCGCGTGTTGATCCTCGTATTGTTAATAAGCGTGCGATGGAAAGTTTAGTTTGTGCTGGCGCTTTTGATTGTTTTAACATTGCACGCGAAGTTTTATTAGCGAATCTTGGAACCCTTCATGCGCGAGCGCTTCGTATTCTCGATGACAATTCTAGCGGGCAGGTTGACATATTTGGAATGGCAGGCGGATTAAAAGAGCCCTTGATTTTATCGCAAACGACTCCTTGGTTGTTGGCTGAAAAACTTTATCGAGAATTTCAAGCTATAGGTTTTTACTTTTCAGCTCATCCATTGGATGAGTATCAAGCCATTCTCGCTAAAAAACGCGTTCAGACTTGGGGTAATTTTTCCAATGCCGTTAAAGGGGGAGCAACGGCTGCACGGCTTGCTGGAACTGTTGTGGCAAAAAACGTGCGCAAAACAAAATCTGGTAAAAAAATGGGAATTATTCATTTTTCTGATACAAGTGGACAATATGAAGCAGTTCTCTTTTCTGAGGCACTCTCGGATTATGAAGAGATGCTAGAACCCGGAAAATCTTTTATTATTACGGTGAGCGCAGAAAATCGCTCTGAAGGAGTTAGTTTGCGAATTGAGACAATTCAGTCTTTGGAAAAAGAAGCGTTACAGCAGCATAAAATGATGCGTCTTTTTATAAAAACAGTTGATATGCTTCCACAAATTGAACAAAATTTAAATCTTGGGGGAAATGGAGAGGTTGGACTTATTTTAATTCAAGAGGATGGATTGCGAGAAGTTGAAATTGCGCTTCCTAAGCGATATAAGGTAAATTCACATGTGGCAAATGCTATGAAATTAATTCAGGGTGTTGTTGATGTAGAATTGAGTTAAAGAAAGATTAAAGATGGGAGCTGATTTTGAGTGGTGTTTTTGCTTTTAGGAGAGCTAAAAATTGAGCTTTTAAAATCGAATTGTAGGTTTAGAAAAATATTGCTTTTATTTGAGTAAATTATGATATTTTTTTAGTGTCATAGAATCAAAAAATTTCTTTCTTTCATAATATTCAAAGTACGGGAAGAATTTTATAAGTTTTTATCACGATTTTTTATAGAATTCATCGCATCATACATATAAAGCCAATTGAGATCTGACATAATGCTCTCTGGTGTACGAATTTTCATCATGAGATTACGTGCAATTGCTATGGGCCCCGTTGCATGATAGGATAATCTGTTGAAATCTCCGCGTTTTTTTACTGCTGCAATACGGGGGGTACGTGTTTTTTCGTAAAGCGAAAGTGCTTTCGTTAATGAAAGATTTTTCAATGAAAGTGCTTTTGCTAATGTGGCGGCATCTTCGATTGCCATAGCGGCACCTTGTGCTGCAAAAGGTAAGGCAGCGTGTGCGCAATCGCCAACAAATACTTGTCTCTCTAAACCGATAAAACGATTTTGTTTCATTTGAAAGAGTGGCCAATAACTCCATTCATCAATATGATCAAAGATTTGTAAGATTTTTGAATTCCAAGCTTTAAAAAGAGATTTAAGTTTTTCTTTATCTCCTTTATAGGCCCATCCCTCTTTTGAATTATCCCCATGTGTAATAGCGACAAAATTTACAATTTTTTCTGACGATTTAATGGGATAAACAACAAGATGATTTTGAGGCCCCATCCAAGCCGTAATTGTCTTCATATTTTGCAATGAAGAACGAAAGTCTTGAGGAAGATTATCAAGTACTGTTGTTGCTCGCCAAGCAATAAAACCACTAAAATTTGCTCTTTCATGAAAAGGAAATTGTTGCCGTAGTGTTGACCAAACGCCATCACATCCGATCAGGAGAGGGGTTGAATAAAGCTGTTGTTGTGTTGCTGTATCTGTTTTTATTGTGGTTATTTTAATGTTGGTTGCCGATTGGGTAGAAGATACAATCGTTTCGCCTGCTTTGTATTTGATCAAAGGATTTGCAATCACTGCATTATATAAAATTTTTTGTAAAGCCGCGCGGTGAATCGTCATATAAGGGGCTTTCCAGTATTTTTCTGTTAGAGTGATAAGATGAGCACGTAGACGTATTTTTAAAGATATTCCATCTTTTAACTCAAGAAAATGTGGGATTGTCGCAACTTCAGTGAGTTTGTTAAGAAGTTCCCAGCGAGCAAGAATAGATGTTGCATTTGGTGTCAGTTGAATACCAGCGCCTATCGTTTCAAGTTTTTTACACTTTTCAATAATGATGCTTGCAATTCCTTTATGAGCGAGTGCTAAAGCGGTACTTAAACCAGCGATTCCTCCTCCAACGATGATGGGTGATTGTTCTACAAACGATTTCATATTAAACAAGCAGAATTAAAAGAGTAGTTATTTAAGAAAGCCCTAGAACACATTATAATAGCTTGTCTGGATGATATAAACATCCTGTTGGGTTTGTTTGATCGTACGATAACGAGGGAACATAACGATAAAGGGTTGAGCAGTAAGGGCAAATTTTCTCATCAGCAGCGCCCATATCAATAAAAATATGAGGGTGATCGAATGGTTGTGTAGCGCCTACACACATAAACTCTTTCACACCAATTTCGATTGTTTTATATCCAAGGTCATTTTGAAAATGGGGAATATTGTGATCAGCCATGGCGTACAAACTCCAGAATAAATTGTCTCATTAGTTATGATAAGGCTCTTCTATTTTATAAGTGTGAGTTTGTAATAAAGCGTATCATAATGCAAGATGCTTTTTAAGACAAACTACTCCTCTTTTATGCTATAATCAGAATAGTTGTCTTACTTTTAGCGCTTTGCGCATAGAACCTCGTTCCAAGTATTTTAAAATATTAAATGGAAACATGACAAGAAAAATGGGGCATTGATGTATTATTATGATGATAACATATTATAAAATATTATGTGAGATATTTCGTCAAGGATTTTAGAAAATATAAAAGAAGCTTAGTTAGAATATATGGAAAAGAGGGTGAAAGATAAAATTTCTATATCAAATATAACAATGAAAAATCCGATACGGTTTATTAATCGAGAGTTTTCATGGCTACAATTTAATAATCGTGTTTTGATGGAAGCAGCTAATTCGAAACATCCTTTATTAGAACGTCTACAATTTCTTTCTATTTCAGCTGCAAATCTTGATGAGTTTTTTATGGTTCGTGTTGCAGGACTAGCAGCTCAAATTCGTGCTCGCGTTACAGCGTGCAGTGCAGATGGGCACACTCCACAGGAACAACTTGATATTGTGCTCGCTGAGATTTCAAAGCTGCAGGCTCACCAACTACGAGAATTGAATGTTTTACGTGATGAATTAAAAAAGAATGATATTGAAATTATTTGTTCTGATGATCTTTCAGAAATTGAAAAATCATGGCTTGAAAAATATTTTCTTGAGACAATTTTTCCTGTTTTAAAACCTTTGCCTGTTGATGCTACTCATCCTTTTCCATTTATTCCTAATTTAGGGCTTTCTATTGGGCTTCAATTGTCTGGAGAAGCTGATCAGAATTCACACACAGTGTTGTTGTCTATTTCAATGCTTTTAAGGCGTTTCATTCTTCTTCCTCAAGAAGGTAATCATTTTCGTTTTATCGCATCTGAAGATGTTATTTGCCTTTTTATTAAACATGTATTTCCTAACTATGAGATTAAAGGAATTGGTACATTTAGAATAATCCGAGATAGTGATATTGAAGTAGAAGAGGAAGCTGAAGATCTTGTTCATTTTTTTGAAACTGCTCTTAAAAGGCGGCGCCGTGGACAGGTTATTCGAATTGAATTTGACGCAAAAATGCCAGAGAGTTTACGCCAATTTATAGCGAATAGTCTTGCTGTTCCTGATCATTGTATTAATGTTCTTGATGGATTTTTGGCGCTTAATATGGTATCAGAGATTGTTTCTATTCCCCGTGATGATCTCAAATTTATTCCTTATATTTCTCGTGTTCCGAAATGTATTCGTGAACATCATGGGGATTGTTTTGCAGCTATTCGTGAAAATGATATTGTGATTCATCACCCCTATGAGACATTTGATGTTGTTGTCCAATTTTTACGTCAAGCTGCTTGCGATCCTGATGTTGTAGAAATAAAACAAACACTTTATCGTACATCAAATGATAGTCCAATTGTTGGCGCTTTGATTGAAGCAGCTGAACAGGGAAAGTCTGTGACTGCTTTGGTAGAACTTAAAGCACGTTTTGATGAGGAAGCAAATATTCGTTGGGCCCGGGATCTTGAATGTGCTGGGGTTCAAGTTATTTTTGGTTTTATTGCATTAAAAACACATGCTAAGATGTCATTGGTTGTGAGACGTGAGGGAAAACGTCTTCGCTCTTATGTTCATCTTGGAACAGGAAACTACCATCCCATTAACGCTAAAACTTATACCGATCTTTCTTTTTTTTCCACGGATGATGTTATTGCTCATGATGTTGCGTTATTGTTCAATTATATTGCGCAATATGAGCGTCCAAATGAAACAATAAAGATTGCTTTTTCACCCTTAACATTGCGTGGTCGTATCTTAGAGCATATTGAGGGAGAAATTGTTCATGCACAACAGGGAAGATTTGCTGCTATTTGGATGAAAGTTAATGCATTGGTTGATCCTGAAATTATTGATGCTTTATATCGTGCCAGTCAAGCAGGGGTGCAAATTGATTTGGTTGTGCGGGGGATATGTTGTTTACGTCCTGGTATTCTAGGAATTTCGGATAATATTCGTGTAAAATCAATCGTCGGGCGTTTTCTTGAACATAGTCGCATTTTTTGTTTTGGGAATGGTCAAGATTTGCCTAATGAAAATGCACTCGTTTACTTAGGCTCTGCTGATATGATGCCTCGTAATTTGGACTATCGTATTGAAATATTGGTTCCAGTTTTTAATAAAATAGTGCGTCAAAAAATTCTTTTACAGATTATGTTAGCTAATATCATTGATAATCAACAAAGCTTTGATATACTTAAGGATGGAACATCAAAACGTATTACACCGCAGAGAGGTGAAAGTCTATTTAATGCGCAGGAGTATTTTATGGCCAATACAAGTTTTGCGGGGGAAAATGAGTCTTTTGAGTCTTCTGTTTCGCGCTTGGTTGCGTTGCATCGGCAACAAGCCGAAATACATAAAGACTAAAATCCAATGACATATAGAGATGCTCAAGGTCGGTTAAAAGGGCGTAAGCCTGTTGCTGTTATTGATATTGGCTCAAATTCTGTTCGGTTGGTTATTTATGAGGGGCTTGTTCGATCACCAACGGTTTTATTTAATGAAAAGATTCTTTGTGGTCTCGGGCATGGTGTGGCGAAAACGGGATTTTTAGAAGAAAAATCGATGAAGATGGCGTTGCAAACACTGAAACGGTTTCGTACGCTTTGTCGACAGATTGGGGCAGATGAGGTCTATACTTTAGCAACAGCAGCAGCACGAGATGCACAGAATGGCGTAGCATTTATTCAGCATGCTGAAGATATTTTGCAAAATAAAATATATCTTCTTTCAGGAAGTGAAGAAGCTATGTATTCAGCCTATGGAGTTGTGTCTACCTTTTATCAACCAAAAGGTATTTCTGGGGATCTTGGTGGTGGAAGTCTTGAGCTGATTGATATTGATCATTCTGATGTTGGTGAAGGGATAACGCTCCCATTGGGTGGTTTAAGGCTACAGTATATATCAAATAATGATAGTGCTGTAGCTACAAAAATTGTACATGAGCAATTTTATAAATCGTCTGTTGTTCGTGCTCGTAAAGGTATAGCACGTTATTTTTATGCAGTAGGGGGGACATGGCGTAATTTGGCAAAACTCCATATGGCAATGAAACACTATCGGCTTCCTGTTATGCATGGCTATGAAGTTGATGCTGTTGAAATGGAGAACTTTTTACGTCTTGTAGCGCGTGGCAATATTGATAATATGAGAGGGATTGCAGCGGTTTCTCAGAACCGTCGAAAACTTTTATCTTATGGGGCAATAGTTCTTATTGAACTCATTCAGTGTATGGAGTTTGAAAAGATAATCTTTTCTGGTGCTGGCGTTCGTGAAGGTTTTCTTTATTCACGATTGCCGCAGGCGATTCGACTTTCTGATCCTCTCATTGCAGCATGCACAGAAATGGCTATTTTACGGGCACGTTCACCAAAACAAGCAGAAGAACTCATTGATTTTACGACGAATGCTTTTGAAGTTTTTGGAATTTCAGAAACTGAAAATGAATGCCGTTATCGTCAAGCCGCTTGTCTTCTTGCGGATATTGGTTGGCGTATACATCCAGATTATCGAGGCAATGAAGCAGCAAATCAAATAGCTTTAGGATCTTATCCAGGAATTTCTCATGAAGGGCGCCTTTATGCGGCGCTTTCTGTTTTTTTTCGCAATACGAGTTTATTGGTTGATAAAGAATCTCTTCCCATTTTTCAATTAGCAACTCAAAATATAATTGATAAAGCACGTATTCTCGGTGAAACTATGCGTCTTGCTCATCTTTTTAGTGCTTCTGTTGCAGGAATTTTACCTCATTTATTGTGGCATAAAAAAGCAGATCATATTATCTTGCAGATCCCAAAGAATTACGCTGGATTATTAGGAGAACGTCCTCTTGGACGATTAAAGAAGTTATCAACAATAATAAAACAACCTCTCGCTTTTGAAATTTTTTGATTTTTTTCCTAATTTATTCGTGTTTTATGTCTTATAATAAAGCCATTGACGAGGGATAAGCTAGGTAGCCTGTCATCATGAGCTGAACAACTGGTTGTTTCATAATGCCTGATCCAGACTTTACGCAAGGCATTTGTAATGCCCTGAGCATTCATAAAAGAAAATATAATTTTTTATTCTGTTATTTGCGTCACAGGATGTGATTTGCATTTCATAAGCTTCATGTAAAAATAAAAGCCTTGTCCGTCCTTACGTGACAAGGTTTTCTTTTTATGCTGCGTCGTTATAACGTTTCTGTTTAGCTTTCTTGATTATATTGATAAGATTTGATTGTAGCCAACGCGATAAAAAAACAAATTTTAAAGATTTTTGGAGAGATCCATTGGTTATATGACGCCGGAATGTTGAACCACTTATATGAAGTAATTTTGCACTTTCACGGTTTGGCAAAAGAATATCATTTTCTGACTTTATAAAATCCTTTCACTATAAAAAATAGAAACAAATCATAACTATTTATTAATCATATTTTTGAATCCTGTGTAAGATGCTTAATCTATAAAAAACAGCGCTTTATCATATAATTTCTTATGTGATACTTTATGATTCTTATTGAGATAAAATGAGAGAATCCTACGATATTCGGAGTTCTAATTCAATATAAATAACGCTAGATTATCTTTATAAATCAATATATTGTCTTTGTTAGGTATTTTAGTTGTTATGCTGGCTCGTTTTTGATTGTTAGATTGCAATCTCGGTAGTTTTTTTATACGATATGGTGACGTGAGGCATTATATCTTTGTTTTTTCCTATTGCTAGGCTGCTATTTTTGTAATGAATGCGCTTTTATTATCAGAGCTTTTTCTTTTTAAAGCTTTTAAATAAGGGGCTGTCTGTTTTTTTAGATTATTTTTAATAGGATTGCTATTTGATTGAAATGATAAAGATTTAGCTGTCATTTTAATAAGAGTTCACTATTTAATTTTTTAACTTTATCAGAAGTAGGCTTTATTTATCCTGTTTGCATTGGCCTATAGGGCATACCAATTGATGTAGATAATGAGTAGCGTAATGGATTTTTTAAAATAAAAATGTAAATGTAAATTAAAGCTGTTTTGTGCTTATTTTCCCATCGTGAAAGTAAAAACCTATCTGGCCCTTTAGCAGTTGTTCGGCTTTTTGACCAAATATTTCATAGCGCCAGCCATTCATAGCGGGAATATTTTTCTTTATTCCTCCATTGGCAATTTTTTCTAAATCATTAGATGTTGCAATAATTTTAGGGGCAATGCTGTTTTCATTTGCAACAATTTTTAATAACACTTTGAGCAGATCGATAACAGCGGCTGTCGTATCATTGAGTGGATTATGTTTAGGAATGGGGGGTAAAGTGGAAAGATCCACCTCTAATCCTTCGTGGACAGCTTTGATTAATGATTGAGCAATTGAGAATTTATCCCAATTCTTATTAAGACTGCGTAACCGTTTTAATGCAGATTCATCTTTTGGTTGTTGGATTGCTATTTCTATAAGACATTCATCTTTTATAATATGACGACGTGGCATATTGTATTTTCGTGCTTCACGTTCACGCCAAGCTGCTATCTTTTGTAATACAGCAAGTTCACGTGGCTTTTTAATTTGTCCTTTCACTTTTTTCCATGCTTCATCTTCTGGCATGTCATAGGTTTTAGGATTTAAAAGGATTGTTATTTCATCGTCCATCCAGTGAGCACGTTGATTTTTTTCTAACCGTTTTTTCAATAACAGGTAAACATCTCTTAAGTAAGTTACATCGGCAAGTGCGTAGAGCAGTTGTTTTTCAGATAAAGGTCGGCAACTCCAGTCTGTAAAGCGGGAGGATTTATCAAGATGATGCCCTGTGCAGCGTTGTACAATTTGATCATAGGAGATAGAATCACCAAATCCACAAATTGATCCTGCTATTTGCGTATCAAAGAGAGGGGAAGGAATAACACCTCCAAGGTGATAAATTGTTTCAATATCTTGGCGCGCAGCATGAAAAACTTTTACAACTTTTTTATCGACCATAAGGTCAAAAAATGGTTGTAAATCAATATCTGGTGCTATGGGATCAATCAAAACTGTGACATCTGGTGATGCGAGCTGGATTAAACACAGTTGAGGCCAAAAAGTTGTTTCGCGGATAAACTCAGTATCGACAGTTACAAAATCAGAGGTACGTAGAGCGTTAAGTGCAATTTTAAGATCTGTTGTTTTTGTAATAAGATTCATCATTTTATTATAATTCGATAAATTAAATTTGTGCTTTATTGACTTTATTTCTGAGTTTTTATTCTCATATCTTGACAAATGGTTATTAAAAAGCGTTTGTAGCGCATGTGAATATTATAATCAAAGGCAAAAAACATGCACCGTTATCGCAGTCATCATTGTGCGGCTCTTCGTAGATGTGATGTAGGAACACAAGTTCGTCTTTCAGGATGGGTTCATCGTGTTCGTGATCATGGAGGGATTCTTTTTGTGGATTTACGTGATCATTTTGGAATCACACAAATTGTTGCTGACCCTGCTTCACCAGCTTTTAAAGCTATTGAAAAAGTGCGTTCTGAATGGGTTATTCGTGTGGATGGGGAGGTATGTGCTCGTTCTGATGAGGTTATTAATGCAACGCTTCCAACAGGTGAGATTGAAATTTTTGCACAAGAGGTAGAAATTCTTTCAAAATCTGATGAGCTTCCTTTACCGGTTTTTGGTGAGCCTGATTATCCAGAAGATATTCGATTAAAATATCGTTTTCTTGATTTGCGTCGGGAGACTATGCACAAAAATATCATGCGTCGGACTGAAATTATTGCAGCTATGAGACGGGCTATGCAAAATAATGGTTTTACGGAATTTACGACGCCACTTTTGACAGCTTCATCGCCGGAAGGGGCGCGTGATTTTTTAGTTCCAAGTCGTGTTCATCAGGGAAAATTTTATGCGTTACCGCAAGCGCCACAGCAATATAAACAATTGTTGATGATGTCAGGTTTTGATCGTTATTTTCAGATTGCTCCATGTTTTAGAGATGAAGATCCAAGGGCCGACCGTCTTCCTGGTGAATTTTATCAATTAGATGTTGAAATGAGTTTTGTTGAGCAAGAAGATGTTTTAGCAACTATGGAACCTATTATGCGTTCTATTTTTGAAGAATTTGCGGATGGAAAAACTGTGACACAAAGCTTTCCTCGCATTTCTTATGATGAAGCAATGCGAAAATATGGTTCTGATAAGCCTGATTTGCGTAATCCGATCATTATGGAAGATGTTTCTCAGCATTTTTATAATTCTGGTTTCAAAGTCTTTGCTCAAATTTTAGCGAATGATGAGAATGCACAAGTGTGGGCTATTCCAGCTAAAACGGGTGGAAGTCGTGCTTTTTGTGATCGTATGAATGTATGGGCACAAGGCGAGGGGCAACCAGGACTTGGCTATATTTTCTGGCGTGAAGAAGAAGGAAAATTTGAAGGAGCAGGGCCTATCGCCAAAAATATTGGTGAACAGAGGACTGAAGCAATCCGTATACAGCTTGGGCTTGAAAGTGGGGATGCCTGTTTTTTTGTAGCTGGAGACCCTAAAAAATTCGCATCTTTTGCTGGAGCAGCACGCACAAAGGTAGGGGAAGAATTAGATCTTCTTGATAGAGATAGTTTCTCTTTGGCGTGGATTGTTGATTTTCCATTTTTTGAATGGAATGAAGATGAAAAAAAGATTGATTTTGGACATAATCCTTTTTCCATGCCTCAAGGGGGAGAAAATGCCCTTGCCTGTCAAGATCCTCTTACTATTAAAGCTTTTCAATATGATCTTGTTTGCAATGGTTATGAAATTGCATCAGGTGGAATTCGTAATCACTTACCAGAAATGATGCTTAAAGTTTTTGAACTTGTAGGACTTTCTAAGGAAGTTGTGAAAGATCGTTTCGGTGGTCTTTATCGTGCATTCCATTATGGGGCTCCGCCACATGGTGGCATGGCTGCGGGAATCGACCGCATCATTATGCTGTTGCAAGGTGTTAAAAATTTGCGTGAAGTTGCTTTATTCCCTATGAATCAACAAGCACTTGATCTTTTGATGAGTGCTCCGTCTGAGGTTTCTCCTACACAATTACGTGATTTAGGAATCCGCATGGCTCCTACTCATAAAAATAGTTCATAAAGTTGGTTGTGGATTGTTGTCATCTTTCTACATAAAGTGAAGCGTTGATGCTTCTCTATGGGGTCAGTGTGTGTACTATTTGTAAAAATTGAGATAAACAAAAAATGCTGTTGTTTTGATTTTTTATGAGGGTATTATTTTTAAAAAAATATCTCTCAATGCTGTCAATTGTGTTTTACGATGCTTTTTCGTATGAAAGGTATAACTATAAAAGCCTCATGAGTGATATAAAAATCGTTGTGTAGCACTATCTTTACTAATAATCACCGTTTTACTTTCTAGATTTCAATTATTGATAGTTCTTGTAAGCAAATGGGTTTATAAGAGGTATTTTTCTTCCTTTCTTCATATAGAAGCTTTTCCGCTTATGATAAGCGGGGAAATGTTTGTGATTGATTGATTGTAAGAAATGAGAGAATTCTACAATATTCTGGAGTTTCATTTAAGTTGTAAAAAAATTAATTATCTTTATATATCAATATATTATTTATTTTGAAAATGTCAGTTTCTCTATTTAACACTGAAAAAATGATTTACTTTCTTTGTTATTTATCACTTAAAGAGGATATTTAAAAAGTTTTCGATAATGTATGAAGTATTTTCATATACTGCTTAGGACAAGAGGGAAGAACATGTATAAATTTTTCAAATTGATATAATTTTCTGTTCATGTTTTAATTGCAGCACTTATTTTTATGTCGTTGACTTTTAATAAAAAAGTCGACTCATAAAGGGTTGTTTTAAATAAATCCTATAAAATAACTTTTTATTATTGTGGGAACTTTTGTTCTAATATTATGTCTGATAAAATGAATTTACCTTTTGATAAAGAACATATTGAGCCAATAGAATTACGTTCTGCTTTACAGGAACGTTATTTGGCTTATGCGCTTTCTACGATTACGCACCGTGCATTGCCTGATGTGCGTGATGGGTTGAAGCCTGTCCATCGGCGGATTGTTCACGCGATGCGGCTTCTCAAACTAAATCCTGGACAGTCTTATGCGAAATGTGCGCGGATTGTCGGTGATGTCATGGGAAAATTTCATCCTCATGGGGATGCATCTATTTATGATGCTTTGGTGCGCTTGGCTCAAAGTTTTGCAGTTCGTTATCCGTTGGTTGATGGACAAGGCAATTTTGGCAATATTGATGGTGATAATGCTGCTGCCATGCGTTATACGGAAGCACGGATGACTGAAGTGGCAGCATTGTTGCTTGAAGGTATTAATGAAAACGCCATTGATTTTCGTTTAACTTATAATGAGGAAGATGAAGAGCCTGTTGTTTTGCCTGGGGCTTTTCCTAATCTTTTAGCAAATGGTTCATCAGGGATTGCTGTTGGTATGGCAACATCTATTCCACCCCATAATGTTGCTGAGCTTTGTGATGCGGCGCTCCATTTAATTGCACATCCCGATGCACATGATGAGGAATTAAATCAGTTCGTTCTTGGTCCTGATTTTCCAACTGGTGGCATTTTAGTTGAGCCTAAAAAGAGTATTGAGGAATCTTATCGTATTGGTCGGGGTTTTTTTCGCTTGCGTTCACGTTGGCATCAGGAATCTGGTAGCCGTGGTTCTTATGTGATTGTGGTGACTGAAATTCCCTATCAGATTCAAAAGTCACGTCTTATTGAAAAAACAGCAGAGTTACTGCTTGCTCGGCGATTACCAATGCTTGAGGATATCCAAGATGAATCAGCAGAAGATATCAGAATCGTGCTGGTTCCTAAAAATCGGTCGGTTGATCCGGAGCTCCTTATGGAGTCTCTTTTTAAGTTGACTGACTTTGAAGTAAGATTTCCCCTTAATCTGAATGTTTTGTCTTTGGGAAAAATACCCAATGTCCTTTCTTTGCGAGAAAGTTTGCATCAATGGCTTGAACATCGTCAAGAAGTGCTTATTCGTCGCTCTCATTATCGGCTTGATCAAATCGATAGCCGATTGGAAATTCTCCATGGATATCTTATTGCCTATTTAAATCTCGATGAGGTCATTAAGATTATTCGTGAAGAGGATGAACCTAAAAAGCAGCTTATCAGTCGTTTTGAATTAACAGAAAATCAAGCAGAAGCTATTCTTAATATGCGCTTGCGCTCTTTACGTAAGCTTGAGGAATTTGAAATTCGTAAGGAATTTGAAAGTTTGAAAGCTGAAAAAGAAAAGCTAAAGAATTTGTTAGCTTCTCCTATAAAACAGTGGAAAATAATTTCAGAAGAAATCAAAAAAGTTCGAAACACTTTTGGTCCTGAAACACTCTTGGGGAAAAGACGTACGACGTTTGAAGAGGCACCAAGACATGATCTTGATGATATTCAACAAGCAATGATCGAAAAAGAACCGGTTACTATTGTTATTTCTGAAAAGGGGTGGGTGCGTGCTTTAAAGGGGCATTTAAACGATTATAAAGCACTTTCTTTTAAAGAAGGAGACAGTTTAAAGTTAGCCTTTCCAGCATTTACGACCGACAAGATTGTGCTGATCAGTACGGGGGGAAAGTTTTTTGCTATTGGTGCAAATAGTTTACCTGGAGGGCGGGGACATGGTGAACCTATTCGTCTTTTAGTTGATATGGACGATGAGCACGATATTTTTACAGCTTTTGTGCATTATGCAGAGGGAAAATTGCTCTTGGTTTCGTCTCATGGAAATGGCTTTATTGTCCTTGCTTCAGAAGTGATCGCCAATACACGAAAAGGAAAGCAAGTGATGAATGTCAAATCTCCTGATAAGGTGAAACTTTGTGTTCCGGTAAATGGTGATCATGTTGCTGTGGTCGGTGAAAACCGTAAAATGCTTATTTTTTCTATTGAACAAATACCAGAAATGAATCGTGGTAAAGGTGTTCGTTTACAGCGTTACAAAGAGGGTGGCATTGTTGATGCCAAAACTTTTAATTTATCAGAAGGTTTAAGTTGGCAAGATACAGCTGATCGAATCTTTAACCGCCAAGCTGATGATCTCATTGAATGGATGGGAACGCGTGCGGGCGTCGGGCGTTTGGTTCCAAGGGGATTTCCAAAATCGGGAAAATTTATCAATTAAATTTATTTTATAAACGGGAAAGTGCCGTATGACTTTATGATATGCAATATATTGATTTATAAAGATAACGTATCACTTTTATATTGAAAGAAAGACCTAAAGTGTGAGTTTTTTTCTTAATTTTTGTCTTGTTTAGGTTAAATCAGTAAAAAATATTTGCTTGCATGTCATAAGATGAGGGGGGGATTGTGTGCATAAAAACTATTGAAGAAAAGAATAAAAATATTTCTTATAGACCGTTTGAAATATAAGAGCTGTTGCAACAATAGGTATGTTTGTTTTTTGTCAGTGATTATATTTTTAAAAACTGGGAATAGTATTATGATGACGATTTGCGTCTTTATTAAGTAAAGATACTGCTTTTCAATGATTTTATACAGTTCACTGTTTTTTTAACCTTATATCATTCATGAATGTTGTCGTGAAATGATTTGAGAAGTTTATTTTTAAAACAAACATGTGAACGTTCAGCACAAGAGTGTCCTATTTTATATTATAGGCATTTCCTTATTGTTCAAAAGAGATATTATTAATTGTCTCATAAAGCAGTCTTTATTCGTTAGGGTTATTATGATATTGCCTAAAAAGATGACCACGTTCAGCCCATAAAACAAGAAGTATGGCAGTGAGGCTCAGAAAGAAAAATCCTGCTGAGTTTGGGATGGTTGTTTCATCAAATTGTTGGGCAATAAAAAAGCTAAGTCCTGCACCGATAGATGTTTGAAGAAAGCCGGATACAGAAGATGCTGTTCCAGCAATTTCGCCTACAGATTCGAGAGCGAGTGTATTGAAATTGGCCATAATGCCACCACAGGTAAACATTAATATACAATATAACGTCATATAAAAAAGAAAAGGGATAACACCACCTGCTAAGATGGAGCCAATAAACCAAATGCATGAAGTGGCACAAAAGAGCAAAAGCATAGTATGAGCAATACGTCTCATTCCAAGACGTCCGACAAGTCGAGAATTCATGAATGATGAGAAAGCCTGAAATGCAGCACCGATGGCAAATGCGATAGGAAACCAAAAGCCTAAGTTATAAATTCCTTCATAGGTTTGTTGTGATGTATTAACAGCAATAAAAATGCACCCTAAAATGATAGAAGTTGCAAGTGTATAGCAAAGTGTTGTACGATTTGTCACAACAATCCATAAATTCTGTTTGACTGAAGAAAAGGAAAGAGGGCGTTGTTCATGAAGTGTTTCAGGCAAGCGGAATTGAATCCAAATCATCAGCCCGAAACCAATCATTGCCATGAAAATAAAAATATATTGCCAATGTCCGAGTAGTAAAATGATCTGTCCTGTTGCGGGACCAACCATTGGTGCAACAAGAAAAACCATCATAACAATAGACATAACTTCTGCCATTTTTCTACCACTGTAAAGATCACGTACGACGGAAACTGTAAGAACCCGCATAGCAGCTCCTCCAATACCTTGCAAGATACGCAAAATAAGTAAGAGAGAAAAATCAGTTACAAAGGCACAGCCAATCGCCGTAAATGAATAAAAAGCAAGACCAATAAGGATAAGTTTACGTCGTCCATACCGATCGCTTATGGGACCGAAAAATATTTGAGCAATACCATAGCTAATAAGATAACTCGAAATGATATAATGTTGATCATTTTCATTAAGAACATTTAAGCCGTCCAAAATGTTGGGCATAGCTGGCAGCATAATATCAACAGCTATAGCGTTAATAGCCATGAGAGAAGCAATAAGGATAACAAATTCTTTATAGCCAATTCTTTTTCTAATCGCATTACTATGCGTTTCTTCATCGACTGAATATGACATATGGCATCCTTGAAATAAAATTTCTTCTGAAAACAGCTCTTTTTAAGAGTCTGAATAAAATACAAGATACCTATGATTGATTACAGGGAATATTTTTTTCTTTCAAAAGCTCTTGTAACTCATTGTTTTGAAACATCTCTTTAACAATATCACAGCCTCCGATAAATTCACCTTTGATATAAAGCTGTGGAATTGTTGGCCAATTCGAGTAATCTTTAATCCCTTGACGCAATTCGTTAGAAGTTAAGATATTAATCCCTTTATAATTCAATCCTAAATAATCAAGGATTTGAACAACTTGTCCTGAAAACCCGCATTGCGGAGCGTCAGGTGTTCCTTTCATGAATAAAATGACGTCGTTTGTTTTAATCTCGTTGTCAATAAAATCATGAACAGTGGTCATTTTTATCCCTCGATATTTCAGATTTTTATCAGTGTGTAATTTATATTCATACTGTTTTTAATCGTATTAAATGTGTGAATGCAAGAAGAAATTTTAGATTATTTTGGAATATTTGTTTGCAACATTAAGGCATGAAGGTCATTTCCCATATTGCCTTTAAGGGCATCATAAACCATTTTATGTTGTTGAACACGGGTTTTACCACGAAAACTTTCAGAAATAACTTCTGCAGCATAATGTTCTCCATCTCCAGCAAGATCACGAACTATTACAATAGCATCAGGAATACTTTCACGAATAAGCGTTTCAATTGCATGGGCACTCATCGCCATCATTATTCTCCTATGTTATTCATTTTTTTATAAAGGCTGTTTAAGAGAAAAAACAATTTTTACTCTTCACCCATAAATTGTGGAAACCAGTTTTCATAGGCTTTTGTGAGTTTGTCTATAGAAAGTTTTAGTATTCCATCTATATCAAGTGCATCACCTGCAACGTTACCTAGCTCTATTAAAGAAACTGCACTTATTTGTGCGAGCTCTTTAAGGCTATTGAGTGCTTCAGGTTTGACTGCTAAAAGATAACGTCCTTGGTCTTCTCCAAAAAGTTCTGCATGTTCTGGTGATTGGTTGCTTAATTTTGTTTTGATCCCTTTACCTGCTTTAATGACCATTTCTGCAAGCGCAATCGCTAATCCTCCATCAGAAAGATCATGGGCGGCGTGAACAAAACCACGATGTATGACATCTCGAACAAATTGACCATGCTTTTTTTCAAGTTGTAAATCTACGTGAGGGGGGGCACCTGCATCAATATTTAAAATGTTTCGCGCATAGATTGATTGTCCTAAATGAGAACCGCAATCTCCCACTAAAACAATATAATCTCCATTTTGCATCCCCTTTATTGTTACCATTTTAGACCAATCACCAAGAAGTCCTACACCAGCAATTGTAGGGGTTGGAAGAATAGCTTCTCCATTTGTTTCGTTGTAAAGAGAAACATTGCCTGAAACGATAGGGAAATCGAGGATTCTACAAGCTTCCCCTATCCCTTTAATAGCCAAGACCAGTTGTCCCATAATTTCAGGTTTTTCAGGGTTACCAAAATTGAGATTATCTGTAGCAGCCAACGGCGTTGCACCTGTCGTACTAATATTTCGCCAACATTCTGCGACAGCTTGTTTTCCTCCCTCATAAGGGTCTGCTTCACAATAGCGAGGTGTTACATCAGAAGAAAAAGCAAGAGCACGTTTGCTATTGTTGCCTACACGGATAACGCCTGCATCGCCTCCTGGGCGGATAAGGCTATTTCCTTGGATAAGGGTATCATATTGTTCATAAATCCATCGTCGTGAACTTTGATCAGCAGAATTCAATAAGCTCAAAAGCGCATCACCAAGATTGTTAACTTTTTTGACGTCTTCTGTTTTCAGGAGTGTTTTTTTTGCAGGTTCACTCCAAGGACGGTCATAAACAGGTGCTTCATCACCAAGTTCTTTGATGGGAAGATTAACAACTTCTTTCCCTTGATGAAATACACGGAAACGTAGATCATTGGTTGTTTTTCCAATAATAGAAAAATGGAGCCCCCATTTATGAAAAATTGCTGCTGCTTTCTTTTCTAACTCTGGTTTAAGAACCATGAGCATACGCTCTTGGCTTTCAGAAAGCATCATTTCATAGGCTGTCATGTTTTCTTCACGAACGGGAACTGCATCAAGATTAAGCTGTATTCCTAGATTGCCTTTTGCACCCATTTCAACGGCAGAAGAGGTGAGACCTGCAGCTCCCATATCTTGAATAGCAACCACAGCTCCAAGTTCCATGAGCTCTAAACATGCTTCAAGAAGACACTTTTCTGTAAAAGGATCACCGACTTGAACGGTTGGACGTTTTTCACTGATTGAATCATCGAATTCAGCAGAAGCCATTGTTGCTCCACCGACACCATCTCGCCCTGTTTTTGCCCCAAGATAAACAACAGGGAGTCCGATGCCTTGCGCTTTAGAATAAAAAAGGGCGTCTGTCTTTGCAATACCGGCTACAAAGGCGTTAACAAGGATATTGCCATTATAACGCTCATCAAAATTTACTTCTCCACCAACCGTTGGAACGCCAAAAGCATTGCTGTAACCACCAATACCAGAAACAACACCGGAAACAAGATGGCGTGTTCGTGGATGATCAGGAGCGCCAAATCGCAATGCATTCATAGCGGCGACAGGACGGGCTCCCATTGTGAAGACATCACGTAAAATACCACCAACACCTGTTGCTGCACCTTGATAAGGTTCAATATAAGAAGGATGGTTATGGCTTTCCATTTTAAAAACCACACATTCCCCTTCACCAATATCAACAACGCCAGCATTTTCACCAGGCCCTTGAATGACACACTTTCCTTCTGTTGGAAGAGTTTTTAGCCATTTTTTAGAGGATTTATAAGAACAATGTTCGTTCCACATTGCAGAAAAAATTCCTAGTTCAGTAAATGTTGGCTCTCTACCGATTAACGTCAGGATACGTTGATATTCATCTTCTTTTAGCCCGTGTTGTGCAATGAGCTCTGGTGTAATAGTGATGTTATCGCAAGGCTTCATGAGTATTTATCCGTTAAATTAACTGAAATTTAGCATTTTAGTTTCTATCTAGCAGCTATTATAAGCAATAATGTTGTTTAATAATAAAAATATTCATAGACCGTAAGCTGAAGATTTTATTCGTTTGTTTGATGGGATTTAAGACCAAAAACAATCTTAAATAATTATGTATTTAGAAAATAATGTCCATTGTTGTTTGTGAATAATTCCGTTCATGGATTTACGACGCAAGATATAGACCTTTGTTTTTTATAATTATGGAGCACAAGAATTTTGCGGCATCATCCATTTGCTAACTCTAAAGCACTTTGAAAAAGTAAACGACCGTCAACACCTCCATGAGCGGGTTCAATAAAGTTTTCAGGATGAGGCATCATACCAAGAATATTACCAGCTTTATTAACAATACCAGCAATATCTTTTATTGAGCCATTAGGATTTGTATTTTCTGTATAACGAAAAACAATTTGTTGATTATCTTCCATTTGTTTTAATGTTTCACTATCAACAAAATAATTCCCATCGTGATGGGCAACGGGACAACGAATAATTTGTCCTTTAGAATAATATCGAGAAAATTTTGTCTTGGCGTTGACGACTTCAAGTTTGATTTCATGACAAACAAATTTTAAAGAAGCGTTACGCATTAAAGTACCGGGTAATAATCCAGCTTCCAACAAAATTTGAAATCCATTACAGATTCCTATTATTGTAGTCCCTTCTTGTGCTTTTTCACGAATGGCCTTTAAGATAGGGGTTCGCGCTCCAATAGCGCCACACCTTAAGTAGTCGCCATAAGAAAAACCACCAGGAATAATAATAACATCTACATCTGGAATTGTTGTTTCTGTTTGCCAAATTTTTAGTGGTTCAACTCCCGTTATATGATGTAATGCTGCAATCATATCTCGGTCACGATTTAATCCAGGAAGTTGAATGATAGCAGTTTTCATGAGCGTTCCACTTAAAGAAGTTCGATTGTATAATTTTCGATGACAGTATTTACGAGTAACTCTTCACACATCTGGTTAAGTTTTTTCTTTGCGCTTTCAGAAGGTAGATCATCAAGAACAATATCAAAAACCTTTCCTTGACGAATGGAATGAATGCCCTCGAAAGCTAAACTTTTTAAAGCACCAACAATTGCTTCTCCTTGTGGATCAAGAACGCTTTCTCTTAAAGTAACTGTAATGCGTGCTTTCATTTTTTGCTTCCTGTTGTTAAAAGAACCTCTCCTTTGAAGAGGGGGTATTTATATAAGGTGATAATATTTTACCTTGTTTTTATTTTACGAGAACGGGACCACTTGGTCGTGTAGGTTCATTTTCATTCATAATACCAAGACGTTTGGCAACTTCTTGATAGGCATTAATAAGCCCACCCATATCACGACGAAAACGGTCTTTATCCATTTTTTCTTGTGTGTGCATATCCCATAGTCGTGCAGAATCAGGAGAGATTTCATCAGCAAGAACAATGCGCATTGTTTCATCTTCCCACAGGCGACCAAATTCCATTTTAAAATCAATTAATTGGATGTTAACACCGGCAAAAAGCCCAGAAAGAAAATCATTAATACGAATTGAAAGTTGCATGATATCTTCTATCTCTTGTGGGACAGCCCACCCAAAAGTTGTGATATGTTCTTCCGTTACCATAGGATCATCGAGAGAATCATTTTTATAGTAGAATTCAATGATGGATTGCGGAAGCGGGGTTCCTTCTTCCAGTCCTAAACGCTTAGCAAGAGAGCCGGCAGCAACATTGCGAACAACAACTTCCAACGGAATGATTTCCACCGCTTTAATAAGCTGTTCGCGCATGTTTATACGTTTGATAAAATGTGTTGGGATGCCCAAACGTCCAAGATGGCTAAAAATATGTTCCGAAATTCGGTTGTTTAAAACCCCCTTTCCATCGATAATTTCATGTTTTTTTGCATTAAAGGCAGTTGCATCATCTTTAAAAAACTGAATATAAGTCCCTGGTTCAGGTCCTTCATATAAAATTTTAGCCTTGCCTTCATAAATACGGTGGCGACGATTCATCATGATTCTCTATTTATCTTGAGAGGTTTTTAATAACATTGATAAATGATACTATCCTAATTGATAGAATTTCTCAATGATATTGCTATGATACTTTTATAATTTTTGTCATTACACGTTTATCCAAAGGTGAAGATACATAAGCGATGAGAAAGAAGATCATCTCTTTTGGATCAAATTTTTGCAAGAAAGTGAGAGAGGACCATAAGCCCTTCAGGCCAAGGTCCGTGTCCGGATTCTGCGTTAATATGGCCAGAATACCCAGCATCAACAAAGAGTGATCCCCAATCATTGGCAATTTTTTCTGCTACTGAAAATTGACAAAACTCATCGTTGCGACTGGCTATGACAATAGAAGGAAAAGAAAGCTTTTGGCGATGATAGGGGCCAAATGTCATTAAATGTTTGGGACGTATTTTTTCATTGGCGACATCTGGAGGTGCAACAAAGAAAGCGCCACAAATTTTTTCTGTATTTTGTACAGTTGCATGAATAACACTGGGAACTCCTAATGAATGAGCAATAAGCATAACAGGCCTTTGAGCTTTTGCGATGGCGGTTTTAACTTTGTTAACCCACTCTTCACAAACAGGCTTTGACCAATGGAGTTGTTCAATGCGGCGGGCTGTCGACAATTTTTTTTCCCAGCGTGTTTGCCAATGATCTGGACCAGATCCTTTGTAGCCAGGAACAATAAGAATATCGAGTTGATTTGCTTTCATGAATTGTTTTCTTTGTTACAACAGATTTTTGATCATAGGTGGAATGGATTTTGGTTTTCTATGTCGCTTTATTGTTCTTCAAAAACACGTTTAAAAATCGTATTTATATGTTTGGTGTGGTAAGAAAGATCAAATTTTTCGCGAAGTTCTTCTTCACTTAAAGCTTTGGTAACATCTTTGTCGTTGAGGAGTTCTTCTAAAAAATCTTTTCCTTGTTCCCAAACTTTCATCGCATTTCGTTGTACAATCCGATAAGAATTTTCACGACTAATCCCTGCTTGTGTGAGTGCTAAAAGAACCCGTTGTGAGTGAACAAGACCGCGGAATTTATTGAGATTTTTTTGCATATTTTCTGGATAGACAATGAGATTTTCAATGACAGATGTGAGGCGAGAAAGAGCAAAATCAAGTGTAATCGTCGCATCTGGAGCAATATAACGCTCAACAGATGAATGGGAAATATCACGTTCATGCCAAAGAGCTACATTTTCCATGGCCGGGAGTGCAAATGCACGTACCATACGGGCTAGTCCAGTTAAATTTTCTGTTAAAACTGGATTACGTTTATGAGGCATTGCCGATGAACCTTTTTGCCCAGGTGAGAAATGTTCCTCTGCTTCAAGAACTTCTGTTCGTTGTAAATGGCGTATTTCTATTGCTAGCCTTTCAATAGAGGAAGCAATAACACCAAGTGTTGCAAAAAACATAGCATGACGATCTCTTGGTATTACTTGGGTGGAAACCGGTTCAGCACGCATCCTCAAGGCTTTTGCTACATGTTCTTCAACGCGTGGATCGATATTAGCAAAAGTTCCTACAGCTCCTGAAATCGCGCAAGTAGAAATTTCTTCTCGTGCGGCAAGAAGACGTTTGCGACAACGGGAAAATTCAGCGTATGCAAGAGCAAACTTGATTCCAAAAGTTGTCGGTTCAGCATGAATGCCATGACTCCGCCCAATGGTGATTGTTTCTTTATGCTCAAAAGCACGTCTTTTTAATGCTTCAAGAAGTTGATCTATATCCTCTAGCAAAATATCACTCGCACGCATCAATTGAATGTTCAGCGTTGTATCGAGAACATCAGATGATGTCATACCTTGGTGGATAAAACGTGCTTCTGGTCCAATGAATTCAGCGAGGTGGGTTAGAAATGCGATAACATCATGTTTGGTAATTGCTTCAATTTCATCAATGCGATTGACATCAAATTTAGCTGCTGCCCCTTTTTCCCAAATGACTTTGGCGGCTTCTTTCGGAATAATCCCTAAGTGAGCAAGGGCATCACAGGCATGGGCTTCAATTTCAAACCAAATACGATATTTTGTTTCGGGAGACCAAATTGTTACCATTGCAGGGCGGGAATAACGTGCGATCATCATTTTTTTCCTTGTTGTGAGAGGATTGCGGCTTGGCGCAATGCACTAATACGTGTTTTGTAAAGCTCTTTATTTCCATCTTTATAAATTGCAGAGCCTGCGACAAATACATTTGCACCAGCTTTTGCAGCTATCCCAATTGTATCAACGGTGATACCACCATCAACTTCAAGGTCAATAGGGCGGTTTGCAATCATGCTTTTAACGCGCTTAATTTTATCTTTTATTTCTGGAATAAAACTTTGTCCACCAAAACCGGGATTGACCGTCATGATGAGAATGAGATCTAATTGATCAAGCAAATATTCAAGCATATGTTCAGGGGTGCTTGGATTGAGTGCGATTCCTGCTTTTTTCCCCATTTTTTTGATTGTTTGGAGTGAACGATGAAGATGTGGACCTGCTTCAGCATGAATAGTTATAATATCTGAACCTGCTTTTGCAAAAGCTTCTAAATAAGGGTCTACTGGTGCGATCATCAGGTGGACATCAAATATTGCTTTTGTTAATGGGCGCAGAGCTTTGACGATTTCAGGACCAAAGGTGATGTTAGGAACAAAGTGCCCATCCATAATATCAAGATGAAGCCAATCTGCACCAGCATCAATAACATCTAACATTTCTTGTCCAAGTTTAGAAAAATCAGAAGCCAAGAGAGAAGGCGAAATGAGATGAGCATGGGGCATTAAAATCTCCTTAGATTGGCAGTTTTTATCATATCGCTGTGTATACACAAATATTTTTTGTGTTATGACGGAAAAGAAAAAATATGTATTATAGGTCTTTTTATGGAAAGATCGCTTGAAATTTTAAAGCTTTATAAGTGAAAGATATGTCGAATCATAAAACATATTTGATGCCTGAACTTCAACATAAACATACTATTGCGGTTTCTTCCCAAGAATATCGAGACGCCATGAGTCTTTTTGCAGGAGCTGTGCATATTGTGACAACAAATGGTATTAAGGGAAGACGCGGGGTGACTGTTTCGGCGTGTTGTTCTTTATCTGATAATCCTCCAACCCTTCTTGTTTGTCTTATGCGTCATAATTTAAAGAATCAGGTATTTATGGAGAATGGAAATTTTTGTGTTAATAGCTTGGCAGGAAAACATCGCTCATTAGCGGATGTTTTTTCGAGGCGTTGCAATTCTACACAAAATGAGCGTTTTGATGTTGCTCAATGGGGAGCTTTGCAAACGGGGGCGCCTAGTCTTTCAGACGCTCTAGCGTCGTTTGATTGTCGTTTGATTTGTTGGCACGAACACGCAACTCATTGTGTTTTGATTGGTGAGGTTGTTGCAATTAACTGTAATAAAGAAAAAGATGCTTTGATGTATTTGAAACGTGAATATCACACTTTGCCTTTATAAAGATTTTATTTTTTGCATTGATGAAATGATTTATTGTTGCTTCATTTAGATTTTAAACAATGTAGAGAGTAGGGGAGGGATGGCTCTGATATCTGATTTCCTTCTTTTTAAGGTTTTTCAATAAGCGAGAAAAATGATTCTGGATGAGATTTAATCAAGAGTTCAATCTACATAAATAAAGTGATCAAACCTAAACAGTACATTTAAATATATTCGTCGATTGTTATGAAAAAACATTTTACTCTTGTGTTGATGGGTATTGCACAATATATAGACCGCACATAGCATATGTGGAGGTTTTTTATTGCATGAGCGAAGAGATTTATGGTCAATATCGCCCTAGTGAAGATGAGCCTTTTATGAATGAGCGGCAAAAGGCGTATTTTCGTGCTAAATTGGTTTCTTGGAAGAATGATATATTAAAAGAAGCTCGTGAGACTTTGGAAAATTTGCAGGAAGAGAATGTTGGTCAACCCGATTTGACTGATCGGGCTTCTTGTGAAACTGATCGTACAATCGAATTACGTGCTCGTGATCGTCAGAGGAAACTTATTTCAAAAATAGATGCTGCTTTAGAGCGCATTGATAATGGGACATACGGTTTTTGTGAAGAAACCGGCGAACCCATTAGTATAAAGCGTCTTGAGGCTCGGCCGATAGCCGTTTTGTCATTGGAAGCGCAAGAACGTCACGAACGACGTGAAAGAGTTTATCGCGATGATTAAGGTAAGGTTATTAAGATGATAAACAAACGAAATTCGTGGTGATAAAATTGTATATTTTTATTTTTGAGGGGTAGGAATGAATAAAGATGGTTCTTGCCGCCCCTCAATTTCGGCGGTGATGGTTGAATCTTTTACCGCTTGATTCGTAAAAGGAGAGGGACTTTTATCCGATATATCGTTTCTTTCTGTAGAGGTGGAATTTAGATGTGTGTGTGTTTCTCTCTTTTGTATTTTGGATGTACCGGTAATATCGGATTCTATAACCATATCTGTTAATCCACCAATAAGGAGCAAATGTTCTTTATTATCGCAACGGATTAAAACAAGGCGGCGTGCTCGATCTATAGAAATTACTTCACATAATGCTAATCGCGATAGGCTTTTTTTTCTATTAATGTTGAATCTTCTTGTATTTAAACGGCGTAAAAATACGATAATTATGGTAATAGCTGCGATTGTTATTAAAAAAATCAAAAAGCTTATCGTTATGTTTGCCGCAGATACACCTATTTGCTCTGATAACCAGATATACATAGATTTTCTCCCATTTTGTATGGAAATATTATTTTTTATTGAGATAAATTTATAAACATACCCTCAAAAGGTTCACTTATAACGTAAGAAATAAACTTTTGAATATTAAGCGATCTTATCTTAGATAATATCATAGTATATACTTTATAACAACATAACAACGAATATAAAGGAAGTTTTGTGACATAAGAAATAGCTATAAGCTAAGGCAAAGAGAGATGGATAAAGATTTTGAGAATAATGAAAGATCAGCGTCTTCGTTTCATCGGAGAGTTGTTATTTTTGGTGTTGTTTTTGTATTAGGTTTTCTTTTCATTGTGGGTATTTTAGGTTTTTTTTATACACAAAACTATTTGCAACAGGCGATATCAATATCTTTTTTGATTCTAGCAATGATCGGTGTTGCAACACTCGTTTTGTGTGGAATGGGAATTTTAAGATATCATGTGTGGTCGCATGAAGATTTTGATTTTAGCATCTTTAATAGGAGCGATGATGCAATTGTAATCTCTGATCTTTCTGGTTTTGTTTATTATTCTAATCAAAACTATCGAAAAATTCTGACCTATAGGCCTGAAGTGTCTTGTTATAGGGTTATTGCGGATCTTCCAGGAGCTGGTGCCCTCTCGTACCGCTTAAAGGTTGCAGCCTGTAATAATCTTGCAGCGCAAGAGGAATTAAGAGTAGAACAGCCAATTTTTACCGATTCTACACCAAAAAAGTCTGTTTGGTATAATATTTCCGTTCAACCTATCACAAAACAGAAAAAAAAGCTTTTATTTTGGCGTATTACTGATATTTCGCACTTACAACAAACGCGAGAAGTTTTTTTCTCGAACCTTCAAGAGGCTATCAATCACTTGGATCAAGCTTCTATTGGTTTTGTATCCGTTAATAGACAAGGAACTATTCTTTATGCCAATGCGACTTTTGCAGAATGGTTTTCAATTGATTTAGCTAATTTCTCAATTGGTCAATATAATTTTGATTCGTTATTTGATAGCGTTGGCGCTAAGAGCTCATGGAGTGATATCTGTTTACAAACCAACAGATATCAAAGTTCAGGTTACTCTTTACCTTATAGGCTTTCGTTATGTTTAAATTCACACACGACTTGTGAGAAAATATTCCATTGTCTTATATCTGTTTCTTCTCTCTTAGAAGAGGAGGCTATTTATCGTATTGTGATCATTCCACAACAAATACAAAAAGAAGAGGACGATCAATTAAAATTACCCCGTATATTAGGAGAATATTTTGATGCGAGTCCTTTTGCAATAGCCGTGGTGGATCATGCAGGGCAATTGGTTCATATGAATAAAGCTTTTTCATCACTCACAGGATGTATGGACAAAGCTGTCAATTTTTATGATGTTATTTCTCGTCGTGATTGTGTGCAGTTAGAGCGTTCTTTTCAGAGAATTGCAACAAATAAAAATTATTTTGTTTCTCTAGAAACTGTTTTAGAAAAAAATGAAGAATGCCATTTACGGCTCCATATTATGTCTGTACCGCCCTATCATGGTGATGTATTGCAAGATTTGCTTATTATCTCTGTGATTGAAACAACCGAACAAAAAACTCTTGAAGATAAAATGATGCAAAGTCAGAAGATGCAAGCTGTAGGACAATTGGCTGGCGGCATTGCTCATGATTTTAATAATGTTTTAACAGCAATTTTAATGTCGTGTGATCTTCTTTTAAATACGCATCGTAGTTCTGATCCTGCTCATGCTGATCTGATCAATATTAAAAATAATGCTAATCGTGCAGCTGCTCTTGTACAGCAATTATTAGCTTTTTCTAGAAAGCAAACACTTCGACCTGAAGAAGTTGATTTTACAGAGTTTTTATCAGACATTCGCAATCTTATTTTACCACTTTTGGGTAATAATATTCAGTTAAAAATTATTCATGGAAGAGATTTGTGGAGCGTTGAAGTTGATCAAGCATCTTTTCAGCGTGTTATTATGAATTTGGTTATTAATGCGCGTGATGCCATGTTAGATGGAGGTATTGTTACGATTGCGACAAATAATATTACAAAGCAACAAAGTGCTGAATTTAATCATCTTGGATTAGCAATTGGCGAGTATGTGCAATTGACTATTTCAGATACAGGAGCTGGTATATCTGCTGCTATACAAGAAAAAATGTTTGAGCCATTTTTTACAACAAAAGAAGTTGGAAAAGGAACAGGACTTGGTTTATCAATGGTTTATGGAATTATCAAGCAGAGCGGTGGGTATATTTATTGTGAAAGTAAAGAAGGTGAAGGAGCAACATTTCATATTTTTCTTCCCCGTTATATCCCCAATATAAAAGGAGAAATTTCTCAAAAGGTTGAAAAAGATGAAGAGAAAGATAAAAATATAGACTTAACAGGATCTGCGACTGTTTTATTGGTTGAAGATGAAGATGCGGTCAGAATGGGGGGGGTAAGAGCTCTTCAAATGAGAGGATATACGGTTTTAGAGGCTGCAAGTGGGGTGGAAGCACTCTCTATTCTTGAGGAACAAAAAGGAGATGTTGATATTATTGTTTCCGATGTGGTGATGCCAGAAATGGATGGGCCCACTTTATTGAAGGAAGTCCGTAAAAACTATCCTGGTATCAAATTTCTTTTCGTTTCTGGATATGCAAAAGATGCTTTTGCTAAAAATCTTCCACAAGATGCTGTTTTTGGTTTTTTATCTAAACCTTTTACACTCAAACAGTTAGCTGTAACAGTTAAAGAAACACTTTCGTCATGAGCAAAAATTTATGCAATAGAAAAAGTGCGTATTTTAAGATTTTTTAGGCTAAATACGAGAGCATTTTGATAAATAGAGCTTATGATAATGTCATAGAACTAAATAAAGAAGAAGAATTTTGAAAATGAAATAAAATTCAAAAAAATCACATGTTTTGTGCAAAAATTTATTGAAGAGATGGGCTCTATTATGTCAACATTTCATAGAGATTTTCAATTGTAGATACTGAGCAGAAACTATGTATAAAGCATTGAAATATGCTGATTAATAGATTGTTGATACACTCAAAAAGATAAAAGCTGTTGTTGCGTATCTATCATTTTGCTCTTTCCTTCAATAAATGCTTTTAAGGCTTCGGGGTAGAGTTTATGCTCTACTTTAAGAACTCTTTCTGCTAAGCGCTCAGCAGTATCATGGGGATAGACTGGAACGGCTGCTTGGGCAAGGATTTTTCCTGCATCCACGTCTTCTGTAACAAGATGAACAGTGCAACCCGTAATTTTTACACCTGCTTGTAAAGCTTTTTCATGTGTGTTTAAGCCTTTAAATGAAGGCAAAAGAGAAGGATGAATGTTTAAAATTCGTCCTTCATAAAGTTTTACAAAACGTGGTGAGATAAGGCGCATATACCCTGCAAAGCAGAGAAAATCTGGTTTATATTGATCTAAAATCGTAAAAATATTTTCTTCATGCTCTTCTTTTGTTTTGTAAATTTTACGATCAACAATATGAATGGGTAAGTTATGATTTTGTGCCTTTTCAATACCATTTGCACGCGGATTATCGCAAATAACAGCGACAATTTCAGCAGGATATTCCGTTTGTTGGCTTGCTTGAGCAAGGGCGATCATATTCGAACCATTACCAGAAATAAAAACGACAATTTTTTTTTTCATAAATTCAATACCCCTTTATAAAGTATTCCTTTATTTTGATCTTGGCGTTTTATTAAAATGCCAAGTGGAGTTACAGTTTCTCCTTTTCTTTCAAGAGCTTGTGTAATTGCTTCAGCTGCATGCTGTGCTACGATAATGATCATGCCAATACCACAATTGAATGTTCTTAACATTTCTGTTTCTTCTATTTTACCTTGTTTGGCAATCCATGAAAATACTGCTGGAACATTGATGGTAGAAAGATTAATTTCAGCGCAGAGAGAAGATGGAAGGACACGTGGAATATTTTCAGGAAAGCCTCCACCCGTAATATGAGCAAGAGCTTTAATCCCTTCATATTTTCGCATGATGGGAAGAAGCGATTTTACATAAATGCGTGTTGGTGTAAGAAGTGCTATACCAAGGCTGTTTTCAGGGGAAAAAGGGGCAGGGTTATTCCATTTGAGATAATTTTGCTGGATGATTCGTCGAACAAGCGAAAAGCCATTGGAATGAATTCCAGAGGAGCTTAGACCTAATATAACATCACCTTC
Source organism: Bartonella sp. AC535YNZD (assembly GCF_042196625.1). Taxonomy (NCBI): domain Bacteria; kingdom Pseudomonadati; phylum Pseudomonadota; class Alphaproteobacteria; order Hyphomicrobiales; family Bartonellaceae; genus Bartonella; species Bartonella sp. AC535YNZD. The sequence goes on along the minus strand of NZ_JBHIQP010000004.1, from coordinate 10,842 downwards.
TATCAAATCTTTTGAAGGGAGTAGCTTGCTGCGTTCGCATGCTCCTACAGCAAAACCGGCTAGATCATAATCTCCCTCTGCATACATTCCTGGCATTTCTGCAGTTTCTCCTCCAATAAGAGCAGCACCGGCTTGTTTACATCCTTCTGCAATACCAGAAACGATTGCCGCCCCTTGTTCAGGGTCGAGCTTTCCAGTTGCAAAATAATCCAGAAAAAAAAGCGGTTCAGCTCCTTGTACAAGTAAATCATTGACACACATAGCAACGAGATCAATACCTACAGTATTATGGTGACCTACTTCGATAGCAATTTTTAATTTTGTTCCCACTCCATCATTGGCTGCTACGAGGATAGGATCTGTAAAGCCAGCGGCTTTTAAATCAAAAAGGCCACCAAACCCACCAATTTCTGCATCTGCTCCGGCTCGTTTTGTAGCGCGTATAAAGGGTTTGATTTTTTCTACCATGGCATTACCCATATCGATGTTTACACCGGCTTTTGCGTAGGTAAGGCCGACTTTGGATTTATTCTTTATAAGATCTTGATTGCTCATTGGAGCCTTCCTTTAATGGAAAATCAGGTTTTGATATTATGCAATGCCATGATAGAGTTCTCTCTGCAAGAGATATTGATAAGAAAATAAGCAACTTTTCTTGTAGCTTATTTTGAAGTTGTTTATAATTCTTTGTGAAGTTTTTTTTAGGATATTTTATGAGCAAGATATCAGATAATCACGGACAGTCTTCTTGGAAACTTATGAGAAAGAAAGTGAGTGAGAATACATCTCGTGATCGTTATAAGACTTATGTGCCAGCGTATACTCAATTACCGTTGCCGAATAATATGAAAAGACAAATCTTTTTTTGGCTGGGTACGCTGATTTTTTTCATTCTTTTTATGTTTGTTTTTGGATCGATTTTGCTTCCTTTTGTGGCAGGGATTGTGTTGGCTTATTTTCTCAATCCCATTGTTCAATTACTTGAAAAATTTGGTATTCGTCGTGTGTTTGGGACTGTCCTTATTACCTTATTTATTGTTATTATCTTTGTTGCTGCTTTAGTTATTTTGATTCCTGTTATTAGTTGGCAAATACAGCAGTTTATGAGTGATGGTTTACCTGTTTATATTAATCGTATTCAAACCTTTTTTGTTGAGCATGATTTTGATTGGTTAAGGCGCTATTTTGGAAGTGATCCAAATGAATTACGGAATAATATTAAAGGATTTTTGGGCGAAGGTTCGGATTTTATTACGTCTCTTTTGAATTCACTTTTAAAGTCAGGAAAATCTATCGTTAATATCGTTAGCCTATTTGTTGTGGCACCTGTGGTGGCATTTTATATGTTATTAGATTGGCCACGTATGGTAACAGCAATCGATTCGTTAATACCGCGTGATCATCTTGAAACCGTCCGTAGTATTTTTCATGAAATGGATAGAGCTATTGCAGGCTTTGTTCGTGGACAAGGAACAGTTTGTCTCATATTGGGAGGCTATTATGCTATTGGTTTAACGATTGCAGGACTCAATTTTAGTCTTTTGATTGGTATGTTTATTGGTCTTATTAGCTTTGTTCCTTATATCGGCACAATGAGTGGTTTGCTCCTTTCTGTTGGTATTGCATGGGTCCAGTTTTATCCCAATAATTGGGGAGGAATCATTGTTGTGATGGCACTTTTTTTAATTGGTCAATTTATTGAAGGTTATATTCTTCAACCCAAGCTTGTAGGTTCATCAGTGGGATTACATCCCGTATGGTTGATGTTTTCACTTTTTGCTTTTTCTTCACTCTTTGGTTTTACTGGTATGCTTGTTGCTGTTCCTGCAGCAGCGGCTGTTGGCGTTTTAGTTCGTTTTGCTCTTCATACTTATCTGAGTTCTCAGATGTATTCGCGAAGCGGAAATTCGGAGCCGCTAAAATGAATGGGTGTGAAACGCAATTATCTTTAAATTTTCCTTATGATCCGATTTTTCAATTTGAGGATTTAGTGGTAACGGAAAGTAATCGTATGGCTTTTCAGCTTATTGATCACTGGCCCAATTGGAGCTTACCTATTGCAGTTTTAGTTGGTAAAGAAGGATCTGGAAAAACGCACTTTTCTAATATATGGCTCCAAAAAGCAGATGCTTTCAGGATTCAGTACAATGAACTTGATCAGGCTGTTACTATGGCTTCTTTAGGAAGATCATTTTTAATAGAGGATATTGATACAGGTGAAATCAATGAGACAGAACTTTTTCATTTAATTAACAGTATTAAGCAAACAAATCTTGATGCACGACAAGCTACTTTATTGATGACGGCACGAACACTTCCTTCCGCTTGGAATTTAACGTTAAATGATCTAAAAAGTCGTCTTAATTCGGTGATGTTCGTTGAAATTAATCAGCCTGATGATGCATTGTTAACAGCTGTTGCTTTTAAGCTTTTTTCCGATAGGCAACTTATTGTACATCCAGATACGGTTTATTACCTTGTAAGTCGTTGTGAACGTTCTTTATTTTCATTGAAGCGTGTTATTGATTCTGTTGATCAGTTGGCATTACAAAGAAAAAGAAAAATAACACGTGCTGTTATTGCTGAAGTTTTGAATAGAAGAAATCCGTAAATACTCTTTATCGCGGCTTACCTATTCTGACCTTTTATTATCGTTTCAATATGTGAAAAGACAAGTCATTTAAATTTTTTCTTTTTTGGATATCTATATAAGAGAGAAAAATAGTGTTTTTTACTTTTGTCATGTGATTATTTTAAATAACTTTGAGATTTTATTGTATGATATTGAATTTTTTTCATCTTCGCATTTGAAAATTTTTCTAAAAAGAGCGCTTTATTTTATTTATAATGAAACCTTTGTGCTTTGAAAAAATGTTTGTTGTTTATGAATATGAATTGTCGCAGATTCTAGAGTTTTTAATAAAAGAGTCCTTGGGAAGATAGAAAAAGAGGAGAAAAAAGCTTAATACAGCTGAATTCTTTGGCTTATGTTCTCTTTGGGAAAATTTTTCTATGATATTTAAGTTGTTTTTTTCTAAAACTGTATCTGTGAAATGCGTTTTGATACAGTGAGAGCTTGCTTAAAACAGGATAAAAATTATGAAGTCTTTATAGAGAAATTCATTCTTTTTTAATATAGATTGGATTTTTTACGGAGGTTATTTTCTACTATTTGTCAATAAATTTGTTATTGAGTAGGGGAAAAAATTAAAAAATGTGCTTTTTTGTAAAGAAATGCAACAAAATTTAAAAAAAGTGTGTTTTTCTCTTGCACTTCTGTTGTGAAAATTTTAGGAAATGTGCATCAAGTAAATGTAAATGGCGGAGCGTAGCGCAGCCTGGTAGCGCACCTGATTTGGGATCAGGGGGTCGTAGGTTCGAATCCTATCGCTCCGACCATATTTGATTGAGTGTGTGAAAATGACCAAATTGGGTACGTGTGATGAGAAACTATCATTCAAGCGTTGTTTAATCTTAAGGAAAAAGACATGATCGCACGTATTTATAGTCCTGCTAAGACAGCTATGCAGTCAGGGAAGGGGAATACAAGTTTTTGGGTTCTAGAGTATGAGCCGATGAAAGAAAAAATGCTTGAACCTCTTATGGGATACACGGCAACGTCTGATATGAATAATCAGGTAAGGATCCGATTTAATAGGAAAGAAGAAGCGATTGCTTTTGCACGTAAGAATGCTATCTCTTACCGTGTAGAAAAGAAACATACATCGATTCGACGTGCTATTTCTTATTCTGATAATTTTCGCAGTGATCGGCAGCAACCTTGGACACATTGAATTAAAAATGCTATTTTGAATTGAGAAAATAATCAGTTGGGTCCCGTAGCTCAGCTGGATAGAGCAACGGCCTTCTAAGCCGTGGGTCACAGGTTCGAATCCTGTCGGGATCACCATGTTTAAATAATATCAATAGGCTATAAAGAGAGTTTTCCTCTTATTGTATTAGCTTATTTTTCTGTATAATCCCGAACCTTTTTGATGTTTTTTGGTTGATTTTGTTGCTAAACGTTTTTCTATTGACTGTTTTAGTATAAAATAATGCTGTTTTACCTTTTTTCAGTAAAAATTGTTTTTGATTACTGAAACTTATAGCATTGCATTTTCGTGCCGCGTGTTGCTACTACATTACATGCTTTAGGAAACAGATTGTAAAAATTCTTTTTTAAGAGCTTCTTTTCATTTTTCTGAAAATGAATATTTTATTTCTTAGATTAGATTTAAGCATTGCTGCTAATGCTGGTGAAATTGCAAAAAAAACATCTATTGTAATTTTTTTATTTTTTATGAATAATATTATTATATTTTTCAGCATGACCTTTAGTAAGATCGACTTTGATTATATACAAGGCATGATGGATGTGATTTAGAACAGTTTATGAAACATTGAAGAATAAAAACGATATCTGTTTATGATGAGAATTTACAGGCGGCACAAGAGGTGGAGAATATCTTCTTGTCTTGGAAGCAGTGGATTCATAACGAATTGCTTTTTTATAGTTTTTTCGTATAAGAAGGTGTTATATGTGCCGCCCAGATAAGATATTGTTTTTTTCAATGAGAGGCATTTGCGGACAATTTGATTTAACGTGATTATCACTGTTTCTCAGGTGTGGTTATAGATATTCATCAATATTTAGGTTTTCTTAGTCTTATCGGTTTAGGAATATATGCTGTGTATTTATATGAATGGAGATAGATTGTATCTCAGAATTAAGTTTTTAGATTTCATATTTAAATTTTCAAATGTTTTTTCTTATTTCTTTATAGTTTGTACATCATATTAGAGGTATTTTAATATTGGATAACAATCACATTAAAATGTTATGCAGATGAGATCTGAAGATCTAAATTCACACGATTCAAGGTGATCATTATTTCAATAGAAATACAGTGTGAGGAGAATGCCATTTTATGCGCTTGTTTTAAGAGATATCTCTTAAAGCTCACTTCACGCTAGCGCTCGTGAATAGTACAATGATAAATCCATTGAGCGCCTCCATCTTTATGCTTATGAAGTAACAAGCCGGCACCATCATTATATTTGCCAACCCCCAATGTTGCGACAGATCTTGCATTAAGACGGTTCATAAGGACCGTTTTTACTCCTTTTTTGTACAAATTTGATCCATACACTCATCCCACTTGTTATGTGCAAATGAGTGATTTTGATTGATTCAAGATAAGCAGGTTTGAAATGAGAGAATCCTACGTTATTCGGGTTTCTAATTCAATATGAATAACGCTATATTATCATTATAAATCAATACCTTGCCATTACAAGGGAGAAATCTACATACCTAACAAGTGAGTTTCTTACGTTTGAATATCTCGCATAAAGATAAGCATCTTACGGAAAAAATCGGAATTTTGCCTCGTGGCGCTTTGATCACTTCGATGAAGGCTTTTGTCAAGACCGCGTTTTCTGAGGCAAAATTAAAGATAGGCAGCACCTATGGAGGCAATGAGTTCAGTGAAAAAGACATCAAAGCCCAAAATACGCAAGATTTTACACCAACAGACCAAAAGGTTTTTACTCCAGAGGATAAAGAAATGACCCTTTATGCAACACGAGATAAAACCACTGATGCTGGTGAATGTATTGTGGTTGTGCAATTCGTGACAAATCATTGAGGGGATAAGACATGGCAGATTATTTACCACAGCCCTTGCAAGGGAGAAGTCTTCATACGCAGCAGGTAAGCTTTTTGCGGCTTAATTTTAGCTATGAAGATAAAGAAAACGCTATGAGAATAGGTACGCTACCTCGTGGTGCTTTGATTACTTCGATCAAAGTATATGTTAAGACAGCATTTTCGGACACGAAGGTAAAAATAGGCAGCACTGCTGGAGGGACTGAGTTTGGGGAAGCAGAAATCAAACAGCAGGCAGTCAAAGAAGTTAAGCCCACCAATCAGAAGGAATTTGTCCCTTATGATGAAGAACTTACTCTCTATGCTAAAGCGGACAAAACGGTACAAGCTGGTCAAGCAAGTATAGTCGTTGAATTCGTAACCAATCACTAAAATTGAGAGGAGATATCTATTAACTCCTCTCAGTTTATGAATTAGCAGATTGTACAGAGAGTTGTAAATTAAGGGCAGATAAGACAGCGACTAAGGTAGAAAGTTTAGGGTCACCTGTTTTGCTTAAAGAGCGGTATAATCCACTGCGTTCTCGATTGGTTTCTTTTGCTAAAGCACGCATATTTTGAGAGCGAGCAACAATACCAATGGCATCCGCTATATGAGCAGCATCACCAGTTTTGAAGGCTTCATTGAGAAATGCTTGTTGTACTTCAATGTCTTCAAGATATTCTTCTGGTTTAAATGGGGTTATTTTCATCACTGTACTCCTCTTTTAACTTTAATGCTTGTTCGATATCCCTTTTCTGCGTTGATTTATCTCCACCGCATAACAAAAGGATAAAATCAGAGCCTTTTTGGATAAAATAAATTCGATAACCAGCACCATAGTGGATACGTAATTCACCTATGCCATTAAAGAATTTAACATCACCGAGAAGACCTTGTTTTAAGCGTATAACACGTTGAAGAATAATAGCCTTAACGCTTTTATCTTTAAGTTTCTTAAGCCAAGTATCAAATTCTATCGTTTTATGAATGAACACCATTAGTGCACTGTAATACACATAATGTATAATGTCAATAATAATATTCCTCACAGAAAGGTATTTTGATGACACGTCATTATATTCGGGTTAAGACCGGAGGATCGATACCTGTAAAGCGAGATGTTTATCGTCATAAGAGAACACTTTCGCACTTAGTGTCGGTCATTCAAGATGAGATTGATGACATAGCCGATGAGTATGTTCATCAAATCCAAGAAAGCATTTTTGCAGCTATTCGTTTTTGTGAACGAGAGACCTTTTACTTTAACGAAAGCCGTGATGTGGTGTTTGAGACACGGGCGGGACAAGGTGTTTATGATGCAAGCACTACCCGCCCTATTGAAACAGCTGTTAAAATCAAAAACGTTTATCTGAGTTCTGATCAACATCATAAGTTTGCATTGGAGTGTAAGGATCATGTTTCTTTAGAGCCTTTGTTATCATCAGAGCAGCAAGGAACGCCGGTTTGTTACAGTTATTTTGATAGGAAATTATATCTTTATCCCACGCCGGATAGAGCCTATCAGATTCAACTCATTCTCTCTCCATTGCGTTTATCAGAGATAGTACTCAGTATAATATCAAAAAATACAATAAAGTCAATAGGTTGTTTGTAATTATTTTATATGAATCCACTTAAGAATCCACACTTTTATACGTGATTCATTTGACTATTTTTTATATAAGATTGCCATGCATGAATAGACCCCAAAAAGCTAATCATAAAGAAGTTTAAGAAGAAAAAACAACTTCAAAATGTCCTTCAAGCGTTTTAACTTCTTTCGGATTAACAATAATCTTTATATCGTTTCCCAATTTTGCCAAACACTCAAGCATTTTCATTTCACTAATTCCTCGAAATTCTCCACTTAAGAGTTTAGACAGTTTTGGTTGAGTCATTTTCAAAAGTTGACTAGCCTGTTTTTGTGTTAAGTTCTTTTCTTTCAGAATTTGACTAATCTTATGAGCAAGTTGCGCTTTGATAAGCATCTCTCTGGAATCTGAAAAGCCAAGATCCGCATAAACATTGGAACTACCGTGAAAAACATTGATCATTTTAATTCCCTTCTAATTGTTTTGCTAACTTGAGACGTTCTTTAATCAGATTAATGTCTGGTTTTGGTGTTGCAATGCCACGGGTCGATTTTTTCTGAAAACAATGCAACACATAAAGAGATTTTTTATATTTTATCGTATAAACAGCGCGATAAGTTCCTTGAATATCGCGTTCAATAATTTCTAGAACATTGGCAGATCCAAACCCCTTGAGAACCTTAACATTTTCTCCTCTATCTCCTATCTGAGCAAGATAAAGAGCATAACCAATCCTTTGTTGAATAAGATCAGGAAGACTTTTTATATCTTTGAGTGAAGAACCAAGCCATATGATACGTTTTATTTTACTCATGATTATTAATATACCCATATGGGTATATTTTCAAGTGGTTATTCTAATTTTGTGATTTTTTAATAACTATTATTAATAAAATTGACTTGATAAAAATGGTAACAAAAAACCATAATTGTTTATTTGTTTTATGAAAAGCTGCTTTTGAAAACCAATGCTTGCGAGCTAAAAAGAACGTTTTTACAAGACATTCACTTAATATGCATTTGCTTTTGATTGGATTGTAAAAGCTACCGAGCGTTTTGATTTGTTTGATACGTTTGATAGCCATAACAAGCGTTTTATAGGCTCTCTCATTCAAATGAGTGATTAAAGATCATATGCATCATTTACGTTTCTTTTGATAAGTTTTCATATCTCTCATAGAGCGCTTGCAATATGATACGTTTTGTATATATGCATTCATTACTCCATTGTGGATGATTCATTTTAATCAATAAGAAACGCTATTTGAAAGCCGCGTCATATCATTTGACACGGCTTTTTTTATGTTACTCTCTCTTTTATGATATGTTTATAGCAATGCATTTTATATGCGTTTATAACCATAAAGAATGCACGCCCCCCCATATCTCTTTTTATTCTGTTTTATCAGTTATATTGATAACATTATCTCTTTCATACACCTCACAATTTTTTGGAACCAACCTTACTTTGCTTTTTTTGTTGATTTTTGCATTGCCATAAGCACGCCCCCAGATCGTTGCACAATATGAGATTTTAGCATTGCCATAAACAGAGCCATAAATCTCACAAGAGCCACTCACACAAGCATTCCCATAAACCTTGCCATAAATCTTTGCACGACCATTAATAACAGCATAATTATAAATTTTTGCATGGCTATAAATACAAGCCAAGCCAGAAACCTTGGCATGACCATAAACGCGTGCATAACTAAAAACCGTAGCATCATAAGAAACATGCGCATGATCATAAATATGAGCATCAGCAAGAATGCGGGCACTACCATTCACATGAGCATTACCATAAATATTGCCATAAACATGAGCATTGCCATAGACAAAAGCATGGTCATAAACTTTAGCATATTGAGAGATAAAAGCTTTTCCATAGACTTCAGCATTGCCATAAACTTGACCACAGACTTGAGAAAAATGGCGTATTTTTGCATTTTCATACACTCTTGCATGACCATAGACACAAGCCTCATCATACACCCAGCAATTACCTTCATGAGATAAGTTGCTTTCATTTTCAATATACCCCCCTAAATCGCCTTTTTTGACATCATCAAAATCTCTTAAGGCTCTAATTCGAGTTAAAAAATGACCATCGATATATTCACAATCATCAATAAATTCGTATTTTTTGCAGGCTCTTGTTGATTAACAGACGCGGTCTCATTCGCAATATTAGAGATAACGGGGGTGTTTTTTGAGATATTTATCATAATTAAAACCTTACGGGTTAATAACGTTTTCAATTGACACTCTATAAGAGCATCGGGCGTTGAAAACACGGCCGTAAGTCCGTTGTTATGCTTTTCCCATAAATGGGTATTGTATGGCATAACCACGCCCGACAAAATTCTCATATACTAACAAAAGCATAAAAGCTAGCCAGTATTTTAAAGACATGGGAGAGGCTGTTTCGTAACCTATCCGCTTACGGTTTAAGTGTTTTCATCACTTGAGTATTTATATAACAAAATACGTATTTATTGTCAAACAATATTTTATCTTTTTTATGTTTTTTCTTATTTTTTAAATACGTTATGTATTGATAATATCTTATGCTTATTAATTGCTTCTTTTATATTTATATGCTTTTAAAGCTATATTATAGGTTTTATGAAACGATTGCGTTATTTTCTGAATCTATACATTTATAATATTTAGAAAAGCTCTCATTATGCGTATTTTTAGCTTTATAACCTATCATTTTTTTACTAAATGAATTTTAAATTTTTTGTGAATTTTGTTTATAAGGGGCTCTAATTTAAACAACCTTAATAGCACCGCGCTCTTATAACAAATGCTTTCATTTGCATTTTTGCTTTCTCTATAGTTGTTATGTTCTTTATAGCCATGGCATCATTTTTCATGTTCATAAGAGAAATGATAAATAGGATAATTGTGATTTATTGCTTGTTATGAAAACATCTCAATAGAAACTGATCATTATAGAGATGAGCAAAGTCCCTTTTAATAAACTTTTGTCAGTCTTGTCAGTTCTTTTTAGAACCTATATCATTTTTTTCAAATGAGAAAAATTAAAATCATTATATTTCAATAAGTTAAGTTTTATCAATTTTTCAAAATACAACTTATTAAAACAACAATAACAAATAAATACAACTGTAAATATATATTTGTCAGTTTGTGTCAGTACATTGAATCGACAAAAGTGATCATTTAGTGAATGATTAAAACATGTCTTATGAGAGTATGTGATCTTTTAAAGCCTTTCAAAAGAAAGGGATTATAATCATAATAAATGCTATCAAGACCATTATGGTTATGAGTTTTGGAGGTGCTTTTTACGCCCCCCTTTACATATTTTTCAATAAAAAATAAAAGTCATTATATTTCAATATATTATTTTTTATCAATTTTTCAAAAAACAACCTATATCAATAGTACAACCTATAAATTCAACTAATGCTCTATGTTTTGTAAGGGTTTTGGGGGGGGGTGAAAACATTCAAAACCTATAAGTAATATAAGAAAATGAATATACATAACCCTCTTTAAACAAAGCTTTTGAAAAGGATAAAGCTATCATTTTAAATTACGATATAATCTCTTAAAGGCAATCCAAAT